>NZ_CP050191.1:4275326-4575326 GCF_011745145.1 Mycobacterium sp. DL440 | reverse complement strand
CGGGGGTCAGGCCGTGCCCGAACTGGTCGACGGCCCACAGGTCGATGCCCACGGCGTTGAGGGCGAATCCGTAGCGGTGATAGACCCCGGTGTGTTCACCGAATCCATGGAGAAAGATGACCGCTGCACGGGGTTCCGGTGCGGCCCAGTGCCGGTAGTAGGCCCGCCCGCGGTCGTGCTCGATGAATGGCATACCTGCCAGTCAACTTCAGTCGAACGGTGTCCGCCAGCGTAATCCGGGGAACCGCGCAAAGGCACGTCTGTGGTGATCCAGGTGGCGCCGTTCTCGATGGCGAGCGCGGCGTGGAAGGCGTCCGGAACCGCATTCGCCTTCGCTCCCGTCCCGGCGCATTGCGAGTCGAAGATGGACCAGTGGCGTGGCCCGGGACGCAGCGGCACGGCCGACGGTGCGGACCGTATCGCACGGCACGCCTCGAATGCTTGCGCCGTCGAACTCGGCTCGCGGAACACCCGGTGGTTGGTCAGTATCCGGATGACACTGGAGAGCGCCAGATCACTGATCCCGGTTCGTCCGCGTTCAGTGCCTCCGAAAGCCACGCGGCGTACGACTCATGTTCGGCGCTGTCCGCACGGATGGCGTAGATCAATACCCTGACGTCAGGGACGAGCATTGTCGCCCAGCCGTTCGGCGAGGGCTTCCTTGTCGTCGAGGTCGACACCTGGGTGCAGGCCACCGCTCCCGTGTGTCGGCAACCGAAACGCCGGTCGGCTGTCCTCATCGGCCACCCGCGTCAGCATCTCGCGCAGCGCGTCCTCCACCACTGAGTCGCTTCCGCTTCAGGCGTTGGCTGAGCGCGTGTGCGGCCAGCAGCAACGACTCTCCGAGCGCGGCCTGGCGTCGGGCGTCGAAGCGCATCTCCACTCCGGTGAGGCTCAGCGCCCACATCGGTTGACCGAGCTCGTTGAACACCGCCGCGCCGATACCCCAGCTGCCCTCGACGATCAGGCCCGGGTTGACCGAGTAGCCGCTGATCCTGGTCTGTTCGATGCGGCGTCGAAGCTGAGCCGGTGAGTGCACCGCACCCCAATCTGCGGTCAGGTCAACACGATCGAGGTACGCCGCGATCTCCGAATCGGGAAGATGCGCGAGCATGACGATTCCGGCCGAGGCGACACCGAGAGGGAACCGCTTGCCCGGATACAGCACATGTGAGCGCAACGGAAAACTGCCTTCTTCGGCGGACACGCATACCGATTCATCGCCCCGGCGGGCTGACAGGAACGCGCTCTCCCCAGTGTCACGCGTCAGAGCACGGAGAATATCGGTGGCCAGCGGCGCCGCGTCGTAGCGGGCGGCGGCCACCGAACCCAGCAAGTAGACCTCCGGCCCCAGGAACCACAACCCGGTGTCGGAGGCGCGGTCGACGAGGCCTTCGCCGGCCAGCGCGGTGAGCATGCGGTGCGCCGTCGCGCGCGGCATGTCCGTGGTGCGGGCGAGCTCGGTTGTGGTGAGCCCGTCCGACCGGGCGTCGGCGAGGGCGCGCAGGATCGCCGCGGCCCGCGTGATCACTGGAGTGCCAGCTACGCCGTCGGTCACAGCCACTGACTCTAGCGTCCACTCAATGGACGCCGGTGGCGCGCGGTGTCACCTGAGCGGACACAACCCGGCCGGTGCACTGATGGGCCTTGCGTTGCCCAGCCCAATGGTGATGTCCTCGCATAGGCGATTGATCCACTGAACGAACGCAGGAGCATGAAGTATGGCCAGTAAGCAGGTCGCTGACGTCCACGAGGCGGTCGCCGACATCGGTGATGGCGCATCGGTGGCAGTCGGAGGATTCGGGCTTTGCGGGATTCCGGACAGCCTGATTCAGGCCGTGGCCGATTCCGGCGCCAAGGACCTTTCGGTGTTCTCCAACAACTGCGGTGTCGACGGCGTGGGTCTCGGCGTTCTGCTGGGCCTGGGGCGCATCCGACGCGTGACGGCGTCCTACGTCGGGGAGAACAAGGAGTTCGCGCGTCAGTACCTGGCCGGTGAGCTCGAAGTCGAGCTGACCCCTCAGGGCACGCTTGCTGAGCGGTTGCGCGCCGGTGGGGCCGGTATCCCCGCCTTCTACACGCTGGCCGGGGTCGGCACCCTCGTTGCCGACGGCGGGCTGCCGTGGCGCTACGCGGCGGACGGTTCGGTCGCAGTGGCCTCGCCGCCCAAGGAGACCCGCGAGTTCGACGGCAGGCGATACGTGATGGAGACCGGCATCCACGCCGATTTCGCCCTCGTGCACGCCGCCGTCGGTGACACCCACGGCAACCTGGTTTTCGACAAGACTGCGATGAACTTCAACCCGCTGGTCGCCATGGCCGGCCGGATCACCATCGCGCAGGTCGAAAAGCTGGTCGAGCCAGGCGAACTGGATCCCGAGCAGGTCCACCTTCCGGGCGTGTTCGTGCAGCGGATCGTCGAGACGGGACCGCAGGAACAACGCATCGAGAAGCGCACCGTGCGCGAGGAGACAGAGGTGTCCGCATGACGGATTCGGTGATCACCAAAGGCTGGACCCGCGCGCAGATGGCCGCCCGCGCGGCGCGCGAACTGTCGGACGGACAGTACGTGAACCTCGGAATCGGCCTCCCGACGCTGATCCCCGGCTATCTGGACCCCGATGTGCACGTCACCCTGCACTCGGAGAACGGGATCCTGGGCACCGGACCGTACCCGACGGCCGACGAGATCGATGCCAACCTCATCAACGCCGGCAAGGAAACGGTGACGGTGCTCCCCGGCGCCGCGTTCTTCGATTCGGCGCTGTCGTTCGGGATGATCCGCGGCGGCCACATCGACGTCGCCGTGCTGGGCGGCATGCAGGTGTCGCGCTTCGGTGACCTGGCGAACTGGATGGTCCCGGGGAAGATGGTCAAGGGCATGGGCGGGGCGATGGACCTCGTCCACGGGGCCGGTCGGGTCATCGTCCTGATGGAACATGTCGACAAGTCGGGGCAGCCGAAGATTGTCGAGAGCTGCACGCTGCCGTTGACCGGAGAACGCGTCGTCCACCGGATCATCACCGACCTGGCCGTCATCGACATCCCCGGCGACGGCACGCTCACCCTTGTCGAGGCCGCTGAAGGCCTCACGTTCGACGAAGTCCAGGCCGCCACAGGCGCACCGCTGATTCAGGGGTAGTCCAACGCGGGGTCACACCGACCTGCATACTCACACACCATGTGTGCCGCCGATCACAACGGAACTGAGGCCCTCGCTGAGTTCTCGACGACCACCGGCCTGAAACGTGTCGTCACCGCGTCCATGGCCGGCACGGTCGTCGAGTGGTACGAGTTCTTCCTGTACGGCACGGCCGCGACGCTGGTTTTCAGCAAGGTGTTCTTCGCGCAGTCCGGTAGCGACCTGGACGCGATCCTGGCGGCGTTCGTCACCTACGCGGTCGGGTTCGTGGCGCGGCCGTTGGGCGGCATCGTGTTCGGCCACTTCGGCGACAAGTACGGCCGCAAGAAGCTGCTGCAGTTCTCGCTGCTTCTGGTCGGTGTCGCGACCTTCCTGATGGGATGTCTGCCGACGTACGGGCAGATCGGATCTTGGGCGCCGACCCTGCTGGTGGTGCTGCGATTCCTCCAGGGATTCGCGGTCGGTGGCGAATGGGGTGGGGCGGTGCTGTTGGTGGCCGAGCACAGCCCCGATCGGAGCCGTGGTTTCTGGGCGAGCTGGCCACAGGCAGGGGTTCCGGTCGGCAACATGCTGGCCACCGTCGTGCTGCTGGTACTCACCAGCACCCTGTCGGATTCGGATTTCCTGTCCTGGGGCTGGCGGGTCGCGTTCTGGCTGTCGGCGGTGGTGGTACTGATCGGCTACTACATCCGCACGAAGGTCACCGACGCGCCGATCTTCGTTGCGGCACAGCAGGAAGCCGAACAGCTCAAGGCGTCGTCGTTCAGCGCCGTCGAGGTGCTGCGGCGCTACCCGCGCGGCGTTCTGACCGCGATGGGGCTGCGCTTCGCCGAGAACATCATGTACTACCTGGTCGTCACGTTCTCGATTACGTACCTGAAGGTGCACGCGCACGCTGACACCGGTTCGATCCTGCGCTGGCTGTTGGTCGCCCATGCGGTGCACCTCGTGGCCATCCCACTGGTCGGCGCATTGTCGGACCGCGTCGGCAGGCGCCCGGTGTACCTGATCGGTACCGTCGCCACCGGAGCCTGGGGATTCTTCGCCTTCCCGATGATGGACAGCCAGAACCATCTGGTGATCATGTCGGCCGTCGTCATCGGCCTGCTGTTCCATGCCTTCATGTATGCGCCGCAGCCGGCGATGATGTCGGAGATGTTCCCCACCAGGATGCGCTATTCCGGTGTCTCCCTTGGCTATCAGGTAACCGCGATCGTGGCGGGTTCACTGGCGCCGATCATCGCCGTGCGGTTGTTGAGCGAATTCGGCTCGTCGGTGCCGATCGCGATCTATTTGGCCGGTGCCTCGATCATCACCCTGGTCGCGGTGTACTTCGCCAGGGAAACCAAGGGTATCGATCTGGCCGACGTGGACCGTGCCGACCTAAAAGCCGTCGACTCTGCGCTCAGGGTGTGAAAGTGCGGGTGGGCCGCGCCCTCACCGCAGAGTCGAGCTAGTTCAGCCAGGAACCGATGCGGCGCAACGCCTCTTCGATATCGCTGGTCGGGCCCGCGAAGGACAGCCGCACATAGGCGCCGCCGCGCACGGTGTCGAAGTCGATGCCGGGTGCGATGGCGACGCCGGTGTCGGCCAACAGCTTTGAGCACCAGGCCAGGGAGTCGTCGGTGTGATCGCTGACGTCGGCGTACACATAGAAGGCGCCGTCGGCCGGCGCCAGCCGATCGATGCCGATGCCACGCAGCCCGTCGAGCAGCAGTGTGCGGTTGTCGGCGTAGTGCGAGAGCAGGCCGTCGGCCTCAGCCAGCGCGTCCGGGGTAAAGGCGGCCACCGCGGCGTGCTGTGCCAGCGCGGGCGGGCAGATGGTGAAGTTGCCGGTGAGCCGGTCGACCGCACGCTGCAGTTCGGTGGGCACCAGCAACCAGCCCAACCGCCAGCCGGTCATGGCGAAGTACTTGGAGAAGCTGTTGACCACCACGGCATTCCGCGAGGTCTCCCACGCGCAACTGGTCTCGGGGGCGCCCGGATAGGTCAGGCCGTGGTAGACCTCGTCGCTGATCAACCGCGCGCCCGTCCGGTCGCACCAGCGAGCGATCGCGGCCAATTCGACAGGCGGGATGACGGTGCCGGTCGGGTTGGCCGGGCTCGCGACGATCACGCCCGCCACGGGGGGATCGAGCGCTTCGAGCATCTCGACGGTCGGCTGGAACCGGGTCTCGGGGCCACACGGGATCTCGACCACCTCGCAGCCCAGCGCTGTCAGGATGTTGCGGTAGCAGGGATAGCCGGGGCTGGCGATCGCGACCCGGTCGCCGACGTCGAAACAGGCCAGGAAGGTCAGCAGGAATCCGCCCGAGGACCCGGTGGTGAGCACCACCTCGTCGACACTCACCTCGACGCCGTACTTGCGGTACGACGCGGCGATCTCGGCGCGCAGCTCCGGGATACCGAGCGCGACGGTGTATCCGAGTGGACCCGCGTTCAGCGCGGCGACGGCGGCGTCGCGCACCGCAGTTGGGGCCCCGGCGCTGGGCTGCCCGGCCGAGAGGTTGACCAGATCGCCGTGCGTGCGTTGACGTTCGGCCGCAGCCAGCCACACGTCCATGACGTGGAACGGCGGGATCCCGGCTCGTAGTGCGACGTGATCGGTCATCGAACTGAGGTTAGCAACGCTGCCCTAACTGCCGAAACCGCATTCCAGCAGGGAAAGTGCGAGTAAACGCCTGCTGGAATGCGATTTCGGCGAAAGATGGGCACGCGTTAGAACACTTCGGCTTCGAGCCGACGCAGATGCTCGCGGGGCGGACCCAGCAGCTGGGCGCTGCCGTGGGCGCGCTTGAAGTACAGCTGGATGTCGCTTTCCCAGGTGATCGCGATGCCGCCGTGCAGCTGGATGGCTTCGGCGGTCACCGCGGACAGCGCCTCGCTGGCGAAGTAGCGGGCCAGGGAAGCCGTGGTGGGCGACGGGTCGGCGATGGCGTCGTTGACGACGGCGCGTGCCGAGGACACCTTGACGTACAGATCGGCCATCCGGTGCTTGAGCGCCTGGAAGCTGCCGATGGCGCGGCCGAACTGAACCCGGTCCTTGGTGTAGGCGACGGTGAGGTCCAGGCAGCGCGACGCGGCACCGATCTGTTCAGCGGCCATCAGCAGGGCCGCGGTGTCGGACAGGCCGGGATCGGCGCCGAGGGCGGCGGTGTCACCGGGGATCACCGCGGACAGCCGCCGGGTCAGATCCATGGTGGTTTTGGGGGTCGCGGTGAACGT
Source organism: Mycobacterium sp. DL440 (assembly GCF_011745145.1). Lineage (NCBI taxonomy): Bacteria > Bacillati > Actinomycetota > Actinomycetes > Mycobacteriales > Mycobacteriaceae > Mycobacterium > Mycobacterium sp. DL440. Next base: position 4,568,959 of record NZ_CP050191.1, on the reverse strand, counting down.
GGTCCAGCGGGTCAGGTTCTCCCCGTCGGCGGCGATGACGACATCGGCCACGTCACCGTTGATGACGTACTCGGCGTCAAACACCACGGTGCCGATGGACGCGCCCTCGGCAAGACCTTCGAGCGGTTCGTGATCGCCCACGGCCAGCAGGGCGAGTTCGGCGACCGTGGTGCCCAGCAGCGGGGTGGGCACCAGGGCCTTGCCGAGCTCTTCGAGAACCACTGCGGCGTCGGCAAGTTCGCCGCCGGCGCCGCCGAGTTCCTCTGGGACCACCAGGGCGGCCGCGCCTACCTGCTCGCACAGCAGGCTCCACAGCTTCTCGTCGTAGCCGCGTTCGGATTCCATCGCCGTGCGCACGGCCTCGGGGGAGGCGTGCTTGTCGACCAGCGCGGCGACGGTTTGCCGCAGCAGTTGGCGTTCTTCACTCACGAGAGGGCCTCCAGGAGTCGACGGCGATGGGTAGTGGGGTCGCCCCAGGTGCTGCGCAACGCCTGTACGCGCAGCAGTGCCAGGGACAGGTCGTGTTCCTGGGTGAACCCGATGGCGCCGTGGGTCTGCAGCGCCGAGCGGGCGGCCAGCAGCGCGGCGTCGGCGGCGGCCACCTTGGCGGCGCTGATGTCACGTGCGGTGTGGGGCGATCCCTCCGCCAGCGACAGCGCCGCACCGTAGACCAGCGGGCGGGCCATTTCGACGGCGATGAGCACATCGGCCAGCTTGTGCTTGATGGCCTGGTACGAGCCGATGATCCGGCCGAACTGGGTGCGCTGCTTGGCGTATTCGACGGACTGATCCAGCACGGCCTGGCCGGCACCGACCAGCTGGGCGGCGGTCGCCAGCACACCGAACTCGTAGGCCCGTGCGGTGTCCGCGGCCTGCGTGTCACCGGATGCGGTGACGTCGAACAGCTTTCGGGCCGGGTCGACGGAATCGTGGGCGGCGCCCACCGTCGCATCGCCGACCTGACCGTCGGCGGCCAGTAGGGTAAGTCCCGCGACATCGGCGTTGACGGCGCGCGGCACCTGCGGAGGCATCGCGACGGTGGCGATCAGCTCGCCGGAGGCGAGTTGTGCGGAGCGTTCGTCGTTCGCGAGCAGGATCGGTGCCACGGCGATGGATTCGGTCACCGGACCGGGCACCGCCCAATAGCCCAACCGCTCCAGGGCGACGACGAGGTCGACCGGGTGGGCCTCGATGCCGTCGTACTTCTCCGGCACCAGCAGAGCGGTCACTCCGAGGTCGGTCAGCTGTGCCCACACCTTGGCGCCAGGTGCGGTGTCACCGTCACCCCACGCGCGTACCGCAGCCGGGACATCGGCGGCGCCCAGTGCGGCGTCGATGCTGGCCGCGAAGTCCCGCTGCTGTTCGTCGATTTCGAAGTTCACTTTGCCTCCCGCGGCAGGCCGAGGAGCCGCTCCGCAATGATGTTGCGCTGGATCTCGTTGGTGCCGGCGTAGATCGGGCCGCCGAGCGCGAACAGCAGGCCTTCGGTCCAGTGGTCTGCGAGCTCGGCGTCGGGTCCTTGCATGTCCAGCGCGGTCTGATGCAGGGCGACGTCCAGGTCGGACCAGAACACCTTGGTCACCGAGGACTCGGCTCCCAGTTCACCGCCGTTGGCCAGCCGGGTCACGGTGCCGAAGGTGTGCAGCCGGTAGGCCTGCGCCTTGATCCAGGCGTCGGCCACCCGGTCGGTGAACACCGGGTCTGGATTCGACTTCCAAAGCGACACAAGACGTTCCGCAGGTGCCACGAATCGGGCCGGGCTGCGCAGCGACATGCCGCGCTCGTTGCTCGACGTGCTCATCGCGGCGCGCCAGCCCTCGTGCACGCCGCCGATCACGTCGTGGTCCGGGACGAACACGTCGTCGAGGAAGATCTCGCCGAATCCGGTGTCCCCGCCGAGCTGCGCGATCGGGCGCACGGTGATCCCGGGAGCCTTGAGGTCGAACATGAAGTAGGTCAGACCCTTGTGACGCTGCGCCTCCGGGTCGGAGCGGAACAGGCCGAAGCCGCGCTCACCGAACGGTGCGCGTGAGCTCCAGATCTTCTGTCCGTTGAGCTTCCAGCCGCCGTCGACCTGCGTGGCTGTCGAGCGCAGCGAGGCCAGATCGCTGCCCGACTCGGGCTCGGACCAGGCCTGCGCCCAGATCTCCTCGCCACTGGCCATCTTCGGCAGCACGCGCTGAAGTTGTTCCTCGGTGCCGTGCGCGAACAGTGTCGGGGCCAGCATCGCGGTGCCGTTGGCGGAGGCCCTGCCAGGTGCCCCGGCGTGGAAGTACTCCTCCTCGAACACCACCCACTGCAGCAGGGTGGCGTCGCGGCCGCCGTACTCCTTGGGCCAGGCGATCACCGACAGTCCGGCGTCGAAAAGCACCTTGTCCCAACGGCGGTGCTGTTCGAAACCCTCAAGGGTGTCGTACGACTTCGTCGGGAACGAGTCCCGGTTGGCCGTCAGGAAGTCGCGGACCTCGGCCCGAAAGGCCTCGGTCTCGTCGTCGAATGTCAGGTCCATTGCACCCCTTCTCGGGTCCCTCTGCTGCGCAGCACCGGTTTGATCACCTTGCCGCCCGGATTTCGCGGCAGCACATCCAGAAATTCCACTGACCGCGGCGCCTTGAAGTTCGCCAGATGCTCACGCGCGTAAGCGATCACGGCGGCCTCATCGAGCGCCACCCCGGGCTTGAGCACCACGTAGGCCTTGCCGACTTCGCCGAGCCGCTCGTCGGGAATGCCGATCACCGCGGATTCGGTGACCCCGTCCAAGCGGGCCAGGACCTGCTCGATCTCGGCCGGGTACACGTTGAACCCACCGCTGATGTACATGTCCTTGAGACGATCGGTGATGGTCAGGTTGCCGCGCGCGTCGAGCGTGCCGATGTCGCCGGTGTGTAGCCAGCCCTCAGAGTCGATGGTGCCGGCCGTTGCGGCTGGATCATCGAGGTAGCCGAGCATGACGTTGGGTCCGCGCAGGAGCACCTCGCCCGAATCATCCAGGCGTAGTTCGAAATCGGCGATGGGCCGGCCGCAGGTGGTGGCCACGGTGACGGCATCGTCGTCGGCGCTACACATGGTGCCGAATCCGGCCGCCTCGGTCAGGCCGTAGGCGGTCAGGACGATATCGATGTCGAGTTCGGATTGCATCCGCTCGATCAGGACCACCGGGACGACGGCCGCTCCGGTCACCGAGAAGCGCAGCGAGGACAGGTCGTAGTCGGCGCGGTTGGGATGGTCCAGCAGGGTCTGGAAGATGGTCGGCGGACCGGGGAGCACAGTGATGCGCTGTTCGGCGATGGTTTTCAGCACCTGCTCGGGCTTGAACGTGAGCACCGGGTACAGCGTCGCGCCAGTCTGCAGGCAGGCCAGGATGCCGGCCTTGTAGCCGAAGTTGTGGAAGAACGGGTTGATGCACAGGTAGCGGTCGGCGCTGGTGACTTGACCGCACTCGGCCCAGGCCGCAGATCCGTCGAGCGACTGGCGGTGTGCGCACCGCACGCCCTTGCTGCGTCCCGTGGTGCCGGAGGTGAAGAGGATGTCGGAGACGTCGTCGGGTTGGACCGCCGCGGCGCGCGCGTCGACGCCCTCGAGGTCAGTGCCTCGCGCCACGAACTCATCCCACGTGCCGTCGTTCTTGTCGATCGGCACCCGCACGATGTGGCGCAAAGCGGGCAGCGCATCGCGGTTCAGCTCGGCGGCGCGGTCCGATCCGAGGAACTCGCCCGCGGCGATCAGCAGCGGAGCCTCGGTGCGGGCCAGGATGTCGGTGGCCTCGCTGGCGGTGTAGCGCGTGTTCAGCGGCACCATCTGTGCGCCCGCGTAGTGGATGGCCAGGCAGGCCACCACCCAGTGCCAGGTGTTGGGCGACCAGATCGCCACGCGGTCGCCGGGTTCGACACCGAGGTCGATCATCGCCGCGGCGGCTTGGCGTACGTGCGCGCGCAGGTCTCGGTATGTCAGTCGCTGATCTAAGGCTGGATCGCCGGCTCCGCCGGCGGTACTGACCAGGGCCTCATGGTCCGAATACTGCACGGCAATCCGGTCCAGCACCGCTGGAACGGTGCGGCGATCGCTCGTCATCGATGCTCCCTTAACAAAGCAAGTGCTTGGTAGGTTAGCCTACAGGGGTGATAGAGGTCCAGGAGTTCCGGGCCGAGGTCCGGCAGTGGCTCGCAGACAATCTTGTAGGCGAATTCGCAGCGCTCAAGGGCCTGGGCGGACCGGGGCGTGAGCACGAAGCCTTCGAAGAACGACGGGCGTGGAATCAGCATCTGGCCGCGGCGGGTCTGACCTGCCTCGGCTGGCCGGTGGAGCACGGCGGCCGCGGCCTGTCGGTCGCGCACCGCGTCGCCTTCTATGAGGAGTACGCCCGCGCCAACGCGCCCGACAAGGTCAACCACCTGGGCGAGGAACTGCTCGGGCCGACGCTCATCGAGTACGGCACCCCCGAACAGCAGCAGCGGTTCCTGCCCAAGATCCTCGACGTCACCGAGCTGTGGAGCCAGGGCTACTCCGAGCCCAACGCCGGCAGTGACCTGGCCAACGTCGCGACAACGGCCGAGCTGGTCGGTGACGAGTGGGTGATCAACGGCCAGAAGGTATGGACGTCACTCGCACACTGGGCACAGTGGTGCTTCGTGGTCGCGCGCACCGAGAAGGGCTCCAAGCGGCACGCCGGGTTGTCCTATCTGCTGGTGCCGCTGGATCAGCCGGGCGCCGAGATCCGCCCGATCATCCAGCTGACCGGAGACTCCGAGTTCAACGAGGTGTTCTTCGACGACGCCCGCACTGAGGCGTCCCTCGTCGTCGGCCAGCCAGGTGACGGCTGGCGCGTGGCGATGGGCACGCTCACCTTCGAGCGCGGGGTATCCACGCTGGGTCAGCAGATCCGCTACGCGCGTGAGCATTCCAACCTCGTCGAGCTGGCCAAGCGCACCGGTGCGGCCGACGACCCGCTGATCCGCCAGCGGCTGACCGAGTCGTGGACCGGCCTGCAGGCCATGCGGTCCTACTCCCTGGCCACCATGGATGTCGAACAACCTGGCCAAGACAACGTGTCGAAGCTGTTGTGGGCCAACTGGCATCGCGAGCTCGGCGAGATCGCCATGGACGTGCAGGGCACGGCCGGGCTGACGCTGCCCGGGGGCGAGTTCGACGAGTGGCAGCGGCTGTACTTGTTCTCCCGTTCGGACACCATCTACGGCGGGTCCAACGAAATCCAGCGCAACATCATCGCCGAGCGGGTGCTCGGCCTACCCCGAGAGGCTCGCGGATGAGCGCTCGTGCGAAGACCATAGGAGAAGACTGATGACCGATCTGTCCATCGCTCCGAACGAGGTTGAGGGCCACGGCCTCTTGGCGGGCAAGGTCGTCCTGGTCACCGCCGCCGCGGGCACCGGCATCGGCTCGTCCACCGCGCGGCGTGCGCTGCTCGAGGGTGCCGACGTAGTGGTGTCCGACTACCACGAGCGCCGGTTGAACGAGACCCGCGACCAGCTGGCCGAGCTCGGCCTGGGTCGGGTCGAGGCTGTGGTCTGCGACGTCACCTCCACCGAGGCGGTCGACGCGCTGATCGCCCGGTCGGTCGAAAAGATGGGCCGCCTGGACGTGCTGGTCAACAATGCCGGTCTGGGGGGCGAAACCCCGCTGGTCGACATGACCGACGACGAGTGGGACCGCGTCCTCAACGTCACGCTGACCTCGGTGATGCGGGCGACCCGCGCGGCCTTGCGCTACTTCCGCGACGTCGAGCACGGTGGAGTGATTGTCAACAACGCCAGTGTCCTCGGCTGGCGCGCGCAGCATTCTCAGTCCCATTACGCCGCCGCCAAGGCCGGTGTGATGGCGCTGACCCGGTGCAGCGCCATCGAAGCCGTCGAGCACGGGGTCCGGATCAACGCGGTGTCGCCGAGCATCGCGCGGCACAAGTTCCTGGAGAAGTCGGCCGATGCGGCCCTGCTGGACCGGCTGTCCTCGGATGAGGCGTTCGGTCGCGCGGCCGAACCCTGGGAGATCGCCACCACCATCGCGTACCTGGCCAGCGACTACTCGAGCTACCTCACCGGCGAGGTCATCTCGGTTTCCAGCCAGCGGGCCTAGGGCGCGTCCATCCCGCGCTGGGCGAGGCCGGTTCGGTCCGCCCAACCGCGGATGTCGCCCTTGTTGATGGCCAGGGCCAGCAGCTCGGGAAACGCGTCGGGCGTGCAGGCGAACGCCGGGATCTCCATGGCGGCCAGATCGGCGGCGATCTCCCGGTCGAACGACGGTGCGCCCGAATCGGACAACGCCAGCAGCACCACCATCTGGACGCCCGCGTCGACGAGTTGTCTGACGCGGGCGAGCATCTCGTCGCGGACACCGCCCTCGTAGAGGTCGGAGATCAGGACGAAGATGCTGTCGACCGGGCGGCTGATCAGGGTCTGGCAGTACGCGATGGCCCGGTTGATGTCGGTGCCGCCGCCGAGTTGAGTGCCGAACAGCACGTCGACGGGGTCGTCGAGCAGGTCGGTGAGGTCGACAACTTCGGTATCGAACACCACGAGCGACGTGCGCAGCGACCGCATCGAGGCGATCACCGCGCCGAAAACCGCGGAGTACACAATCGATTCGGCCATCGACCCGGACTGGTCGATGGCCAGCACGATGTCCTTGGTCACCGAGCGGCCGGCCCGACGGAACCCGACCAGCCGTTCGGGGATGATCGTGTTCAGTTCGGGCTGAAACGTTTTCAGGTTGCGCGCGATGGTGCGGTTCCAGTCGATGTCGGACGCCAGCGGACGGCTGGTGCGGGCATTGCGGGACAGCGCCCCGCGCAGCGTGGCCCGGGTGCCGCCGGCGATGCGCCGCTCGATGTCCTCGACGACCTTGCGCACCAGGGCCCGGGCCGACGCCTTGGATTCGTCGGGAATGGCCTGCCCCAGCGTGATGAGCGTCGTGGCCAATGACAGGTCCGGTACGACGCTGTCCATCATCTCCGGTTCGAGCAGCAGCATGCGCAGGTTGAGCCGTTCGATGGCATCCTGCTGCATCACCTGAACCACCGTGCTGGGGAAGTACTTTCGTATATCACCCAGCCAACGCGCCACCGATGGAGCCGAACCGCCGAGTCCCCCTTTGCGGTCATAGAGCGCCGACAGCGCTTTGTCCATGTCGACATCACCGCCTTGCAGGCTCGGCAGTGACTCCGCGTCCGACCCCAGCACCAGCCGCCACCGGCGGTCCCGTTCGTCGGAGATGGTCTCGTCAGTCATGGGCGATACCTCGTGCGAAGATGGCCGCCGCCGCGATCACCGCGGGGCGGGCGCGTTCGGCGTCGATGGCGAATTCGGTGTGGACAGCGGTGCCTGCCGTGGCCACCGCATGCCCGATGTTGCGTTTGATGCCCGCGTCGAAGGTGCTGAAGGTCCGACGCACCACCGGCAATACGTCAGTGAACTCCGTTGCCGTCAAAACGGTCAGCCATTCGTCGATAACAGAAAGCAGTTCGGTGTCATGCACCAGCAGCAGCCCGCTGCCGGACAGAAAACCCTCGATCCAGGCCGACTTCTCGTCGGCTGGTGCCCCGATGCTCAAGGCGCGGCGCATGCGTCGCGCTGCTTCGCTGGTGGTGAACACCGCTCCGTCGACGCCGATGCGGACGAAACGGCCGACCAGGCTGCCGTGCAGATCGTCGCGATCGGCCAGACGCGCGATCGTGGCCAGCCACTCCCCGCGGATGTCGGCATCGAGCAGGTCGACGGTGTCGGTGACCGCGTTGACGTGCGCGAGCATCTCGGCGGCCGCGTCCGGGCCGAGCCCGGTCAGCGTCGAGGGCAGGCCGACGTTGACGCGGCGCAGCAGCGACGTGGTGACCACACCGAGCGCACCCGCGTCGGTGCGGCGCACATCGCCGTAGCGCAATGACCGGGCCAGCGCAGGCAGGGCCGCCATGAGCTCGGTGAGGTCCCGGTCGACGGCGGCCTTGTTCTCCAGGATCGCGAGCAGTTGCGGGACTGCTTCGTCGACCCCACCGAGCAGAGCGGCCTCGATCGCCGCGGTGACCTGTCCCAGATGCGTAGCGGTCTCGGCGGTATCGGCCAGTTTGGCCTTGCAGGCGCGGTACACCGTGTTGCCCCATACCGACGACACCACGACCTTCACGGCGAACTCAGGTTGCCACTGCAGGGTCCAGGCTTCCTTGAACGTGCCCTGCCCGGTGGTCAGCTCGGGTTCGCCCCACGGAATGTCGAGCACGGCGAGCCGATGCAGCAGATGGGACTTCGCGAGGTCGTTCGGCTTGCGCAGGTCGAGGGTGACCTGCTTGGCACCTGCGTCGGGTTTGAGGCGCAATGACTTCTGTTGCTTGGTGATGTCGGCGAGCAGCGGCACCATCGGCAGATGTTCGGGAATGCCGCCCAGCCGCTCCCCGATCACCAGCTCGCGCACGATCAGTCCGAATCGGGTGTCGGATCCTTCGCACAGCACGGATTCGGTGGCCTCGTTGACCTCACTCAACCCGGGATGGGCCCGGCCCCGCATCGCGGCCAGCGCGTTGGCCAGCCGGACTCCTTCGATGACGTGGGCCGAGGAGACGAAGATGTCGTGGTCGCGTAATGCCCTGGCCGCCAGCGTGAGCCAGGTTTCCACCGGACGTTCCCGCTCCAGGAACGCGTGCTGATACCAGCCGGGCGAGCGGATACCGGCGCCATAACCCGACGCCGCGGCCAGCCGCGAATGCGTCCACGGCACCCACACCGTCGCTGACTTGGCCTTGGGCAGGCCGCGCAGCAGTGCCGAATCGGCGCTTGCCGGGGGCAGTGTCCCAGCCAATGCGGGAGTGTGCCAGGCCCCGCAGATCACGGCCACCGTCGAGAATTCCTTGACGGCTTTGCGGATCACCTGACGCATGTGTGCTTCGCGCTGCTGCTCGATGGGGTCGTCATCGTCGGGTTCGAGCTCCCGCACCGTCTGCATGGCCTCGATGATCGCCTCGAATCCAGTTCCGTCCGTGCGGGATTCGACCACATCGTCCCACCAGCGTTCGGGATCGTCATACCCCGCGGCGTCGGCGAGTGCCGCTATCGGGTCGACCCGAACTCGCGATACGTCCGCGTGCCGCTGATCGCGCTGTGCCAGCACAGTGGCGGCGGGCAGATCGCAGAACCGTACCGGCACCCGGTGGCGGGCGGCCCACAGCAGAGCCTGCCACTCGGGGGAGAAGCCGCCGAACGGCCAGAACGCCGACACCGCGGGGTCATCGACCGCGTAGGCCATGATGGCCACCGGTGGCACCATGTCGGTGTCATCCACGTCGGTGGTGAGCCGGTCCGCGTCGGCCGGCCCTTCGATCACCACAATGTCCGGCTGGATGCGGTCCAGCTCGGACACCACGGCACGCGCGGATCCGGGACCGTGGTGCCGGATACCCAGGACGTGGGTGGTCACGAGTGCAGGACGTCCCGCGATGCCCGGTAGAAGTCGGCCCAGCCGTCGCGTTCGCGCACCACTGCCTCGAGGTATTCCAGCCATACCACTGCGTCGTTGACCGGAACCTTCACGACCGCGCCGACGATGCCGGCTGCGGTGTCGGTCGGCCGGAGCACTCCGTCGCCGAAGTGTGCCGACATCGCGATGCCCTGGGTGACCACCGAGATCGCCTCGGCGGTGGACAGGGTGCCCGACGGCTGCTTGAGCTTGTTGCGGCCGTCGGCGGTCAGCCCCGAGCGCAGTTCCCGGAAGACCGTGACGACCCGGCGGATTTCGTCGGCCGATGTCGGTACCTCGGGCAGCTGCAGTGACCCGCTGATGTCGGCCACCCGGCGCGTCACGATCTCCACCTCGTCGTCGAGGCTCGCAGGCAGCGGAAGGACCACGGTGTTGAACCGGCGGCGCAACGCCGACGACAGGTCGTTGACGCCGCGGTCGCGGTCGTTGGCCGTCGCGATCACGTTGAACCCCTGCGTCGCCTGTACCTCGCTACCGAGTTCGGGTATGGGCAAGGTCTTTTCGGACAGCACCGTGATGAGCGCGTCCTGCACCTCCGACGGGATACGGGTCAGCTCTTCGAGGCGGGCGATCTTGCCGTCGCGCATCGCGGTCATGATCGGTGACGGGACCAGGGCCTGCTGTGACGGGCCCTCGGCGATCAGCCGGGCGTAGTTCCAGCCGTATCGCACGGCTTCCTCGACGGTGCCCGCGGTGCCCTGCACCAGCAGCGTCGAATCCCCGGTCACCGCTGCGGCCAGATGTTCCGACACCCAGGTCTTGGCGGTACCGGGCACGCCGAGCAGCAGCAGCGCCCGGTCGGTGGCCAGTGTCGCCACGGCCACCTCGACGATTCGCCGGGGGCCGATGTACTTCGGGGTGATCTCCACTCCGTCAACGGTTTCCCCACCGAGCAGATAACGAACGACGGCGTGCGGCGACATCAACCAGTTCGGCGGCGCGGGCTTGTCATCTGCGGCGCGCAGGGCCGCGAGTTCCGCGGCGAACAGCTGCTCGGCATGCGGACGCAGCAGGGTCGCTTCAGTCATCGGACAGTTCCTTTGCAATGTCGGATCGCAGGGTGAGCAGCTCGAAAACGGTGGCGTAGAACTTGTGCAGTTCCTCGTCTGCGGTGTGGTCGACGAGAGTCGCGATGCGCCGCAGCCAGTCCAGTGGATACCCGGCCGCCAGATGTGCAGCGGCCTCGCGGCGTTGGCGTGCCGTGCCCCAGCCGGCCCCGGCCAGGGATCCGAACAGCGCTGCGGCGACATCGGGGGCGAACGGTCGCGGCAGGCCCGCGACGACGCGCCCCAGCGGTGCGGCCTCCGCGATGTTGGTGAGCGCGCGGATCATCTCGGCGGATATGGCCGGGTGGGCGGTGGACGGGTCGTAGCAGGTGGCGTAATCGGCGGGCAGACAACGCTGTAACAGCGGCACGGCCCAGGTGGGGTCGTTACCCCACAGCGCGCTGAGCGTCAGCGCGGCCAGCACCGCCTGATCGGAGTCGGACAGCGCACGAGCCACCTTCTCCGGTGCCACCGCGCCGAAGACCTCGCTCCAGAACCCGATCGGCGTGCGTGCGACGACGGCTTCGGGTTTGGTGGTGCTCAGCCCGTCCCGAACCGCGGCGGCGTCGGGCCCGGGTAGCGGATGGACGGAGACCTTCACCCCGAGCAACGCCTTCTTGACCGAGAAGATACGGGCGGCACGGGCTTTCATCCGGTCCGGGTCGAGTCCGCGCGCGGCGGCGAGCCAGTCGAGGCGTTTGGCGGTGTCGCCGTGGGTGTAGCCGGTTTCCTTGGGCCACTCGGTAGGCCGGGCCTCCAGAACGTCGCGCAGCGCGCGATGTCCGCGGCCGTAGTGTTCGACGGCGTACCACTGGCCACCGTTGCCGATCGCCACCCAGAGTTCCTGTGTCACAACGCCGATCTGCTGGATCCGCAACAGCTCGGGGATGAGCCGCGGCGGGAGGCGGAGGCCTGCCGCCGCAATGTCGGCCAGGACGCCGTCGAGGATGGGACGGATCGTCAGCGCCCGCTCGATGAGAAAGGCGTGCGCAGCGGTGATGAGCGGCCGGGTTTCCGGTGGTGCCGGATCGGAGCCTGTCTCGACGGACGTCGGCAACTGCCCGGCCCGCCGGGCGACGGCGTAGAGGCCGGCCACCCGTAGCACCGACCCGACCGGGTCGCCGGCGTCGTGCACCGCCGTAACGCTGCCGTCGACCGGAACATCGAATGTGCTGTCGGGTAAGGGTTTCGCACCGAATCCGACGGTGGCGGCGGAGATCATCCGTTGGTAGTCGCTCACAGCGCGGTCACAGCGCGGTCACAGCGCGGTCACAGCGCGGTCACCGCCGGTCCGGCCAGACGCGATGGCGGCGCGTCGCTCAACATCGACAGCGGATCGATCCCATCCGTGGTGATCTCCGTCAGCAGCGGCAGTAATCGGCCGCCGCTTCCGGCCTGCAGTCGAGCCCAGCGGGCGTCGTCGCAGATCGCCGGCATCGCGTTGCCCGAGGCGTCGACCAGGTAGCGGCGCTTGGGCCTGCTGAGCTCTACGGGCCGGGCGGCGACGATCGCGGGGTACCGGAGCAACCACGGGTCGACCGTCAGAGCGCGGGCCCGCCCGGCCAGCGCCGAATCGATCCCGGTGCCGGCGACCGCGAGTTGCCCGATGGGCTCGGTCGGCACGTCGCCGTCGGGGATTGCGACCCGGAAGCTCGACGGGCCGCCGGGATACGGGTACACGCCGCCGGTGAACTCCCGCCCGGGGGTGAGCCGGTTGTCGAAGCTCGCCCCGCTCGGCGCGGTGGACTGCACGTTAACCAGGAGCCCGGTGGCGGTGCCGCTCAACCACATTCGCCGGGTGGTGTAGCGATCCTCCAAGGTCTCGGCGTAGCCCAGTACCTGCCAGGTGTCGTTGACCGGTTCGGTGGCCAGCACCTCGGCCCGCGGCACCGTGAATCCGATGTGGCGGCGCACCGCGGCCGCGGTCTCCACCGACAGCGCGTCGATCGTGCGGTAGGCGTCGATCAGCAGCCGGATCAGCCCGAGATCCTCGATGATCAACCGCGGCCACTCGTCGTGGGTGAGATGGCCGGGCAGGCTGCGCAACCAGCGCGCCAGGCCGGGGGCCTTGGCGTCGACCATCCGTTTGGCGATCGGCTCGCTCCATCCGGCGTACGGATCGGCGCTGATGCCGGCGATGCCGTTGCGGACCTGATCGTCGATCCACCGCTGGAGCTGCTCCAGGCCCTCGCTGACGCTGTGCTCGCGTGCCGCGATGGCCTTCTCGCTGACCTCACGCGGCGCTTTCGGGGCTGCGGGAGCCGCGGGAGCCGCGACGAGGCCCGCTGGAGCCTCCGACGAGGCGTCGACGCTGCCGCCACACCAGCGCAGCACCAGACCGACCACGTGTTTGCAGGGAAATTGCCGCGACGGGCACGAGCATTTGTACGTAGGGCCCACCAGGTTGACCTGCACGCGATACGGGGTACGCCAGCTGCCCTGGAAGTCGCCCCACACCAAGGTCTGGGTGGCACCGGTGCCGGACCAACCGGCCGCGCCTGCGAGTTTCTGGCCCGCTGCGTACGCCTTCCCGGCAAACTGACGCACCTCGTCGGTGGACCACACCGTTTGCTGATCCAACCGCCGCCCCTCCACATGCGTACTGACCCCGGCCAGCCTAACCAGAACGCCCGACACCCGACCACAGCAAATTCGCGACGGTCTCCACAGGATCTTCACAAACACTGCCCGTGACCACCACAACCTGCACCTAGAGTCGGGTTCGTGAAGCGAATCCTGGTGGTCGACGACGAGCCGACCATCCTGGCCGCGGTGGCGACCCGACTGCGTGCCGAGGCTTTCGAGGTGGAGACGGCGGTCGACGGGCCGTCGGCGGTGGAAACCGCGCTGGCAACGTCGCCTGATCTTGTGGTCCTCGACGTGATGCTGCCCGGCTTCGACGGTCTGGAAGTGTGCCGGCGTATTCAGGCGCAGCTTCCCGTGCCGGTGCTGATGCTGACTGCCCGCACCGACGAGACCGACATGCTCATCGGCCTCGGTATCGGTGCCGACGACTACCTGACCAAGCCGTTCAGCATGCGCGAACTCGTGGCCCGGGTGCGGGTGCTGTTGCGCCGGGTGGACCGGGCGAACGGCGACCAGCCGCTGTCGGTGGGCGACTATCGCATCGAGCTGAGCGAGCGTCGGGTCCATGAGGGCGACCGGGAGATCCACCTCACCCGAACCGAATTCGATCTGCTCGTGTTCCTGGCCGGCCGGCCCAGGGCTGCGGTGGCCCGCGAGACCCTGCTGGAGCACGTGTGGGGTTGGGCCGCCGGGGTGGAGACCCGCACCGTGGACAGCCATGTCAAGGCACTGCGCCGCAAGCTCGGATCCGAGCTGATCCGGACGGTGCACGGCGTGGGCTACGCCCTGGAGGTCCCGCGGTGAGCTTCGCCGACCGGGTGACCGCGCTGTGGGACCGGCTGCCTCGACCGCTCGATCCATTCGCATCGTTCAAGGTCAAGACCGGCCTGCTGGTGGGCGGGGCGATCCTGCTGGCCTCGTTCACCTTCTGGGTCGGCGCCAGCTGGCAGTTCCGGTACGCGTTGCTTGCCGCACTCGCCACTTCGTTGATCTTGACGCAGTTCCTGGCGCACGGGATGACCTCGCCGCTGCGGCAGATGACGGCGGCAGCACGCGCGATGGCCCGCGGTGACTACAGCATCCGGGTGCGCGCCACCTCCCGAGACGAAATCGGTCAATTGGCAGCCGCGTTCAATCAGATGGCGGCCGATCTCGAGGCTGCCGACGAGTACCGGCGCGGCCTGATCGGCAATGTGTCTCACGAATTGCGCACGCCCATCACGGCACTGCAGGCGGTGTTGGAGAACGTGGTAGACGGCGTGGTCGAGCCCGACGCCCAGACCATGCGGATCGCGCTGTCTCAGACCGAGCGCCTCGGTGAGCTGGTGAGCAACCTACTCGATCTGTCCCGTATCGAAGGCGGGGCGATTCCGTTGCAGATCAGTCGGTTCGACGTCGGTGAGTTTCTGCGCGACGCCGTCGAACACGTCGCTGTGTCGGCGAGCGACATACCGGTCGTCATCAGGGTGTCACCGCCCGACTTGAAGGCCGTCGCCGACCCGGCACGGCTACGGCAGGTGGTGGTCAATCTGGTGGACAACGCAATTCGGCACAGTCCGACCGGTGGCCGGGTGATGGTCCTGGCCACTCGTCAGGTGTCGGGCCTGCGGCTCGAAGTGGCGGATCAGGGCCCGGGTATCGCGGCCGTCGAGCGTGAGCGCGTCTTCCAGCGGTTCACCCGCGGTGCGACCTCTGACGGTGGCACGGGCCTGGGGCTGGCGATCGCGCGGTGGGCAGTCGAATTGCACGGCGGGGTAATCGAAGTGATGGATACCGGGGCGGGATGCCGGATCAAGGTCGGCATTCCCGAATCGACGACGGGGGAGAGGTTGCCATGACGACTGTGGTTCCAGGAGTTCCTGAAGCTCCACGATATCCGGGACAACCGGCGATACCGCCGCTGATCGGTCCGGCGCTGCCGAGCTCGGGCGAGCCCGGGTGGACGGTGTGGCCAGGGCGGGTATGGCCGATCGAGCCGCTGTCGTCGGCGCCATGCCGACCGCTGATCCTCGCCGTCGCCGCAGGTTTGGTGGGGACGGCGGTGTGGCGGCCGTCCGTGCTCAGCATCGGCTACCTCGTGGTCGGGATCATGGTTTTCGTCGTGGTGTTCGGCACTGCCGAGCGCCGACCGACCCGCACGGAGTGGGCTGGGATGGCGTTGACCATGGCGTTGTTGGCGGTACCCGCGCTGCTGGCGGCCGATTGGCTGGGTGTGCTGTGCATCATGGCGGCCTGGATCGTCGGCTGGTGCCCGCTTTTCGGCGGGCGGACCTGGACCGCGGTGTTCAGCGCGCCGTTTCTGGCGTGGGCCCTGCCGGCCCGGGTGAGCGGGTGGGTGCGACGTGGATTGCCGAGCCGGGTGGGTGTCGCCAACCCGGGTCGCGTCGCCGTCGTCATCGGTCTCACCGTGCTGCTGGCTTTCGTGTTCGGTGCGTTGTTCGCTTCGGCGGACGCGGCCTTCGCGCATCTGGTCGGCAACCTGGTACCGACCTTCGATGGCGTCGACGCCATCGCGCGGGTCGTGGTTTTCGGGATCGTGGCGTCCTTCGTCCTCAGCGGTGCCTACCTGACCCGATTCCCACCGCGGCTCGATGTCCTGGCGCCCGCGCCGATGAAGGCGGTGCCCCGCTGGGAGTGGGCGCTGCCGCTGGGCGTGCTCGACGCGCTGTTCCTGGCGTTCGTGGTGGTGCAGGCCGCGGTGCTGTTCGGCGGTCACACCCATGTGCTGGAAACCGAAGGGCTGACCTACGCCGAATATGCCCGGCAGGGCTTCTGGCAGCTGCTGTGGGTCTCGGCGCTGACCCTGCTGGTGCTCGGGGTGGTGATCAGGGTGGCAGGCCGGGCCGACGCGGCCGACCGTCGCCTGCTGCGGGTACTGGTCGGAATACTCTGCGCCACATCGGTTGTCGTGGTGATCTCAGCCATTCACCGGATGTGGCTGTACCAGCAGGCGTACGGCTTCAGCACTGATCGGCTGATGGTGGTGACGATCGAGCTGTGGCTGGGCGTGGTCTTTCTGCTCGTCGCCGAGACGGGAGTGCGGATGTCGGGCCGGTGGCTGCCGCATGCGGTGCTGGTCGCCGGTGTGGTGGCGCTGCTGGGGTTGGCGGCGCTCAATCCCGAGCGGCTCGTGGCCGATCGGAACATCGACCGGTTCCAGCAGAACGGTCAACTCGACGCCGAATACCTGTCCCGGCTGTCGTCGGACATCGACCCTGCGCTGCACCGGTTACCCGAGCACATCCGCGCCTGCGTGCGATCCGATGACCCGGAATCGGACCCGTGGTATCTGTTCAATCTCTCGCGGTCGCGAGCTGACCGTCCGGTGGTGACCGATCTGCCGGAGTACTGCTCGGCGTACTGGTCGTACGACTACCGGTAGGTCGCCAGAATCGCGTGATTTCCGCGAGATCCTCTCTGCTGGTGCTTCTCGCAGTGCTACCGGCCATGGGGCCTATCGACGACGCGCCAGTGACCGCCACCATTGAGGCGGCACTGACGGCGGGTGCACTGGAAGGACGAGTGAGCGAGTGCATGAGCATTCGCTGTCAGCGAGCAATGCGGTAGCTATGAGAAGCGCTATTTGCACCAAAGATATTGCAAATAGCGTGATTCTAATGCTTAGCATAGTTTGCGCACAGGGTCTCCATAGTGTGCTGAATGTAATGTTTCCGTTGCGGTGACGAGATTGTCGTGCACCAAAGTTACTGCGGTGCACGAGGTGTCAATCAGGATCCGCGCACGGAAAGGAATGAGAATGAAGTCGCATCCGCGCCGCCTGCTCGGCGGAGTCGCAATCGTCGGTGGAATGTCACTGGCCGCACTGGGATTCAGCGGGGTGGCGAACGCCGCGCCGCCCCCGCCGCCCGGACCGGGCCCCGTCCCGGCCCCGTGTGCACCGCTGCAGCCGTGCCCGCCTCCGGGGCCCGGCGCTCCCGCACCCACCCCGGGCCATCCCGGCGGTCCCGGCCCCCGCTAGCGACCCTGCGGGTGCGGCGCGTACGACGGCGCGCCGCATCCGCAGTGGTGACTAGTCCGGCAGGATCGCGGGAAGCGTTATGACGAACGCTGTTTCGCCAGGAATGCTACGAACCTCGATCGTGCCGTCGTGGGCCTTGACGAGTGCCCGCACGATGGCCAAGCCCAGGCCCGTGCTCCCGGCGCGCCGGGACCGGGACGAGTCGCCGCGGGCGAAGCGTTCGAATATCTCCGGTTGTTGATCCTGCGGGATGCCCGGCCCTTTGTCGGTAACCGTCAAGACCACCTGGTCATCTCCGTTTCGGCGCAGGGCGGTGTTGACCCGGGTGCCCGGGGGTGTGTGCACCCGGGCATTTGTGAGCAGGTTCGCCAGCATCTGGTGTAGCCG
Source organism: Mycobacterium sp. DL440 (assembly GCF_011745145.1). NCBI lineage: Bacteria > Bacillati > Actinomycetota > Actinomycetes > Mycobacteriales > Mycobacteriaceae > Mycobacterium > Mycobacterium sp. DL440. The sequence goes on along the minus strand of NZ_CP050191.1, from coordinate 4,551,487 downwards.
GAGCCGATCTCCGGCGACCAGCACCGGCTGGTCGGGCACATTGACCGACCAACGATGAACGGGCCCCGCGATGTGGGCGTCGCTCACGGCATCGACGGCGAGCTCGGACAGGTCGACAGGTTCGAAGTCGAGCGGGCGTCCGGAATCCATCCGCGCCAACAACAGCATGTCCTCGACCAGTTGGGTCATCCGTTTTGATTCGGCGTCGACGCGTTCGATCGCATGGGCCAGGTCGTCCGGGCAGCCGGCCAGTCTGCGGCGAGCCAGTTCTGTGTAGCCCCGGATGGACGCCAGCGGTGTGCGCAGTTCGTGGCTGGCTTCGGCGACGAACTGTCGTACCCGTGTCTCGCTGGCGTGCCGTACTACCAGCGCGTCGGCGATGCGGTCGAGCATCCGGTTGAAGGCCGAACCCAGTTGTCCGACTTCGGTGCGGGCACTGTCCGGGTCGACGGGAACCAGGGGCGTCGGCAGGGCGACCTCCCCGCGGTCGAGTTCCAGCTGAGCAACCCGGTGCGCTGCGGCCGCCACCCGCGCCAGCGGTGCGAACTGGCGTCGGGTGATCACGATGCCGGCAGTGGTGGCCAGGATCAACGCTGTTGCCGCGACGGCGCTGAAGAAGCCCAGCATCGACAACAGGGTGTTGGTGACGCCGGCCATCGGCAGTCCCGCCACGACTGTCTGCCCGTCGTCGCCGGTGACGCTGACGCTGACGAGCTTGTAGTCCCCGAGTCCGTCCAGGTCGATGCGGACCAGGGTTTGTTTCCCGATCCCGGACAACTGCTCGAATGCCTTGGGAGAGAGCTCCCGTCGATCTCCGTCGGCCGAGATCACGGCCGCTTCTGTGGTGTGGCCGTCGGTGATCACAGCCCCTACGGTGCCGACCGACTGACCGGGGCCGTCGAGAAACATCGGCCCGGGGCCTTCGAACCGCACGAACGGCGGAGGGCCCAAGTTGTAGAAGACCACCGACCGAGATCCCGCGTCGAATACCTGGTGCTCCAGCTGTTGGGTCAGGAAATGGTTCATGGCCAGCAGGGTCCCGGCTCCGATGCCAACGCACACAAAGGTGAGCAGTCCCGCCAGGACCAGCAGCAGGCGGGTTTGCAGCGACCACGTCCGGGGGCGTCGGAGCCGCACCGGTGAACGTGGCTCAGCGGGGTGGTTTGAGGACATATCCGGACCCGCGGAGCGTGTGGATCATCGGTGTGCGGCCTGCGTCGATCTTGCGGCGCAGGTAGGAGATGTACAACTCGATGACATTGGAACGCCCGTCGAAGTCGTAGTTCCACACGTGGCTCAGGATCTGTGACTTGGTCAGCACCCGCCTGGAGTTGTGCATCAGGTATCGAAGCAATTCGAATTCTGTTGCTGTCAAAATAATTTCGTCCCCGCCTCGGAAGACCTCGTGGCTGTCCTCGTCCAGCACCAGGTCGCCGACGGCGAGTTTCGATGCCCCGGTGTCGTCGGAGACGCCGGTGCGCCGCATGAGCGCACGCAACCGCAGCACCAGTTCTTCGACGCTGAAAGGCTTGGTGACGTAATCGTCGCCGCCGGCGGCGAGCCCAGCGATGCGGTCTTCGAGTGACTCCTTGGCGGTCAGCAGGAGCAGTGGCAGCCCGGGCCGTGTCTCGCGCAGTCTCCGAAGTACTTCGAGTCCGTCGATGTCCGGCAGCATGATGTCCAGGACGACGACGTCGGGCGGGTTTTCGTGGGCGTGGCGGATCGCCGATGATCCGTCGGCCGCGATCGAGACCTGCCAGCCTTCGTAGCGCAACGCCATGGACACCAACTCGGCCAGACCGGGTTCGTCGTCGACGACCAGCACCCGAATCGGGCTGCCATCGGCGCGGGTCATCACGGCCCGCGCAGTGGCGACCATCGTTGTTTCAACGGGGGCATCCTCGGAACTGGGCACCGGCAGATTCTCGTAAGTCGCGTTATGCATCGACTGTGGTGATTCTGTGGCACACCTATGAAGTAGCTGCAGGAGAAAGTCCGACAGATCTCCTGTGGCGATTCATAGCTGGGCGATAGGGACGGCAAAGTGGCCGCACAGTGCGTCTCGCGACGATTCGTCTGCCGCCCAACGTATTGCCGCGGCGGCGAGTTGTATGCGATCGACGATGAGAGGAAGTGGATTGTGCGAACGATGAAACGTCGGGCCGCCGCCGGTTCGGCCCTGCTGGCACTGTCGCTGTTCGGTGGAGCGACGATCGGCTCTGCGGTTGCGGCGGCAGCGCCGCCTCCGCCGTGTCCGCCCGGAGCGCCCTGTGGCCCGGGTGGGCCCGGCGGACCGGGATTCGGACCGGGGCCGGGTGGACCGGGATTCGGGCCGGGGCCGGGACTGCCGCCGCCTCCGGGACGGGGTCCGTGCCCGCCGTTCGTGCCCTGCTGATCGAAAACGTTTGAGCCCGGCACAGCCTCTGCTGTGCCGGGCTCAAATCCATGTAGGGGGAACGGACCTCGGTTGAGCGGAGCTTGTCAGATCGTAGATCGTCACACCGTCAACCTTTGTGCTGCTGAAATGCTGCTTCACCCACTGTTTGATGTGCTCTGCCTCGGTGTCGCCGTTCATGCCGGGTGGCTTGATCGCCGGGGCGCCGAACTGGCCCGGCATGACAAAACGCCCCGAAAGTGACCTAGCAAGCGCTTGGTTGCTATGCTGTGACGATGGCGCCGGATACGCCCAGCCAGCCGGCTAGCAGACGCGACGAGCTTCTGGACCTTGCCGCGACGATGTTTGCCGAACGCGGTCTGAAGGCGACGACAGTCCGCGATATCGCTGACTCCGCAGGAATCCTGTCGGGCAGCCTCTATCACCACTTCAAGTCCAAGGAGCAGATGGTCGAGGAAGTCATGCGGGACTTTCTGGACTGGCTGTTCGCGCGGTACCTGGAGATCCTCGACGAGGAGTCCAGTCCGTTGGGCCGGCTGACCGGCTTGTTCATGGCCTCGTTCGAGGCGATCGAGCACCGGCACGCACAGGTGGTGATCTACCAGGACGAGGCCAAACGGCTGTCCGGCATCCCGCAGTTCGGTTTCGTCGACGAACGTAACCGGGAACAGCGCAAGATGTGGGTGGACATCCTGCAGCAGGGCATCGCCGACGGCTCGTTCCGTCAGGACATCGACGTCGACCTGGTGTACCGGTTCATCCGCGACACCACCTGGGTTTCGGTCCGCTGGTATCAGCCGGGTGGACCGCTTTCGGCCGAAGAGGTCGGCCGGCAATACCTCGCCATCGTCCTCGGCGGAATCACCGCAGGGAACGCCACTGTCAAAGGAGACAACTAATGCCTGAGGCATACATCGTCGACGCCGCGCGTACTCCGGTCGGCAAGAAGAACGGCTCTCTGGCGCAGGTGCACCCGATCGACCTCGGTGTGCACGCGTTCCGCGCGATCTTCGACCGCACCGACGTCGATCCGGGTGCGGTCGACGATGTCATCGTCGGTTGCGTCGACGCCATCGGCGGGCAGGCCGGCAACATCGGCCGCCTGACCTGGCTGGCCGCCGGCTATCCCGAGGCCGTCCCCGGCGTTACCGTCGACCGGCAGTGCGGCTCCAGCCAGCAGGCCATCTCCTTCGGCGCCCAGGCCATCATGTCGGGCACGGCCGATCTCATCCTGGCCGGCGGCATGCAGAACATGAGCTGGATCCCGATCTCCTCGGCCATGGTGGTCGGCAAGGAGTTCGGATTCACCTCGCCCACAAACGAATCCAAGAGCTGGCTGCACCGCTACGGCGACCAGGAGATCTCGCAGTTCCGCGGCTCGGAAATGATCGCCGAGAAGTGGGACATCTCCCGCGAGGAGATGGAGGAGTTCGCCTACAACAGCCACCAGCGCGCGTTCGCCGCGATCCGGGCCGGCCACTTCGACAACGAGATCGTCCCGGTCGGCGACTTCGGTGTCGACGAGGGACCGCGTGAGTCGACGCTGGAGAAGCTGGCCTCGCTCAAGCCGCTCGTCGAGGGCGGCCGGCTGACCGCCGCGCTCGCCAGCCAGATCTCCGATGGTGCGGCGGCCGTGCTGCTGGCCTCCGAGGAAGCGATCAAGAAGTACAACCTGAAGCCCCGCGCCCGCATCCACCACATCAGCGCACGTGGCGATGATCCCGTGATGATGCTGACCGGCCCGATCCCGGCCACCCAGTACGCGCTGGAGAAGACCGGCCTGTCGATCGACGACATCGACACCGTCGAGATCAACGAGGCCTTCGCGCCGGTCGTGCTGGCCTGGCTCAAGGAGACCAAGGCCGATCCGGCCAAGGTCAACCCGAGCGGCGGCGCCATCGCGCTGGGCCACCCGCTGGGCGCCACCGGTGCCAAGCTGTTCACCACCATGCTGAACACTCTGGAGCGCACCGGCGGTCGCTACGGCCTGCAGACCATGTGTGAGGGCGGCGGCACCGCCAACGTGACCATCATCGAGCGCCTCTAGTTTTCCGGCGGAGTTTTCTTCGCCCAACAGACGTGAACCTGCCCCTTTCCGAGCGAAAAGGGGCAGGTTCACGTCTGCTCGCAATGGCCGCCGCCGGTGGGAGGGTGATGTGACGGCGAGTTGGCCGTAGCCGGACGACAGGCCATGATGGCCCCATGGTGGTGAGCCTGACGCAGCTTGAAGTGTTGATGGCAGTGGTCGACGCCGGTGGATTCTCCGGTGCGGCCAAGAAGCTGTTCATGAGCCAGCCGTCCGTCTCCAATCACGTCCGAAACCTGGAGAGCTCGCTGGGTGTACACCTGGTCCAGCGCAGCGCCCAGGGCGCCCGGACCACTCCGGCCGGGGAGGTCGTCGTCGACCACGCCCGGAAGGTGTTCGACCTACTGGACAGCCTGGAGCGTCAGGTGGCCGGCCTGCAGGGACTGCAGGCCGGCCGACTCGTTTTGGCCGGCACTACGACCCTCGGCACGTACCTGTTGCCCAGCCTGGTATCCGAATTCAGCAGGCAGGCACCGAAAGTCGAGTGTCAGATCCGCGTCGGCAATGAGGACACGGTAGAGAACTGGTTGCTGCGGGGAGAAGTCGCGCTGGGACTGTGCGCTGACACTCCGGCCGAGGAGCAGTTGGTCGCCAAACCCTTGTTCCAAGAGGAAATGGTGTTGGTCGCCGCCGCTGGAACGCCGCTGGCCGGGCGACCCCTGGGGACCGAAGACCTTGGTGGACAACGATTTCTCATGCGCGAGGTCGGCTCGGCGACCCGACGCCAGCAGGAGGCCGCATTGCGGCTGTGGTCGCTGGATGCGGCTGAGCAATGGGACCTGTGGGGTCCCGATACGCTCAAAGAGGCCGTCCATGCCGGGCTCGGGCTGGCGTTGCTGTCCGAACATTCGACTGCGCGGGAACGGGCGTCCGGCCTGCTGGTGGCATTGTCGGTGCAGCCCCCGCCGCCGAGCCGGACCGTCTACCTGGTCCGGCGGGCAGACCGGGTGCTGACACCTCCCGAGGAGGCGTTCGCGCGGTTGGTCGACGGTATCGCGGCCTGGCCCAACTGACCGGCCGGCCGGACTCGTCGCCCGGGCTATAGCCGCTATAGCCAAATCAGGGGTTCTGTGTGGCGCCGATCACGTGCACTCTTACCTGCGTTCTGGTCTTGTCGGCACGCAACAGGAGCGTCAGTGGAGATCCACTCATTCAGCGTCAACGGGCGAACGTATACGCCACCGGCCGCACCGGTCGTGGTGATCTGTATCGACGGCAGCGAGCCGGACTACCACACCGAAGCGATGAAGGCCGGCCGGATGCCGTGGCTGAGCCGGGTCCTCGAAGGTGACGGGGTCTGTTGGCCGGCGCATTGCGCCATGCCCGCCCTGACCAACCCCAACAACCTCTCGATCGCGACCGGACACCCACCGGATGTGCACGGCATCAGTGGCAACTACATGTTCGACACCGCAACCGGTGAAGAAGTGCTGATGAACGACAAGCGGTTCCTGCGTGCGCCGACGATCTTCGCTGCCGCCAACGACGCCGGCCTGGACGTCGTGGTGGTCACCGCCAAGGACAAACTGCGGCGTCTGCTCGGTGCGGGACTGGTGGAATCCGGTCCGAGCCTTTCCGGTGGAACTGAATTCGTCGCCCCGGACCGTAAGGGCATCTGCTTCTCGGCCGAGAAGGCCGACGAGGCGACCGTGACCGGTAACGGTATCGACGACGTTCTGCGGCTCACCGGCAAACCATTGCCGCGGGTGTACTCGGCGGAGCTGTCGGAGTTCGTCCTCGCCGCGGGCGTGGCGATCTTGCAGTCCCGCGGCGCCGACCTGATGTACCTGTCACTGACCGACTACATCCAGCACAAACATGCCCCGGGGACCGAGGTTGCCAACGGGTTCTACGAGATGATCGATTCATACGCGGCCCGACTCGATGAGCTGGGTGCGATCGTTGTGCTCACCGCCGACCACGGGATGAGCGCCAAGACCGACAGCGCAGGCAAACCGAACGCCGTCTATGTCGAGGACGAAGTGCGCCGGATTCTGGGCATCTCAGCTGACGGGGTCGGCGCCGGCGATGTCCGGGTCATCCTGCCGATCACCGATCCCTACACCGTGCATCACGGTGCACTGGGCTCCTTCGCCACCGTATACCTGCCTGCAGATTCCGACCGATGTGCAGTGATAGACGGACTGCGGGCGGTTGAGGGAGTGCAGGAAGTCCTCGAACGGGAGGCGGCCGCCCGCCGCTTTCGGCTACCCGCCGACCGGTTGGGCGACATTGTTGTCCTGGCCGAAACCGATTGGGTACTAGGGCGTTACGAGCAATGGCACGACCTCGGTGGGCTCGACGTCCCGCTGCGCTCGCACGGTGCACTCGGTGAGCTGCAGATCCCGTTCATCGTCAACCGACGACTACCCCGTCCCGAACCGCTCGACGAGCCCTACGGACAACTGGCGTATCTGCACAACTACGACGCGTTCTGGGTGGCTACCACCCTCGTTTCCGAAAACCAGACCCAAGCCGCATAACCGGTACCGCCGACCAGACTCGTGAAAGAAGTCGATGTCCAACACATTTGAAAAGTCAACGGGCACACTCGATCCCGTCGCAGTATCGGAGGCGAAGTTCTCGCGGTTGAAGTGGCGGATGCTGCTTGCGGCGATGTTCTGCTACCTGTTCTTCTACACCGGACGACAGACCTTCGGTTTTGCCATCCCCGGCATCGAGGAGGATCTGGGCCTGAGCAAGACCACCCTGGGCGCCATCAGCGGGGCGATGTTGTGGTGCTATGCGGCCGGCCAGATGATCAACGGCAACCTGGCCGACAAATTCGGCGGACGGCGCCTGATGGCGTTGGGAGCCGTGCTCTCGACAATCCTGAACTGGTGCACCAGCTTTGCGGTGGGCACGAAGTCGCTGGCCATATTCTGGGGCGCCAACGGTTTCAGCCAATCCATGGGCTTTCCCTCAGGCGGCCGGGTGATCTCCAACTGGTGGGGTCCACACGAACGGGGAAAGAGCTTCGGCTTCTACACCTTCGCGGCAGGTATGGCCTCGGTGCTGGCCTTCATCACCTCGACGATTGTGGTGGACACACTGAAATTGGACTGGCAGTGGATCTTCCGAATCCCGGTACTGCTCATGCTGGTCGGTGGCATTACGTTCTATCTGGTTGCGCGGGAGAACCCCAAGGCGGCCGGGGTTACCCCGCCACCCTCGTTCACCCGCGACGCCGAACAGGTCGAACCGTCGGCAGCCAATGTCGATACGAGCCGCTCGCTGGATCGGTACAAGGCCGTGCTGGGCAACCCGAAGATCTGGTCGACCGGTATCGCAATCGGCTTCCAGAACGCCGCCCGCTACGGCCTGTTGATCTGGGTGCCGGTGTACTTCCTGGGCGCGGACTGGCAAAAAGGTGGCGGCGCGATCAGTCCGGTGTGGATTTCGGTCGCGCTCCCGGTGGGCATGGCCGTCGGCGCACTGGTCAACGGCCAACTGTCCGACCGACTGTTCGGTTCTCGCCGCGATCGTCCGATCTTCCTGTTCATGGCGCTGGGTGCGGCGTGCGCGATCACGATGTACCTCGGTAACCTCGGCACCGTCGCAGGCATGGTGGTGCTGTTTTTCACCGGCTTCTTCGTCTACGGCCCGCAGTCCTCGTTCTGGGCACTGTGCCCCGATATCGCGGGAGCCCAAATGGCCGGTACGGCAACCGGAGTGGTGAACTTCTTCTCGTACCTGTTCGCCGGGGCGGCCGAGCCGATCGTGGGCCACATCATGGACGACACCGGAAACACCGGGCTGATCTTCCCGATCGTCGCGTCCTCATGTGTGGCCAGTGCCCTGGTTGCGCTCACCATTCGGCGCTGAGTCGAACTGCCCTCATTGACCAAGGAGTGACAATGCAAACCATGACGAAGACCAGCGCGGCGGTGTGGTCGGGTGTCGACGCGGGATTCTCGCTGCGCCAGGAGCCGTTGCCGCAGCTGCGTGACGGCGAGGTGTTGGTCGGTGTCGAGCTGGCCACCATCTGCGGCAGTGACCTGCACACGATCAATGGTGACCGCCCAACCCCGCTGCCGACAGTGCTCGGGCATGAAGCGGTCGGCACTGTGGTGGCCACCGGAGGGCCGGTCAACGGCCATGACGGTCAGCCGATCGGACCCGGTGATCGCATCACCTGGACCATCGGCACGGCCTGTGGACAATGCCGGCGGTGTCGCCGCGGGCTTTCACAGAAGTGCCTGTCGGTGCGCAAGTACGGCCACGAGGCCATCGATGAGCACTGGAGGTTCAACGGAGGCTTGGCCACCCACTGCCACCTGCTGGCGGGAACCGGTCTGGTGCGGGTGCCCGACGCGCTACCCGCGGCCCTGGCCGCGCCCGCAAACTGTGCCACCGCCACCGTGGTCTGCGCCGCCAGGCGCGTCGGGCTCGGTGCCGACGACGTAGTGATCGTGCAGGGTTGCGGAATGCTCGGCCTCACCGCCATCGCCTATGCGCGTGACGCCGGGGTGCGCCACGTCATCGCCTGCGATGTCGAGGAGAGCCGGCGTGAGGCAGCTGTCCGGTTCGGCGCGACAAGTGTGTGTGCACCCGATCAACTGTCCAGCGCGGCACAGGAATACGGCGCCGATGTGATTCTGGAATTGTCCGGCAGCAGCCGAGCGGTGCAATCGGCACTCGAGGTCATTGACGTGGGTGGCCGGATCGCACTGGTGGGATCGGTGTCGCCGGCCCCGGAGATCAGTTTCGAACCGAGTGGGTACGTCAAGAACCTGACCACCTTGGTCGGTTGTCACAACTATCGTCTGGACGACCTGGCCGAAGCCGTCGACTTCCTGGCGCGCACCGAGGCCCAACAGCTGTTTGCGGATCTGGTTTCTCCGCCGTATCCGCTGGCCGATATCGATGCTGCGGTGGCAGCCGCCCGCGGCGGTGTCGCCCCGCGCGTCGCCGTCGCGATGCGTTGAAGCCGCTGCCGGCCGGGGCGCGCCGGTTGATGCGAGCTCAGCTGGAACTCGTCGCCTGCAGCACGTACTGAGCTGTTCACTTCAGAGGAAAAGGAATCAACAAATGAGTAACGACACCCACCAGCCGATCGGTCTGGTCGTCTTCGATATGGCCGGCACCACGGTGCAGGACAGCGGTCTCGTGCAGCAGGCGTTTCTTGCCGCCGACAGTTTCGCGGGCCTGTCGAAGACCGATGCCGACCGTGACGAGATGTTGCGCTATGTCTCCGACACCATGGGGCAGTCGAAGATTCTGGTCTTCCGGCATCTGTCCGGCGGAAACGAGCAACAGGCGCAGGCCGCGAACAAGGAGTTCGAGCGGTGTTATGCACAACTGGTAGCTGACGGTAACTGCAGTGCGATCCCGGGCGCCGAAGATCTCTTGGCCGCCCTGCGCGGGCGTGGTATCAAGACCGCGCTGACAACGGGTTTCGCCGCCGACACCCAGTCGGCGATCATCGATGCGCTGGGTTGGCACGATCTCGCTGACGTGGTGTTGTGTCCGGGGTCCGGCGTCCGGGGTCGTCCACATCCGGACATGCCATTGACTGCGCTGATGCGTACGGAAACCGACTCTGTGCGATCGATGGTTGTTGTGGGAGACACGTCATCGGATGTCACCAGCGGGCTTCGCGCAGGGGCCAGGGCCTCGGTCGGCGTCCTCACCGGCGCGCACAATTCCGACCAGTTGTCGGCCGCCGGTGCCACTCATGTCATCGGCAGTGTGGCCGAACTTTTGACAGTGGTGGACTCGCTGTCCTGATTTGGCGACGGCCGGCGTCCCCCGGTACACCCGTTAGTGTTCGCTGCCCGATTGGTACAGCTAGCTCGACGGTGCGTCACCGTGCACAAGTCGGCACGCGACGCCTGATCCGTGACGTGCTCGGCTGAGCCTCACACCCAACGGCTGCGCGTGGGTGGCGCCTGCGGTGTCACCCACGCCTTGGCGTAGCGGTTCTTGTCCGCACGCTGCGGATCACGGCTGCGGTAGACCACATAGGGCCGAACCAGGTAACCGATCGGTGCGCTGAACATGTGCACCAACCGGGTGTACGGCCAGAAGCCGAGCAGGGCAAGCACTATCAGGACGTGCGCCTGGAATGTCCATGGGGATTCGGCCATCAGCTCCGGTGCCGGATGCAACGTGAACAGGCTGCGGAACCACGGTGACACCGTTTCGCGGTAGTTGTAGGTCGAGAACACGTTGGTCAGGGTGTTCAGCATCCCGGTCGCCAGAGCCCCGACGAGCAGCAGGTACATCACCCTGTCGTTGAACGTGGTGACTGTGCGGACCTCCGGGACAGTGACCCGGCGGTAGAGCAGGATCCCCACCCCGGCGACCACAGCCACTCCGGCCAGCGATCCCATGCTCACCGACATCAGGTGGTAGACGTGCTCGGAGACGCCTACCGCCGAGGTCCACGACTGCGGGATCAGCAGCCCCACGACATGCCCGGCGAATACGCCGAGGATGCCGAAATGGAACAGCGGGCTGCCCAGCCGCAGCAGCCTGCTCTCGTAGATCTGCGAAGACCGTGTGGTCCACCCGAACTGGTCGGCCTTGTAGCGCCAGATATGCCCGAGTCCGAAAGAGGTGAACGCAATGTACGGCAGGGTCATCCACAGCACATTGCTCATTGCCATTCTCTCTTCGCGCAAGCGCTCATCGGCGGGTTCCTCCAGATGCCATCGGGTCCATCGCGAACGGGTCGAGGCCGACATCCTCATCGGGTGGGCCCTCGGCGGCGAGCTGCGCGATCCGGCGGCGGTCGGCGGTGTTGACCGGAGGTAACGTGGTAAGGACCGCGGCCAGCAGCCCGGTGTAGTAGGACCCGTTGTCCTGCAGGGAGAGCCGCAGCAGCTCGAGTACCGGGACGTGCTCGGCCAGCAGCCGCTCACCTTGGACATGATCGACGGTCGCGCCGAACTCGAGCACCATCGGCAGATAGTCGGGCAACTCTGAATTACCCAGGTCGCCGTCGTTTATCCCTGCCTGGCGGTAGGCATGCTTGAACCGCAACAGGGCCATACCCCGTTTGCGGGTGTCGCCGTAGGCGTAATAGGTCAGATGCAGGCTGCTGCGCCGTTGCATGTCGAACGTCGCGACGTAGTTCGACGCGCGCTGCATCGGATCTGTTTCGCCGAACCGGCGGAGGAACTCCGTCAGCGGCGCTCGTGCTGCCTCCGGGAGCTCCGCCGCGACAGCGTCCAGTTGCCCGGCAAGGTCGGCTGTTTCGGCGGTCGGGTAGTCGAGCAGCAGCGCGGTGATGCGCCACACCAGGCGTTGCTGATACTCGGACAGGGCACTGCCTGCACCTGTTCTGCGGCCGCGGGTGAGTAGCTTCATGTTGTCGGCAACAACCCGTCTGTGCTCCGGCCGTCCCAGTTGAGCAGGTTGACCCGAGTCGGATCACCCTGTGGAACAGCATCATTGGTGTTGGTCAGGTGGAACTTGTCCACCATGGTGTCGTATGCGGTCATTCCCGGCCCGCCGTCGTCATCCAGGCTGCATCCGGTGGCCAGCGCATCGAGGCGGTGCGCGTCGGAGCCGGCCCCGGTGGGGATGACATACCGGTCCTGGTATTTGGCGATCGCCAGCAGCCGGTACATCGCCTCGATCTCATCGCCGCTCAAGCGCACCGATTCCGGGATGGTCTCGTCGAATTCTTCGCCGAGGTTGGCCGACCGCATGTAGGCGCGCATGGCCGCAAGCCGCTGCAGAGAGGCCCGCACGGGGCCCACCTCACCGGCGGTGAACAACTCGGCGAGGTATTCGACCGGGATGCGCAGCGTGTCGATGGCGCCGAACAGGTTGTTCTTGTTCTCGCCGTCGTGGCCGGTCTCCTTGAGGATGTCCACCACCGGCGACAGCGGCGGCACATACCAGACCATCGGCATCGTCCGGTACTCCGGATGCAGGGGAAGCGCCACCTGGTAGTCGACGATCAACCGGTATACCGGTGAATTCTGTGCCGCCTCAATCCATTCGGGTGAGATTCCGGCCCGTTCGGCTTCGGCGACGACGCGTGGGTCGTGCGGGTTGAGAAACACTCCGAGCTGTGACGGGTAGAGGTCCTTGTCGTCGGTGACGGAGGCAGCCTCCAGCACGGCGTCCGCGTCGTACAGCATCACGCCGATATAGCGGAGCCGCCCGACACAGGTCTCCGAACACACCGTGGGGATGCCGACCTCGACGCGGGGATAGCAGAACGTGCACTTCTCGGCCTTGCCGGTCTTGTGATTGAAATAGATCTTCTTGTATGGGCATCCGGTGACGCATTGCCGCCAACCGCGGCACTTGTCCTGGTCCACCAACACGATGCCGTCTTCGGAGCGCTTGTAGATCGCGCCCGACGGACACGCTGCGGCGCAGGCCGGGTTGAGGCAGTGCTCGCAGATGCGCGGCAGATAGAACATGAAGGTCTGCTCGAACTCGAGCTTGACCTTCTCCGAGACTTCAGCCACCTTGGCCAGCAAAGGATCTCGGCCCACTTGTTCGGGACCGCCCCCCAGATCGTCGTCCCAGTTGGCACCCCACGTGACCTTGGTGTCGCGCCCGGTGATCAGCGACTTCGGCCGGGCCACCGGGGTGGTGTCCATGGCCGGCGCCGACAGCAGGTTCTCGTAGTCGTAGGTCCACGGGTCGTAGTAGTCCGACACGGTCGGCAGGTCTGGGTTGGCGAAGATGTTCAGCAGCCGCTTGAACCGGGAGCCGGATTTGAGGGTGAGCTTGCCGCGTTTGTTCAGCGTCCAGCCGCCCTTCCAGCGCTCCTGGTCCTGGTACTGGCGCGGATAGCCCTGTCCGGGTCGGGTTTCCACGTTGTTGAACCACACGTATTCCACACCGCTGCGGTTGGTCCAGGCCTGCTTGCACGTGACGCTGCAGGTGTGGCAGCCGATGCACTTGTCGAGATTCATCACCATCGCGAGTTGCGCCATGACTCTCATGTCAGTACTCCACTTCCTGCGAGCGACGACGAATCGTGGTGACTTCATCGCGTTGGTTTCCGGTGGGCCCGTGGTAGTTCAGGGCGAAGGACTGCTGCGCATACCCGCCGATCAGGTGCGTCGGTTTGATCATGATCCGGGTCAGCGCGTTGTGGATCCCGCCGCGTTTGCCGTTCTTCTCCGTGCGCGGCACGTCCACGGCCTTGTCCTGGGCGTGGTACATGAACACCAGACCCTCGGGCATGCGGTGGCTGACAATGGCCCGTGCGTTCACCACGCCGTTGCGGTTGGTGCACTCGATCCAGTCGTTGTCCTTGACCCCGATCTTGGCGGCGTCCACGTCCGACATCCAGATGCACTGGCCGCCGCGAGACAGCGTGAGCATGTACAGGTTGTCTTGGTAGGCAGAGTGAATCGACCATTTGGAGTGCGGTGTCAGATACCGCACCGTGATCGAGCCGCCCGCATCGCCGGTTGTGCTGCCCACCGATGGTTCATTGAACAGCGCCGTCACGTCCAGCGGCGGGCGGAACGTCGGCAGCTGCTCGCCGAGTTCACTCATCCAGTCGTGGTCCAGATAGAAGTGCTGGCGTCCGGTCAGCGTGTGCCACGGCTTGAGCCGCTCGGTGTTGATGGTGAAGGGGGAGTATCGCCGACCGCCGGTCTCGGAGCCGGACCATTCCGGCGAGGTGTTGACGGGCACCGGCCGGGCCTGGGTGTCGGCGAAGGTGATTCGCTTGCCCTCGCTCTCCTTGGCCAGGTCGACCAGCTCGGTCCCGGTGCGACGCTCCAGCGCCTCGAAACCCTCGACAGCCAGGCGACCGTTCGTGGTGCCCGACAATGCGAGGATGGTCTCGGCGGCGTGGGTGTCCTTGGCCAGTGACGGGCGTCCGGCCGCGACGCCGCTGACCACCGTGCCGTTGACGCCGCCCAGGTACTCGACCTCGGCGTCCGGATGCGTGGTCACGCCCTTGGTGGTGAGCCCGACGGATTCCACCATCGGCCCGAGGGCGGCCATCTTCTCGGCGATCGCCGGATAGTCGCGGTCCACCGTGACCAGCCGGGGCATGGTCTTGCCCGGAATCGGTTCGCATTCACCGGCTCTCCAGTCCAGCACGCGACCGCCGGGCTGGGCGGTGGCATCGGCACTGTCATGCTGCAGCGGCATGGCCACGATGTCCTTGCGCTTTCCGAGATGCTTCTCGGCCAACCAGGAGAAGCCACGGGCGATCCGGTGGAACGCGTCGAAGTCGGTCTTGGTCTCCCAGGGCGGTGAGATGGCCGGCGAGAACGCGTGGACGAACGGATGCATGTCGGTGCTGGACAGGTCGTGCTTCTCGTACCAGGTGGCCGCGGGCAGCACGATGTCGGAGAACAGTGTCGTACTGGTGTTGCGGAAGTCCAGGGACAGCAGCAGGTCCAGCTTGCCGGCGGGAGCTTCGTCGCGCCAGCGCACCTCCTGCGGGCGGATGCCGTCCTCGTCCCGGGCCTCCACCGCGGAATCGGTGCCGAGCAGGTGCTTGAGGAAGTACTCGTTGCCCTTGGCCGAGGAGCCGAGCAGGTTCGACCGCCACACCGTCAGGCAGCGGGGGAAGTTCTCCGGGGCGTCGGGATCTTCACAGGCGAACTGCAGGTGGCCCGACTTGAGCCCGTCCACAACGTATTCCGAGGCGTCTTTGCCGAGGCGGGCGGCCTCGTCGGCGAGGTCCAGCGGGTTGCGGTTGAAGGTCGGGTAGCTCGGCATCCAGCCGAGTCGGGTCGCCAGCGCGATGTTGTCGGCGGCGGTCTGGCCGGTGAACCGGCCCTCGGCCAGTGGGGAGGCCATCACCTCCGAGGTGAACGGGTCATACCGCCACTGGTCGGTCGCCAGGTACCAGAACACCGTGCCCTGCATCTGCCGCGGCGGCCGTTGCCAATCCAGCCCGTATGCCAGCGTGGCCCAGCCGGTGACCGGCCGGCACTTCTCCTGGCCGACGTAGTGCGCCCAGCCGCCGCCGTTGACGCCCTGACAGCCGGTGAGCATGACCAGGGTGAGAAACGACCGGTAGATCTGATCGGAATGGAACCAGTGGTTGGTCCCGGCGCCCATCAGGATCATCGACCGGCCCTTGGAACGTTCTGCGTTGTCGGCGAACTCCCGCGCGATGCGTTCGGCGGCCTGGGCCGGTACGCCGGTGATCTCCTCCTGCCAGGCCGGGGTGTAGGGCTGCGAGGCGTCGTCGTATCCGGACGGCCACTGTCCGGGGAGCCCGTCACGAGCCACTCCGTACTGCGCCAGCATCAGGTCGAAGACCGTCGTCACCCGGTGTCCGGCAACGATTCTGGTCGGTACGCCGCGTTCGATGACGCCGGGTTTGTCACTGTCGAACCGGGGCAGCGCGACGGTAGCGGTGCCGTCATGGTTGCCCAGCAGGGTCAGCATCGGGTGAACACCCTGAAGGTCGAGGTTCCAGTGCCCCTCGCCGGAGGCGGTGAACCGGTGTCCCAGAGACCCGTTGGGCACCACGGGTCGCCCGGCCTGATCTAAGAGGACGGTTTTGGATTCGGCTGCTTCCGTTTCGGCGGCCTCGCCGCCCAGATCGGCTGCGGTGAGGAACTTCCCGGGCAGCACCCGTCCGTCTCGTTCGGTGAGCGTGATGAGGAACGGCAGGTCGGTGTACTTCTTGACGTAGTCGGTGAAGTAGGGCGTCTGCCGCTCGACGAAGAACTCCTTGAGGATGACGTGCCCCATCGACATTGCGAGCGCCGCGTCGGTACCTGGGCGCGCCGGTAGCCATTCGTCGGCGAACTTGGTGTTGTCGGCATAGTCCGGCGACACCACGATGACCTTCTGGCCGCGGTACCTGGCCTCGGTCATGTAGTGCGCGTCCGGGGTTCGGGTGACCGGGACGTTGGAGCCCCACATGATCAGGTAGCCCGCGTCGAACCAGTCGGCCGATTCGGGAACGTCCGTCTGGTCCCCGAACACCTGCGGCGAGGCGACCGGCAGGTCGGCGTACCAGTCGTAGAACGACAACATCGACCCGCCGAGCAGTGAGATGAACCGGGCGCCGACGGCATGGCTCACCATCGACATCGCCGGGATCGGTGAGAAGCCCGCCACGCGGTCCGGTCCGTATTTCTTGACGGTGTGGACATGGGCAGCGGCGGCGATCTCGGCGGCCTCCCACCATTCGGCGCGCACGAAACCGCCCTTGCCGCGGGCCGCCTTGTACCGCTGGGACTTCTCCGGATCCTCGACGATGTCGGCCCACGCCAGGACCGGGTCCTTGAGCCGTTCCTTGGCCTCGCGGTAGTACTCGAGCAGCACCCCGCGTACGTACGGATAACGAACGCGGGCAGGGGAATACGTGTACCACGAGAAGGATGCGCCCCGTGGGCAACCCCGTGGTTCGTACTCGGGCTTGTCGGCACCGACCGAGGGGTAGTCGGTCTGCTGCGACTCCCACGTGATCACGCCGTCCTTGACATAGATCTTCCATGAGCAGGAGCCGGTGCAGTTGACGCCATGGGTCGATCGCACGACCTTGTCGTGCGCCCAACGGTCCCGGTAGAAGTCGTCGGCTGAGCGGCCACCGATCTTGTAGAGGGTTCGCTGATCGTCGGAAATCTCACCGCGATGGAAGTACTTCCCCAGTCGCAGCAAAGCATCGGCAGGTGTTGCGCTGCCCGCGTGTGAATCCACCACGATCTGTCCCTCCGGCCTGTTGATTACCGAGCGTAGGGGCGTTGCGGGGGGCATCAAAAGAACGCACCGGGGGTTGGGGAGTGGTGTGAAATTGCGTTAACGCACAAGTCATTTCACGGGAACGCGACAGTCATACAGTGGGCTGCCGGTGAGGCGGTGATGGCTGTCCTCACCTGCGGTGACGGCCGGAATGGTCACCGAAATCAGGTATGAGGGTGGACCGGAATCCAGCGGTTCGTGCCGCCAATTGGGCCTGATGATTTATCACCCCGGTAACAATCGCCAGGACCGCTGCCCCGAATCGTGCCGGTCGGGTGGTGAGCCGCCCGCGCAGCGGCTTTCCCTTGCCACGAGCAGCGGATCGAACAGAATCGCCCCTTGGTGGGGCTGTTCGGTTGGCAAACCTCGGACCGCGGGCTGCTCGGCTCAGCCGGGCTTCGTCCAGGAGATGGTGTGTCGGAACGCCAGCCGCCGGCGCATCGTCGCGCCCGGCATGACGCCCTGGACCATCGCTTGCAGCTCGTCGAAGCTGAGCTGCGGATCGCGAACCGGGAAGGGCGGGGGCACCGGACCTCCGGGCACTGGCCGCGGATGCTTGATCAGACCGATAAAAGGGTTGGTCACCGCGGACGCCAGATCCCACGCGGTATCACGGATCGAGGCGCGGGCAGCCAGTCCGACAACCAGAAGCCGTCCACCGGGGGCAAGTAGCCGTTGGACGTCGATCAGAGCTTGTTCGACGTCGAGGTGGTGAAGTACCGCGATCATGGTGACCAGATCGACCGGCCCGTCGAGTTGGGCGAGTTGGGCTTCGTCGATGGTGACGTTGGTCAGCCCGGCACAATGTCGGGCAGCTTCGGCACGCATGCCCGCATCACGATCCGTGCCGCGGACGTGCGTGAACCGAGCGGCCAGTTGGGCCACCAAAGCGCCCTGACCGCAGCCGACATCGATCGCGGAGTCTTGGCGCGCGGGCAGATTGGCCAGGATCCAACGGTGGAAATGATCGTTGTGGCTCCAAGGGTGCCTGCCGTTGAAGTTGTGCAGTTCCTCGGCGGCTCGCCTGACCACAGGGTGCTGGACGGGACGGTTATCCATGCCTCCACTGTGCCAAGGGCCGAGAATCACCGCGAGCAGTCCCCCGCAAGCGGGAGGGGCCCCAGCAGAATCGCCCCGTTCGCATCGGAAAGGGCGATTCTGTGTCTGCTCGGCGAGAGACTTACTGGATGTAACCCGACGCTGACTGCAGGTGTGCGACAGCGTCATCGACGATCTTCTCGACCAGCTCAGCACACGACGGCAGGTCGTTGATGATGCCCGCCACTTGCCCCGAGGCGAGCACGCCGGCGTCGGTATTGCCCTCCACCAGACCAGCTTTGAGCAGCATCGGGGTGTTGGCCGCCATCACGACCTGCGACCAGGTGAGTTCTTTGCCGTGCCGCATCGCCATGCCGTCCTTGATCATCGACAGCCAGGTCATGCCCGAGAGCTTCTTGAACTTCTGGGCGTTGCCGACCGCCGCGGCGAAACCGCGTGCCGGCGAACCGCTCTCCAGCTTTTCCACCAGGCCGGTACGCAGTACCCGGTGCGGCATACCGTCCACGCGGGTGGAGACCACGGTGCCGTCCAGGGCGGCCTGCAGGTACCGCTCCTTGACCGCGTCGGGCACGGTGGAATCCGAGGTCAGCAGGAACCGGGTCCCCATCGCCACGCCGGCCGCACCGTAGGTCAGCGCGGCGGCCAGGCCACGCCCGTCGAAGAAACCGCCGGCAGCGATCACCGGCATGCCGGTGTCCTTGACCGCATCGAGCACCGAGGGCAACAGCAGCGTGGTGGCGACCGGACCGGTGTGGCCACCGCCCTCCCCGCCCTGCACGATCACCGCGTCAGCACCCCAGCCGGCTACCTTCTTGGCGTGCTTGGCTGCGCCGACCGACGGGATCACCACGACGCCTGCGTCTTTCAGCTTGGCGATCAGCTCGGGCTTGGGAGCTAGAGCGAAGGAGGCGACTTTGACTCCTTCGCGGATCAGGAGGTCGACGCGCGCACCGGCATCGCCCGCATCGGCACGCATGTTGATGCCGAAGGGCTTGTCGGTGGCGGCCTTGACCTTGGTGACGGCGGTCTGGAGTTCCTCGAGCGTCATCGTCGCCGACGCCAGGATGCCGAGGCCGCCGGCGTTGGAGGTTGCGGCGACCAGTCGTGCTCCGGCCACCCATCCCATGCCCGTCTGTACGACGGGATGCTCGATGCCGACCAACTCGGTCAGCGGAGTCTTGAGCTTGCCCATTCTCTAGACCTTGACCTCTTTGTCGCGCAACGACTTCGGATCAATGACCTCGCGCAGGAGCTTGAGCTCGTCATCGGTGGCCAGCCGGGTGGTTTCCGCGGCGTCGAGGCCGTGCACCTCGAACGAGGTGTTGTCGGCGACCTGATCGGCCTCGACTCCGGGGTGCAGCGACACCGCGCGCATCTGGTGGTCCGGGCCGTTGAAGTCGAACACGCCCAGGTTGGACACCACGCGGTAGACGTTGGCGAAGCGGTAGGCGGGGTTCTCCGGATCGATCTTGTCCCAACCGATTCCGGAGACGATGTCCACCGATTCGGTGAACACGCGCTTGGAGTGGTTACCCACGAAGTAGCTGGTGGCGTGGTTGATCGAGTTGCCCGGGGCGCCGCGGACGCCGAACATCTGCCGGGTCGGGTGCTGGATCGGGCCGAACGCCGACAGGTTCTGGTTGCCGTAGCGGTCGATCTGGTTGGCGCCCATGACCACATGGCGCTTGCCCCAGGCCAGGGTCTCGAAGACACGGTTGAACGGCATCCAGCCCTCGACGGTGAAGGGGGCGCCGATCGCCGGGGTATCGGCCAGGATCCGGGCCTCACCGTCGGTCAGCACGATGTCGGGGGAGAAGGTCAGCCGGGCCAGCCGGGCACCGATCTGGACGACGGTGGTCATCGGGCTGGCCATGATCTCGCCGGCGTCGCGGAACAGTTCGGCACAGGCAACGGCGCACACCTCGGCGCGGGTCACGGCAATCATGCTTGCTCCTCTTTGAATTTCCGCACGGCCGCTTGGTAATCGGCCTCGCTACCGGACAGATACGTCTTGACGAACTCGGCCCAGGTCTCGTCGGAGCCGGCGGCCTCGGCGTAGTGGCGCTGGAACTTTTCGTCGCGCCGGTAGTCGGGTTCGTTGGTGGTGAAGTGGGCGCCGCCCGGAGCCTCGACCACAGAATCGACCATCATCCGGTTGATCAGCAGGGCCTGCGTCGGGACGGCCTTGACCAGTTCCTCGGTGGAGACCACGCGCTCCACCGAGAGGAAGCGGCGTTGAGCCGACATCAGGAACAGGTCATCGAAGTACGGGTCGATGCCGGTGTAGGCGGCATTGCCCTGGGCGTCACCGAGATTCATGTGGACGAACGCCGCGTCGAGGTTCAGCGCCGGCATCGCGACGAGCTCCTCGTAGGCACCGTCGGTCGGGTACGGCGACTTCACGGTTTTGAGCTCGTCGCCCCAGAACGTGCGGACGTCGCTGCCGAGTCCGGCGCGGATCGGCAGGAACGGCAGCCGCTGGGCGGCAGCCTGCAGGCCGCAGCGCAGCATGCCCTCATCCATCTCACGGGCCTCGATCGCACCGGTGGTGCGGGCCTTGGCGAACCACGGGTCGTAGAACGGCGGCGAGTCGAGGGACACGAAGCCGTAGTAGGCGCGCTTGACCTTGTCGGCCGAGCAGAGCAGTCCCAGATCAGGACCGCCGTAGGTGACCACGGTCAGGTCTTTGACGTCGGTGCGCAGCAGGGCACGCACGAAGGCCATCGGCTTGCGCCGCGAGCCCCAGCCGCCGATGCCGATGGTCATACCGCTTTCGATCGAGGCGACGGCCTCGTCGAGAGTTGTTCTCTTGTCGCTCACTGCTTTCCCTTCTCGGTTCCTGCGAACGCATCCCGGTGCTCATCGGACACACCGGCCAGGTTGAGTTCGAAGGTGAAGCCCTGCTCCATCCGGTAGCGCGCCGTGACGGGCTGCACGTCGATGAAGTTCAGCGCCTCCTTGGCCGCCCGGATCACCCGGGTGTCTTTGCTGGCGATATCCCGGGCGACGCGCAGCGCGGCCTCGTCGAGCTCGTCGCGCGGAACCACCTCGTGCACCGAACCGAAGTGGTGCAACGTTTCGGCGGGCACGGTGGCGGCGGTGAAGAACAACCGGCGCATCAGGTGCTGCGGCACCAGCCGGGACAGGTGGGTGGCCGCGCCCAGGGCGCCGCGCTCCACCTCCGGGAGGCCGAACTTGGCGTCATCGGAGGCCACGATCACGTCGGCGTTGCCGACCAGGCCGATCCCCCCGCCCACGCAGAATCCGTTGACAGCCGCGACGACGGGGACCTCGCACTCGTACACCGACTTGAAGGCGTGGTAGCAGCCACGGTTGGCGTCGATGAGCGCGGTGAAGCCCTCGGTGTTCTGCATTTCCTTGATGTCCACACCGGCGTTGAAACCACGACCCTCGGCCCGCAGGATCACCACGTGGGTGCTGCGGTCGCGGCCGGCAGCGGTGATCGCATCGCCGAGTTCGAACCAGCCGGCCGACGGGATGGCGTTGACGGGCGGGTAGTTGACGGTGACCGAGACGATGCCCGGCTCGACTGTCTTGGTGGTGATCGTCATCAATCCACTTCCTGAAGGGGTCGCTACCTAAGCAAGCACTTGCTTGGTACGCTAGCACAGTGACCGATACGCCAGAAGCTGGTGCCATCAATTTGGGTTTGACCGGCAAGGTGGTCCTGGTGACCGGCGGGGTGCGAGGGGTTGGCGCTGGAATCAGCGCGGTTTTCGCCGGTCAGGGCGCCACTGTGGTGACCTGCGCACGCCGTCCGGTTGAGGGACTGCCCTACGAGTTCCACGCCTGCGACATCCGGAATGACGACTCGGTGAAGTCGCTCATCGACGCAGTCGTCGAGAGGCACGGCCGCCTGGATGTGGTCGTCAACAACGCCGGCGGCTCGCCATACGTGCTCGCCGCCGACGCGTCGGCGAAGTTCAGCACCAAGATCATCGAGCTCAACCTGATCGGCGCACTCTCGGTGTCCACCCATGCCAACGCCGTGATGCAGAGCCAGGACTCCGGCGGCTCCATCGTCAACATCTCCAGCGTCAGCGGCCACCGGCCCACCCCGGGGACGGCCGCGTACGGCGCGGCGAAAGCCGGGATCGACAACCTCACCTCGACCCTGGCCGTCGAGTGGGCGCCCAAGGTCCGGATGAACTCGGTGGTGGTCGGCATGGTCGAGACCGAACAGGCTGAATTGTTCTACGGTGACGCCGACTCGATCGCTGCCATCTCGCGGAATGTGCCGCTGGGGCGGCTCGCCAAGCCGGCTGATATTGGCTGGGCCACAGCATTTCTGGCCTCGGATGCGGCCTCGTACATCAGCGGCGCGTCGTTGGAGGTGCACGGTGGCGGCGAGCCGCCGCACTACCTGTCCACCACGACCGCCGACATCAAGTAATTCGAAAAAGGAGACATGACAATGGGATTGCTCGACGGCCGCGTGGTCATCGTGACGGGTGCCGGTGGCGGTATCGGACGTGAGCATGCGCTCGCATTCGCCGCCGAAGGTGCCCGGGTCGTGGTCAACGACATCGGGGTGGGCCTGGACGGTTCGCCGGCTGGTGGTGGCAGCGCCGCGCAGAACGTGGTCGACGAGATCGTCGCTGCCGGAGGCGAAGCGGTCACCAGCGGTGCCAACGTCGCCGACTGGGCGCAGGCCGAAGGCCTGATCCAGACCGCTGTTGATGCCTTCGGCACCCTCGACGTGCTGGTCAACAACGCCGGCATCGTGCGTGACCGGATGTTCGCCAACGCCACCGAAGAAGAATTCGACGCCGTCACCGCCGTGCACCTCAAGGGGCACTTCGCCACCATGAAGCACGCCGCCGCGTACTGGCGGGCCAAGTCCAAGGCCGGCGAGACTGTCGATGCGCGCATCATCAACACCAGCTCGGGTGCCGGCCTGCAGGGCAGCGTCGGGCAGGCCACCTACAGTGCGTCCAAGGCCGGCATCGCCGCGCTGACCCTGGTGGCCGCTGCCGAGATGGGTCGCTACGGCGTCACAGTCAACGGCATTGCACCCTCGGCCCGCACCCGGATGACCGAGACCGTCTTCGCCGACATGATGGCCACCCAGGACGAGGCTTTCGATGCCATGGCCGCGGAGAACATCTCCCCGCTGGTGGTGTGGCTGGGTAGCGTCGAGTCGCGTGACGTCACCGGCAAGGTGTTCGAGATCGAGGGCGGCAAGATCCGCGTCGCCGAGGGCTGGGCGCACGGACCGCAGATCGACAAGGGCGCCAAGTGGGATCCTGCCGAGCTGGGCCCGGTCGTCAATGACCTGCTGGCCAAGGCTCGCCCCGCGGTTCCTGTCTACGGCGCCTAACTTTCTTCTGCCGAACAGACGCAAACCTGCCCCAAATCAAGCGATTTGGGGCAGGTTTGCGTCTGCTCGTGGCTTAGGCGGCGTGTTTGGCCTTGGGCTTGGCCGCGTGTTTGTCCGACTTGTCCGACTTTGCAGCCTTGTCGGCGCCGGCGAGCTTCTTGACGGTCTCACGCGCCTGCTTGGCCGAGGATTCGATCCCGCTGCGCACGTCGTCCGCGGCACGGTTGACCCGGTCGCGAACCGCGGAGACGGCCTTACCCGGCTCTGCCTTGTTGCCATCGCTCAGCGTGGTGGCGCCGTTGGGGGTACGGGCGGTGGTGATCTTCGCCTTGGCCGGCTCGGCGGTCTTCCCGAGCGCTGTCGTGGGACCTTCGGTGACGTTCTCGACGGTCGACGTGAGCTCCGTCGTGACATTATCGGTTGCCGGCGTTGACTTTTCGGCAACGTCGTCGACGACATCAGCCTTGGTGTCGGCCACGGCGCTCACTGTGCTGAGCTTCGACATCTGCGATGTCGACTGGCCCAGTGAGCCGGGGATGCCGGTGATCGCGTTGACGGTGTCGGTCACCGAGTCCGTGACGAACTTGACGCCGGCCTGTGCGACGTCCTGGATGCCCTGTGCGCCCGTGGTCACGACGCCCTGAGCGTCGAGCGACAGGACGGGGGTGCGCATGTTGTAGATCGCCTTCTGCGGCGCCACGATCAGGTCACGCACATTGACGAGCATCTTGGTCGCATAGTCGGCCTCGCCAACCTCTTGGCCGGCCCATTCCTTGAGGGTCCAACTGCCGTCGGCATTCTTCTCCACGACGACCGTGTCGGTGTTGTTCAACTGATGCTGCGCGAACAGCAGCAGGTTCGGGTTGTCGACGTTCATCATCGTCCACATCATGATGGTGGCGCCGTGCGAGAACACCGCAGCGTCGATCTCGCCGTCACCATTGGTGTCCGTGGTGTCTGACTCCACGTCGGCGAGCGCATTCGTGACCCGCTCGTTGAACTCGAGGCCGTTCTCACCGCCCGGGACCGAGACGAACTGCAGCCCCAACGTCCAGGCCAGGGGAGCGACGATGTAGCCGATGCGGCCGATGCCTTCACCTTCGGGCACGCCCTCGAAGATGCCGGCACTGATCTCCTGCACGCCGGAGTTCCGCTGCGGGTTGTCCGGGTCGTACGCACCCAGGATCGTGACCGGCAGCCCGCGCTTGGCGGCGAACGGCGCCGCGGTCTCCTGGGTGCGAATCATGGTCGAGGCGTAGAGCGCGTCGTACTTGGTGCACTGCGCGGTCGGACACTGAGCATTGGCCCAGGCCAACGCCTGCTCCTGGCCGGTCGCGCCGCCGTTCTGGTTCACCTGATCGTTGGTCAGATGCGGCCCCGGAGTGCTGGTGTCGATGTATCCGGAGGCGTTGCCCTGCGACTCGGCGTGCCGGATGAAGGTCACGGTCATCGCTGCTGCGGGCAGGGTCGCTGCGGCGAACAAGGAACAGGCAGTCAGGGTGGTTGCGGCGGCACCGGCAGCCCGGCGTCGATTGGGTCGTTGCATAGGGTCTCCGTCGTTTACGAAAATGTGGGCTGCCGCTCACCTAACGTCCACTGTGTGCGGGCTCACAGAACATAATCAAACTTCTGTTCACTCGTCAATTCTGCTACTCAGAGTTGCGTAATTGGTCAGCTCCGGGACACCTGGCAACAGAAAGCGCCCCCGACCTCAGGGTCGGGGGCGCGCTCTCGCGGAACCTCAGGTCAGGCCGGGTCGCAGATCACGATCGGGATCTTGCGGTCGGTATAGGACCGGTAGTTCACGAAGTCGGCGTACATGGCGTCGAGCTTGGGCCAGTACTCGTCGCGCTCGGCATCGGTGGCGTCGCGCGCGGTCAGCTCGAGGGTCTCCTGCTTGGTCTGGAACTTCACCCTGGGGTTGGCGACCAGGTTGAGGTACCACATCGGGTTGGTGGCCCGGCCGCCCTGCGAGGCGACCAGCACGATGCGCCGGCCTTCCTGCAGGAACAGCAGCGGGCTGTCCCGTTCCTCGCCCGACTTGCGCCCGGTCGTGGTCAGGATGCCGACCTCGGCGCCGCGCAGGAACTTGTCGCCGAACCGCCCGCCCGTCTTCTTGAAGATCCAGGTCTGGGCGCGCGACATCCATTTGATGGCGGTGCCGGTCGATTTCGCGTTGAGCCGTTCGACCTGTTTGGCGTTCAGCGGGCGGGGGGTGTTGGCCATGCGGTGGACCTTAGCGGCTGAGGAACGGGGTCAGGGAGGCGCGGATGTGATGGATCTGCCCGTCGGATGCGGGGATCAGGAACGTCTCGTCGACGTGCGAGCACACCCGCCATCCGAACAGGCGCGGCTTGGTCAGTACGTCGAACTTGGCGCGGATGTTGTCGCCGTCGACGCTGTATTCCGGTGGCGTCGTCTTCTCGATCAACTTGAACTGCGGCCCGCGATTCAGGCTGCGGCGCAAGTGATCTCCGGAACGACCCGTCTTGAGTCCCATCTCGATGCGGATGCAGTCCGCCGTGAACGGCACCGCGTCGGCCTCATGCGTCACCAGCGCATCGATGTAGGCCTGCGCGGCCGCGATGCGCTCGGCTTCACTGAAGGCCACTAGAGGCGCTCGATGATCGTGCCGGTGGACAGCGCGCCACCGGCACACATGGTGATCAGCGCCGTGCTCTTGTCGGTGCGCTCCAGTTCGTGGAGAGCCGTCGTGATCAGGCGGGCGCCGGTCGAACCGACGGGGTGGCCGAGCGCAATGGCGCCGCCGTTCACATTGACCTTGTCCATGTCGGCGCCGTGCACCTGGGCCCAGGACAGCACCACGGAAGCGAACGCCTCGTTGATCTCGACCAGGTCGATGTCGCCGATCTTCATGCCGGCCTTCTCGAGGACCTTGGCGGTGGACTGCACCGGCCCGTCGAGGTGGTAGTAGGTCTCGGCGCCGACGTTGGCCTGACTGATGATGCGGGCGCGCGGCTTGAGGCCCAGCGCCTTTGCCACGGACTCGTCCATCCACAGCACCGCCGCGGCACCGTCGGAGATCTGCGAGGACGTACCGGCAGTGTGGATGCCGCCCTCCATCACCGGCTTCAGCCCAGCCAGGCCCTCAGCGGTGGTGTCGCGCAGACCCTGGTCGCGGCTGACCGTGTTCCATTCGGCGGTCGGCTGCTTGTTCTCGTCGATGACCGGTGCCTCGATCGGGGAGATCTCCCGGTCGAACCGGCCCTCGGCCCAGGCCTGCTTGGCCTTCAGCTGCGACGCCAGACCCAGCGCATCCACATCGGCGCGGGTGATGCCGCGGCGCTTGGCGATCCGCTCGGCGGCCTCGAACTGGTTGGGCAGGTCGATGTCCCAGGACGCGGCGCGGGCGCCGCCGCCGTTGGCGCCCAGGCCGACCCGGCTCATCGCCTCGATGCCGCAGGCGATGCCGATGTCGATGGCGCCGGTGGCGATCAGGCCCGCGATCAGATGATTGGCCTGCTGTGCGCTGCCGCACTGGCAGTCGACGGTGGTGGCGCCGACGTGTTCGGGCAGCCCGGCGACCAGCCAGGACTGCCGGGTGACGTTGTTGCCCTGCTCGCCGTACTGCGTGACGCAGCCACCGATCAGCTGCTCGACGCTGCCGGCATCAATGCCGGCCTTCTCGATGAGGGCCTTTTGGACGGCTCCGAGAAGCTCGGTGGCGTGCAGGCCGGACAACCAGCCGTTGCGCTTGCCGATGGGGCTGCGGGTGGTTTCGACGATGACAGGGTTACCCATGAAGCCAGGCTAGAACACGTTTCATTACTCTGACAAGCGCGGATGTATCACTGCCTTTGATCTGCGGTCAAGCCGTGTTTCAATGGTCTCAATTGGTACTAGACCACGTTGTTTCAAGCATTGCTGGCTACGCGCACGGCTTGCTGCAGACACTAGGAGTTAGACACATGGGCTGCCCAAACATCTCCAAGGAATTCGACTTCCTCGATTCCGAGCTCAACCTCAAGGGCCTTCCGGTGGAAGAGCTCGCCGAGCTCCGTAGGGCCGAGCCGGTGCACTGGGTCGACGTGCCCGGTGGCACCGGAGGCTTCGGCGACAAGGGTTACTGGCTCGTCACCCGGCACGAGGACGTCAAGGACGTCTCGCTGCGCAGCGAGGTGTTCTCGAGTGCGATGAACGGCGCGATCCCGGTCTGGCCGCAGGAGATGCCCCGCGAGGCCGTAGACGTGCAGAGTGCTGTCCTGCTCAACATGGACGCGCCGCACCACACCCGGCTGCGCAAGATCATCTCTCGTGGTTTCACTCCGCGGGCGCTCTCGCGGCTCGAGGACGAGCTGAACAACCGCGCTCAGCAGATCGTCAAGAACGCCGTGGCGTCGGATACCGGAGACTTTGTCGAGCAGGTGTCCTGCGAGTTGCCGCTGCAGGCCATCGCCGAACTGCTCGGTGTGCCGCAGGACGACCGCGACAAACTGTTCCGCTGGTCCAACGAGATGACCGCCGGTGACGACCCCGAATACGCGGACATCGACCCGGCGGCGTCGTCCTTCGAGGTCATCACCTACGCGATGAAGATGGCAGAGGAGCGGGGCAAGAACCCCACGGACGACATCGTCACCAAGCTGATCGAGGCCGACATCGACGGCGAGAAGCTCAGTGACGACGAGTTCGGCTTCTTCGTCATCATGCTGGCGGTCGCGGGCAACGAGACCAGCCGCAACTCGATCACGCACGGCATGATCGCGTTTTCGCAGAACCCCGATCAGTGGGAGCTGTTCAAGCGGGAGCGGCCGAAGACCGCGGTGGACGAGATCATCCGTTGGGCCACGCCGGTCTCGGCCTTCCAGCGCACCGCCAGCGAGGACACCGAGATCTCCGGCGTCAAGATCAAGGCCGGCGAGCGCGTGGTGATGTCCTACCGCTCGGCGAACTTCGACGAGAACGTGTTCGACGACCCGTTCACATTCAACATCCTTCGCGACCCGAACCCGCACGTTGGCTTCGGTGGCACCGGCGCGCACTATTGCATCGGGGCCAACCTGGCCCGCCTGACGATCAACCTGATCTTCAACGCAGTTGCCGATCACATGCCCGACCTCAAGCCGATCGGTGATCCCGAGCGACTGAAGTCGGGTTGGCTCAACGGCATCAAGCACTGGCCGGTGGACTTCACGGGCAAGTGCCCGGTCGCCGGCGAGCCGGCAGATCAAGCCGGAGCCGGCGAGCCGGCACAACAGGCCTGAGCCTGAGCTCACTGACCCGCTAACGAATCAAGGAGGATTCGGGTGGATTTCACACCGAACCCGGAGCAGCAGGCCGTCGCTGACGTGGTGACGTCCGTTCTCGAGCGTGACAACACCTGGGATGCACTGGTTTCCGGTGGGGTCGCGGCGCTGGGGGTGCCGGACCGGCTCGGCGGTGACGGTCTGGGTCTGCCCGAGTTGTCCACCGCGTTGACCGAGATCGGTCGGCACGGGACCATCGGCGCGGCGCTGGCCACCATCGGCCTAGGTCTGGTGTCGCTGCTCGATCTGGCCTCCGACGCCCAGCAGGATCGGTATCTGGCTGGGGTCGCCACGGGCGCGGTGCTGTCGGCAGCGCTCAACGAGCCGGGGAAGTCGCTCCCGGAACGGCCTGCGACCAACTATGCCGACGGTAAGCTCAACGGCACCAAAGTCGGTGTGCCCTACGCCGAAACGGCGAAGTGGTTGGTGGTCACCGCCGACAACGCGGTGGTGGTGGTGTCGCCCACGGCTGACGGTGTGACGGTCACCAAGACCCCGACCTCCAACGGTTCCGACGAATACGTGGTCACCTTCGCCGACGTCGCGATCGACGCCGACGACGTGCTCGCCGGTGCGAGTGCGCGCCGGGTCAACGAGCTCGCGCTGGCCGTCACCGGGGCGTTCGCGGCCGGTCTGGTGGCCGGCGCGCTGCGGTTGACCGCCGACTATGTGGCAACCCGTGAGCAGTTCGGCCGTCCGCTCTCGACGTTCCAGACGGTGGCCGCACAGCTGTCCGAGATTTACATCGCCTCGCGGACAATCTCTTTGCTGTCCACCTCGGTCCTGTGGCGGCTGGCCGAAGGCCTCGATGCCGACGAGGATCTGGCCATCCTGGGCTACTGGCTCACCTCGCAGGCCGCTCCGGCCATGCGGCTGTGCCATCACCTGCACGGCGGTATGGGTATGGACATCACCTACCCGATGGACCGCTACTACTCCTCGATCAAGGATCTGACCCGGCTGTTGGGCGGGCAAGCGCATCGACTCGATTTGGTGGGAGCGTAATGTTCATCGATCTGACCCCGGAGCAGCGCGCGCTGCAAGCCGAACTGCGGGAATACTTCTCGACTCTCATCACGCCCGAAGAGGCCGCGGCGATGGAGACCGACCGGCACAACGAGGCCTACCGCACCGTGATCAAGCGGATGGGCAGCGACGGCAAGCTCGGCGTCGGTTGGCCCAAGGAGTACGGCGGCCTGGGCTTCGGTCCGGTCGAGCAGCAGATCTTCATCAACGAGGCCAACCGGGCCGACATCCCCTTGCCGATGGTCACGTTGCAGACGGTGGGCCCCACCCTGCAGGCGCTCGGCACCGAGGAACAGAAGAAAAAATTCCTGCCAGGAATTCTCGCCGGTGAAGTGCATTTCGCCATCGGGTACTCCGAACCTGACGCCGGCACCGACCTGGCGTCCCTGCGCACCACTGCGGTGCGTCACGGTGACGAATACATCGTCAACGGACAGAAGATGTGGACCACCGGCGCGCATGACGCCGACTACATCTGGCTGGCCTGCCGTACCGACCCGACCGCGGCCAAGCACAAGGGCATCTCGATCCTGATCGTCGACACCAAGGATCCCGGCTACTCCTGGACCCCGATCATCCTGTCCGACGGGGCCCACCACACCAACGCGACGTACTACAACGATGTGCACGTACCTGCCGACATGCTCGTCGGTGAGGAGAACGGCGGCTGGAAGCTCATCACCACCCAGCTCAACCACGAGCGGGTCGGCCTCGGGCCCGCCGGTCGCATCGCCGGCATCTACGACCAGGTGCACGCCTGGGCATCCAAGCCCGGCTCGGACGGTGTCACGCCGATCGAGCAGGATGCCGTGAAACACCTTCTGGGACAGATCAAGTCGATCTGGCGTATCAACGAGCTGCTCAACTGGCAGGTCGCGGCCTCCGGCGAGACGATCGCCGTGGCCGATGCCGCCGCCACCAAGGTGTTCTCCACCGAACGGTTGCAAGAGGTTGGCCGGTTGGCCGAAGAGGTAGTCGGCACTTGCGGCAACCCGGCCGACTCGGAGACCGCCGAACTGCTGGTCTGGCTGGACAAGATGACCAAACGCAACCTCGTGATCACCTTCGGCGGTGGCGTCAACGAGGTCATGCGCGAGATGATCGCGGCGTCGGGCCTGCGGGTGCCGAGGGTGACCCGATGAGCGATCTGCAAGCAGGCATCGACGAGATCATCGCGGCTGGGCGAAGCCAACCGACGGTAGCCCGGGATCTGGTGAATCAGCCGATGATTCACCACTGGACTGACGCGATCGGCGACAAGAACCCGATCTACGTCGACGCGGAGGCAGCAAGAGCTGCCGGGCATCCCGGCATCGTGGCGCCGCCGGCGATGATCCAGGTCTGGACCATGATGGGCTTGGGCCGCACCCGCTCTGACGATGATCCGCTGGGCCGTGCGATGAAGTTGTTCGACGACGCCGGGTATGTCGGCGTCGTGGCCACCAACTGCGACCAGACTTATCACCGTTACCTCGAGCCCGGCGAGCAGGTGGTGATGAGCGCCGAGATCGTCGGCATCGTCGGCCCCAAGCAGACCGCGCTGGGTGAGGGCTACTTCATCAATCAGAAGATCCGCTGGCATGTCGGTGACGAGGAAGTTGCCGACATGGACTGGCGGATCATGAAGTTTCTGCCGGCCGGAAAGCCTGCCGCGGAGGCGTCAGCCGAAACAGCGGTCATTCCTGAGGATCTCGATCCGGACAAACTGATGCGGCCGTCCTCGTCGCGGGACACCAAGTTCTTCTGGGACGGCATCAATGCGCACGAACTTCGGATTCAGCGCCGTCCGGACGGGACGCTGCAGCACCCGCCGGTGCCGGCGGTGTGGAAGGACTACAAGGACCCGGTGACGGAGTCCGATTACCTGGTGGCGTCCGGCAAGGGCACGGTGTTCAGCTACGTGGTGCACCATGCGCCGAAGGTGCCCGGACGCAGCCTGCCGTTCGTGATCGCCCTCGTCGAACTCGAGGAGGGGGTCCGGATGCTGGGTGAGCTGCGCGGGATCGCCGCCGACCAGGTGAAGATCGGCATGCCCGTCACTGCAACCTATCTCGACTTCCCGGATAGTGAGATCAGCCCGGCTTGGACGTTGTACGCATGGGAGCCACAAGCATGAGCCTGACTGTTTCCGACGTTCGAGTGGGCACTGCACTCCCTGAACTCAAGATCTATGGCGACCCGACGTTCATCGTCTCCACCGCCATCGCGACGCGCGACTACCAGGATGTGCACCACGACCGGGACTTGGCGCAGGCCAAGGGATCCAAGGACATCTTCGTCAACATCCTCACCGACACCGGGCTGGTCGGCCGGTACGTGACCGACTGGGCCGGGCCGAACGCCTTCATCAAATCGATCAAGCTGCGACTCGGAGTGCCGTGGTACGCCTACGACACGATCACCTTCACCGGTGAGGTCACCGAGATCGACGGCGACCTGGTGAGCCTGAAAGTGGTGGGCAGCAACAGCCTTGGCAACCATGTCATCGCCACGTCCACCCTCGTTCTCGGTTCTTCGCGCGAGCGCTCATCACAAACGCAAGGGGCGCTACAGTGAGCCTGTCTGGTAAAGCCGCCATCGCCGGTATCGGCGCTACCGACTTCTCCAAGAACTCAGGTCGCAGTGAGCTGCGTCTGGCCGCCGAGGCGGTGCTCGACGCACTCGACGACGCCGGCCTCAAGGCGTCCGATGTCGACGGCTTGGTGACGTTCACGATGGACTCCAACCTGGAGACCGCCGTGGCGCGGTCGACCGGGATCGGGGACCTGAAGTTCTTCAGTCAGATCGGCTACGGCGGCGGTGCCGCGGCCGCGACCGTCCAGCAGGCGGCCCTGGCCGTCGCGACCGGTGTCGCGGAAGTCGTTGTGGCCTACCGGGCCTTCAACGAACGCTCGGAGTTCCGGTTCGGCCAGGTGATGACCGGTCTGACCGTCAACGCCGACTCGCGCGGCGTGGAGTACAGCTGGTCCTACCCGCACGGGCTGAGCACACCTGCCGCATCGGTGGCGATGATCGCGCAGCGCTACATGCATGAATACGGCGCCACGAGTGCGGATTTCGGTGCGGTGTCGGTGGCTGACCGCAAGCACGCCGCGAACAACCCGAAGGCCCACTTCTACGGCAAGCCGATCACCATCGAGGACCACCAGAACTCACGGTGGATCGCCGAACCCCTGCGGCTGCTGGACTGCTGCCAGGAGACCGACGGCGGCGTGGCCATCGTGGTCACCACGCCCGAGCGGGCCAAGGATCTCAAGCACCGGCCGGCGATCATCGAGGCCGCCGCTCAGGGCGCCGGCACCGACCAGTTCACGATGTACTCCTACTACCGCGACGAGCTCGGTCTTCCCGAGATGGGCCTCGTCGGCCGTCAGCTCTGGCAGCAGAGTGGCCTGTCGCCCGACGACATCCAGACGGCGATCCTCTATGACCACTTCACCCCGTACACGTTGATCCAGCTCGAGGAGCTCGGCTTCTGCGGTAAGGGCGAGGCCAAGGACTTCATTGCCGGCGGCGCCATCGAGATCGGCGGCCGACTACCGATCAACACCCACGGTGGTCAGCTCGGTGAGGCTTACATCCACGGGATGAACGGCATCGCCGAGGGCGTGCGCCAGTTGCGGGGTACCTCGGTCAACCAGGTCGACGGCGTCGAGCATGTGTTGGTCACCGCGGGCACCGGCGTGCCGACGTCTGGATTGATCCTCGGATAAAGGTGCATCGCCACCCCCGTCGGGCACGGTAATGTTTGCTCCGGTTGTGCATCACGCATAGAAGGGGGCCGCGGTATGGCGGTGGAGCGCGACAGTAGCCCGTACGGGTCGCAGACGTTGCTCGGTCCGGGGTGGCCGAATGTAGATGAAGGGCAGCTGACCGCGGCAGCGGCGTCGTATCAGAAGATCGCCGCCAAGATCAGTGGCACCGTCGTCCCGCAACAGACCAGTCAGCTGTCGAAGCTGCAGGGTAACTGGGAAGGCGCCGCATCGCTGGCAGCTTCGGGCGAGGCGACCACGATGATCGGCGGTCACGAGGCCAACGGCCTACAGGCGCAGGCCATCTCCACTGCGTTGACGAAAATGGCGGCGTCCGTGGTCGAGACCAAGACCATCGTGAATGCGGCGGCCCAAGAGGTCCAGCATGAGGTGGAGATGATCCAGGCCGCGGGGTCGTTCTTCGGCAATGCGCAGCAGCTGATCGAGAGCCGGGTCAAGGCGGGGCTGGCGCAGAACACCGCGACGGTCTCGGCTGCCTCCGCGGAGATGGCGGACAGCCTGAGCACGGTGGCCAACCTTCCGCAGGTCGGCACCCCTCCGACGGCCCAGGCGCAGCAGGCGGCCCAAAAGGGTGCCGATTCGATGATGCAGCTGATCAGCCAGCTGCCGCAGATGCTCGGCCAGATCCCGCAGATGGCCAGTCAGATTCCGCAGCAGCTCTCCCAACCGTTACAGCAGTTGTCGCAGCCTCTGCAGCAGCTGACCTCGATGTTGGGTTCGGGCGGCAAGGGCACGGGCGGTGGGCCCAGCCCGTTCTCGGCGTTCTCGAACCATCCGGCGGCCGGGGGCTCCGGTCCCAGTAGTGGTGCGGGCATGGTCAAGGCCGCGGGTCTGCCCGGCGGCTCAGGTGGCGGCAGCCCGCAGACGCCCTTGCTGGCCAAGATGGTAGGCGGTGGCAGTACCTCACCGGTCTCGGTCGATCCCGGTGCGAGCGCCGCTGTGGTCGGCGGTGTCGCCCCAGTGGCGGCGGCCAACTCGGCCGGCGGCATGGGCGGTGGCATGGGCATGATGGGCGGCGGCCAGCGTGCCGGTGGCGGTGGGGGCACTGCGACCGGGCTCGCGGTCCCGGCTCCTTTGGAACACGACACGGGGGATGGTGACGACGACTATGACGATTGGTGATCGACCTCGACGGGAAGGGGACAACCGTGGGTAGTCCATTGTCAATGGGCGGGACGCTCGGCTGGGACGCCGCATCGTTGAGCATGCCCGACATACCGTCGATTCAGCCCGGTGAGGATGCGATGAGCATGACCATCGCCGGCATCGTGCCTACTCTGGCGGCCTCGCTGACCACCAATGTGACGGCATTGTCGGCCAAGGAAAACATGTTCAACGCCAAGCTGTCGGACGCTCAGGGCGCCTACGAGAAAGCCGACGATTCCGGCGGTCAGGGCGTCGGCCAGCTCAGCCAGATGATGGGGCAGATGGGCCAGATGGGCCAGATGGCCAGCGCACCCGCCCAGATGGCGGGCCAGATGGGTGGGCAGTTCGGCTCCCTGATGGAGCCGTTGATGAAGGCCATGGAAGGCGCGAAGGGCGGCGGTTCGGAGAACGGCGGCGCACCAGGTGCCGGCGAGCCCGGTGGCCCAGGTGGTCCCGGCGGCCCGAATCCCCAACAGCAGCAGGACGAACGCGAAGCCAAGCTCGACGATCGGGACAAGCAGCAGAACGATCGCGAGACAGCGCAGAACGACCGCGACGTTGCGCAGGACCGGCGCGACGCCGGTCTGGATGCGCGGGAGACCCAGATGAATGCCCCGTCCGGCGGGGCTGCGTCGGCTGCTCCGCATGCGGCGCCGCCGGTTGCACATTCGGCACCGCCCGCCGCGGCCGCGCCGCCAGTTGCCGCGCCCGCCCCGAGTCAGCCGGCTCCCGGCCCGGTTCCGGTGGCACCCGAGGCCCCACGTCATTCCGGTGGAGACGATCTCTGGAAGCGGATGTAGTTCCGCGTTTCGGTACGACAGGCGTCGGTGCGAAGCGGCGCCCGTCGTGCGTTCATTGTCACGCCAGAGTGGCGGTCGGCGCCCACAGTCACTCCAGCGTGACAATGGGCCGGGCCGAGCTGCCGAGGCGCCGACCTTGTCAGGTCAGAGTGGCGCTCGACATCGAGGGTCGCGCTAGCGTGACATTCGTTGTGCCCGAGCCGCGACCACCCGGCGCAGAATATTGTCTCCGCGTTCGCCGGCCGAGACCCGGATGTTTATCCAGCCCTCGCGCTGTATCCGCTCGGCTCGCCTGAGGTCCCAGCCGTACCGCCAGCTGCTCGCCCGGTGCTCCTCGCCGTCGTACTCGGCTGCGACTTTGATGTCCTCCCAGCCCATGTCGAGATACGCAAATGGATCGCCTGGCCCGTCGTAAACCGGGATCTGAGTTTGCGGTCGAGGTAGGCCCCCGTCGATGAGTATCAATCTCAGCCAGGTTTCCTTGGGAGACTGCCCACCGCTGTCCATCAAATCCAAGGCTGTGCGGGCGCATTGAATGCCCCGACGTCGGGCGTATCGCTGCGCCAGCAGGTCGACGTCGGCAGCCTTGAGGTCAGTTGCGTGGGCCAATGCGTCGAGCGCGGCCACGGCGTCATCCCGCGGATACCAACTACCGACATCTAGCGCGGTGCGGGCGACGGAGGTGACCGGAATCCCATCGACCCAGATGATCTCGTCATCTGAGATCTCTTCGGTCCGAACATGAAGGCCCGCAAGCGGATTGCGGTTGGAGTGGATCATTTCCAGCGGGGCTTCGAGGTCAACCCACTGCGCGCCGTGAACAGCTGCTGCCGAGTTTCCGGCCACAATCCCGCGGCGTTGAGACCACAACCAGCCGGCCTTGGCTCGCACAAGCGGTGTGAGTTCGGTGCCCCGGCTTACGTAGACGTCCCGGAAAACTCTCGTGTATCTGGTGCGGAGTGCGCTCTTGCGTAGCTCGCCGTTGGCCACGGCCTCACTGCCGACGAATGGATCTCCCATGGCGAGAAAGTGTGCAGCGCAATGCTATATCCGTCACGTCGGTTATCCACAGGCGCTGGCGTGACAGTCGTTGTCCACAGCCACGCTGCGATGACAGATGACGGCGCGGCGGGTCTGTGCTATCGCGGTGGCGCTATCGCGGTGGCGCCAGCCGCGGAGGCATTCACTTTGTCACGCCAGAGTGGCCATCGATGTCAGGCGCCACTCTGGCGTGACAAAGCCATTGATCGTCAACCGTTCTTCGCCCACAATGCAACGCTGGAGTGGCTGTCGAGGTCGACAGCCACTCCAGCGTGACAAAGCGGGGAAGAGAAGAAGGCTACGCCGGGACGAGCTCCACACCGGACAGCACGACGGCGTTGTCCCGCGACGGTGCGGTGAGCACGCCGATGAACTTGCCGTCTTCTTTCCAGATGTTGGCCTGCAGCGTCTCGCCGGGGAACACCACGCCGGCGAACCGGGCGCCGTAGGACGCCACCTGGGACACGTCGCCGTCGAGCAGGTTGTCGACGATGGCCTTGCAGCCGATGCCGTAGGTGCACAGTCCGTGCAGGATCGGCCGGTCGAAGCCCGCCGCCGCGGCAAACGCTGGGTCGGAGTGCAGCGGATTGCGGTCACCGCACAGCCGGTACAGCAGGGCTTGCTGCGGCAGCGTCGGCAACGAGATCTCGATATCCGGTGCGCGATCGGGCAATTCGGCCGAGGTGGCCGGACCGCGCTCGCCGCCGAAACCGCCCTCGCCGCGGCCGAAGATCGACCGCTTGGTGGTCCACAGCACCGTGCCGGACGGATCGGTCACCGTCGACTCGCTGACGATGACGGCGGCCTTGCCCTTGTCCCAGATCTCGGTGAAACGCTGCACTGACTTCGCGGTGCCGCTGGTCGGGATCGGGCCGGGCACGCTCACCGCCTCGCTGGCGTGCAGCACCTTGGACAGCTCGATGTCGATGCCTGGGAACTGCACCTTGGGCGGCTCGGTCATGTGGAAGCTGACCGCGACGTTGCCGAACGTCGGCAGCACCTGTGGGGTGTCGTCGACGAGGTAGCGAAGCTCGCGCGCGTCCATCGGGTCGGCACCCGCACCGAGGCCCAGGTGGTACAGCTGGATGTCGCTGCTGGTCCAGGAGAACTCGATGGGTTCCAGCTCGGCGCCCAGCGCCTTGTCGAGATCGATCGGCACTAGTGAGCCTTCCTCTGGTCTGATGTCGCCGCCGGGGCGGCCGCGGCGATGTCGAGGGCCGCGAGGTATCCGAAGGTCATGGCGGGACCAATGGTGCCGCCCGGGCCGGGGTAGGTGTGACCCATCACCGGTGAGCTCACGTTACCTGCGGCGTAGAGGCCCTCGATCGCGGTGTCGTCGTCGCGTAGCACCTTGCCGACGAGGTCGGTGCGGACACCGCCCTTGGTGCCCAGGTCGCCCGGCACCATCTTGGCCGCGTAATACGGCCCGTGCTTGATCTCGCCGAGGTTGGGGTTGGGCTTGTTGGTCGGATCGCCGTAGTAGCGGTCGTAGGCGCTCTCGCCGCGGTGGAAATCCTCGTCGACCCCGGAGCGGGCGAAGCCGTTGAACCGGTCGATGGTCGCGCCGAACGCGTCGGCGGGCAGACCGGTCTTGGCGGCCAGCTCCTCGAGGGTGTCGGCCTTGACGATGACGCCGGATTCCAGCCACTTCTTCGGAATGCGTTGTCCGGGTTGCAGACCCGCGAAGATGAAGCGGTCGCGGTACTGCTGGTCGAAGATGAGCCAGGCCGGGATGTTCTCACCGGGGCCCGCGCCCTGGCCGTATTCGCCGCCGTACATGTGGTGGCAGGCCTCGACGTACGGCATCGATTCGTTCATGAATCGCTTGCCGGCCATGTTGACGATGATCGAGCCGGGGGAGTTGCGCTCGGACAGGGCGAACCACGGCGAATCGTTCAGCGGGACCGTCGGGCCCCACCACGAGTCCTCCATGAATTCGAGTGCGGCGCCCTGCTTCTCGGCGGCCAGGATGCCGTCGCCGGTGTTGGCCACCGCGCCAACGGTCCACTCGGTGGTGATCGGTGCGCGCTGGTACTTCACTCGCATCTGCTCGTTGTGCTCGAATCCGCCGGAGCCCAGGATCACCGCACGGCGGGCCCGGATCAGCTGCGGCTCAGCGGAACTGTCGCGAGCATCAACCACATAGATACCGCGGACGACCCCGTCCTCGACGTAGAGATCCGTCAGCGCGGTGTTCAGCTGGACCGGGACGCCGGCCTGCTGCAGGCCGATCCGCAGCGGGGCGATCAGCGCGCGGCCCATGCCGACCAGGTTCTTGCCGGTGGCGTTGGCCCACACGGAGCGGACACCCACCTTGATGCTGCGCAGCACGCCGCGGGGATGACGCTTGAGCTGGTTGAGCCGCACGTAGTCCTGCTGCATCACCACCATGTTCATCGGCACCTTGCCGTACGGCGGCTCCAGGCCCTTCTCGTCAACTCCGAGCTTCTTGGCGTTGAACGGCTTGGGCTCCACCGAGCGACCGGTGGGCTTACCGCCGGGCGTCTCGGGGTAGTAGTCCGAGTACCCGGGCACCCAGCACAGCTTGAGCGGGGAGTTTTTCAGGACGAACGACAGCATCTCCGGCGAGCGGTCGAGGTAGGTGTCGATCTTCTCCGCCGGCACCACGTCACCGATGATCTTGTGCAGGTAGGTGCGGGCGGCCTCGGGGGTGTCTTTGACCCCGTCACGCTTGAGAATCTCGTTGTTCGGGATCCACACCCCACCACCTGACCGCGCAGTGGAACCTCCATAGTGCGGCGCCTTCTCTACGACTACTGTCGAGAGGCCCTGATGGGCTGCGGTGAGGGCGGCGACCATGCCGGCAGCGCCGCTGCCGACCACGACAACGTCGTACTCCTGTCCAGTCATGTAGAACACGTTATAGAATTGCCGGGCCTGTGGACAACTGCGCCGGTCAAAGAAGCGAGGGGAATTCACCAGAATGCTTAGTGTCGAGGTGCGAGACGAGCTCGCGGCCGATCTTGCCGAGGCCGAGCGGAGCCGGGTTCCGATGACGCCGCTCACGGACCGGTACGGCGATATCGACGTGGTTGACGCCTACGAGATCCAGCTGATCAACATCCGGCAGCGGGTCGCCGAGGGCGCGCGCATCATCGGTCACAAGGTCGGGCTGTCCAGCAAGGCGATGCAGGACATGATGGGTGTCGACGAGCCGGACTACGGCCATCTCCTCGATGAGATGGAGGTGTTCGAGAACGTTCCGGTGCCCTCGTCGAAGTTCTTGTACCCGCGCGTCGAGGTCGAGGTTGGGTTCATCCTGGCCGACGATCTGCCCGGGGCCGGCTGCACCGAGGAGGACGTGCTGGCCGCGACGGCCGCGCTCGCCCCGGCGATCGAGCTGATCGACACCCGCATCACCAACTGGCAGATCAAGTTGTGCGACACCATCGCGGACAACGCCAGCAGCGCAGGCTGGGTGCTGGGGGAAGCGCGAGTGTCGCCCAAGGACATCGATATCTGCAATATCGACGCCGTCCTGACCAACCACGGCAAGGTCGTGGCCGAGGGACGTAGCGACGCGGTGTTGGGAAATCCTGTCACCGCGGTGGCCTGGTTGGCCCGCAAGGTGGAGAGCTTCGGGGTGCGTCTGAAGGCCGGTGACATCGTGTTGCCGGGCTCGTGCACGCGTGCGATAGATGCACCTCCGGGCAGCGATTTCGTCGCTGACTTCGCGGGGTTAGGTTCTGTACATCTTTCTTTCGAATGATGTTTCGAGGATAGGGAGCCGATATGGCTGAAAAGGCATCTGTTGCCATCGTCGGGTCGGGCAACATCAGCACCGACCTGCTTTACAAGTTGCTGCGTTCGGAGTGGCTGGAGCCGCGTTGGATGATCGGCATCGATCCGGCGTCCGAAGGTCTGGCCCGGGCCCGCAAGCTGGGTCTGGAAACCTCCCATGAGGGTGTCGACTGGCTGCTCGCCCAGAACGAGAAGCCGGACATGGTGTTCGAGGCCACCAGCGCCTACGTGCACCGGGACGCTGCTCCGCGCTATGCCGAGGCCGGCATCCGCGCGATCGACCTGACCCCGGCGGCCGTCGGCCCCGGCGTCATTCCGCCGGCGAACCTGCGTGCGCACCTCGATGCGCCGAACGTCAACATGGTCACCTGCGGCGGCCAGGCCACCATCCCGATGGTCTACGCGGTGAGTCGTGTGGTGGACGTGCCTTACGCCGAGATCGTGGCGTCGGTGTCGTCGGCGTCGGCCGGACCGGGCACCCGCGCCAACATCGACGAATTCACCAAGACCACCAGCGCAGGCGTGCGCGACATCGGTGGGGCCCGCAACGGCAAGGCGATCATCATCCTCAACCCGGCCGAGCCGCCGATGATCATGCGCGACACCATCTTCTGCGCGATTCCGGAGGATGCCGATCACGCCGCGATCACGCAGTCGATCAAGGACGTGGTGGCCGAGGTACAGACCTATGTGCCGGGCTACCGCCTGCTCAACGAACCGCAGTTCGACGAACCGTCGGTGGTCAACGGTGGAAACCACCTGGTCACCGTGTTCGTGGAAGTGGAGGGTGCCGGTGACTACCTGCCGCCCTACGCTGGAAACCTGGACATCATGACCGCCGCGGCGACCAAGGTCGGCGAGGAGATCGCCAAGGATCGGGCTTCGGCAGGGACGGGAGCGCAAGCATGACCGACATTTTCTTCAATCCGGCGTGGGACGTCCGGATGACCGACACGTCGCTGCGTGACGGGTCCCACCACAAGCGGCACCAGTTCACCAAGGACGAGGTTGGCGCGATCGTCGCCGCCCTGGACGCCGCCGGTGTCCCGGTCATCGAGGTCACCCACGGCGACGGTCTGGGCGGGTCCAGCTTCAACTACGGGTTCTCCAAGACCCCGGAGCAGGAGCTGATCAAGTTGGCCGCCGAGACGGCCAAGGAAGCCAAGATCGCCTTCCTGATGCTGCCCGGTGTGGGCACCAAGGAAGACATCAAGGAAGCTCAGAACAACGGCGGCTCGATCTGCCGCGTCGCGACCCACTGCACCGAGGCCGACGTCTCGATCCAGCACTTCGGGCTCGCCCGTGAGCTGGGGCTGGAGACCGTCGGGTTCCTGATGATGAGCCACACCATTCCGCCGGAGAAGCTGGCCAAGCAGGCCCGCATCATGGCCGACGCCGGCTGCCAGTGCGTGTATGTCGTGGACTCCGCCGGTGCCCTGGTGCTCGAAGGTGTCGCAGACCGGGTGGCGGCTCTGGTTGCCGAACTCGGTAACGATGCGCAGGTTGGTTTTCACGGCCACGAGAACCTCGGCCTTGGGGTGGCCAACTCGGTCGAGGCTGTGCGCGCGGGTGCCAAGCAGATCGATGGCTCGTGCCGTCGGTTCGGCGCGGGTGCGGGCAACGCACCGGTCGAGGCGCTGGTCGGGGTGTTCGACAAGATCGGCGTCAAGACCGGTATCGACTTCTTCGACATCGCAGATGCCGCCGAAGAGGTCGTCGCCCCGGCGATGCCGGCCGAGTGCCTGCTGGACCGCAACGCGCTCGTGATGGGTTACGCGGGGGTGTACTCCAGCTTCCTCAAGCACGCGGTGCGCCAGGGCGAACGCTACGGGGTGCCCGCCCACGAGTTGTTGCTCCGCGTCGGCCAGCGGAAGCTGATCGGCGGCCAGGAGGATCAGCTGATCGACATCGCGCTGGAGATCAAGCGCGAACAGGAAGCCGCGGCCGCGAAAGCCTGAGATTCGATCGACAACAGCCCGCTGAGTTGAATGCTCAGCGGGCTGTTGCATTTCGGCAGTGTCGGGCGCGCCCGGCATGATTGGGCCATGGCAACCCGCGAGCAGGCCCAGTCGATCCTCGAACAACTGGCCGGGCCCGGGGCGGTGCTGCGCAATGACCAGTGGGCCGCGATCGAGGCCCTCGTGGTGCAGCGGCGCCGCGCACTGGTCGTGCAACGCACCGGGTGGGGTAAATCGGCGGTCTACTTCATCGCGGCCAAGCTGCTGCGAGCCTCCGGTCGCGGGGCGACGGTCATCGTGTCCCCACTCCTGGCATTGATGCGCAACCAGGTGGCCGCTGCCGAGCGGGCCGGGGTGCGGGCCGCCACGATCAACTCCGGCAACGTCACCGAATGGGACGCGATTCACCGGCAGGTGGCCGACGGCGAACTCGATGTACTACTCGTCAGCCCCGAGCGCCTCAACAATCCCGACTTCCGCGACAACGTGCTGCCGGCGCTGGCCGCCGATGCGGGCCTGGTGGTGGTCGACGAGGCGCACTGCGTTTCCGACTGGGGACATGACTTCCGGCCGGACTACCGCCGGATTCGTACCTTGATCGCCGAATTAGGTTCTCAGGTACCGGTTCTCGCGACCACTGCGACTGCCAATGACCGGGTGGTCACTGACGTCGCGGCCCAGTTGGGGGTGGGCGGTTCGGATACCTTGGTGCTGCGCGGCGGGCTGGATCGCGAGTCGTTGCGTCTGTCGGTGGTGCAGGTGGGCACCCCAGCGCAGCGGGCCGCGTGGATCGCGGCACAACTGGAAGGCCTGCCCGGCTCCGGCATCATCTACACCCTGACGGTGGCCCAGGCCCACGACGTGGCCGCACTACTGGCCGAGCGTGGACACAAGGTGGCCGCCTACACCGGGTCGACCGACACCACCGAACGTGAACAACTGGAAGCCGACCTGCTCGAGAACCGGGTCAAGGCACTGGTGGCGACGTCGGCGCTGGGGATGGGCTTCGACAAACCCGACCTGGGTTTCGTCGTGCATCTGGGGGCGCCGTCGTCTCCGATCGCCTATTACCAACAGGTCGGGCGTGCCGGGCGTGCGACCGACAGCGCCGAGGTGATCCTGCTTCCCGGCACCGAGGATCAGGACGTCTGGAGGTACTTCGCGTCGGTGGCCTTCCCATCGGAATCCATGGTGCGCCACGTCATCGGTGCACTGGAGACCGACCGGGCACAATCCACCCAGGCGCTGGAACCGCTGGTCGATCTCAACCGGTCGCGTCTCGAGATGGTGCTCAAGGTGCTCGACGTGGACGGTGCGGTCCGCCGGGTGAAGGGCGGCTGGATCGGCACCGGACAGCCCTGGAGTTATGACGAGCCCCGCTACCGGGCACTGGACGAGGCGCGCCGCCGGGAGCAAGGGGCGATGCTCGACTATCAGGCGACTGACAGCTGTCGGATGGTGTTCCTGCGTGGCCAGCTCGATGATCCCGAGCTGGCGCCTGGCGCACAGTGTGGGCGCTGTGACAACTGCACGGGTCGACGTTACGAGGCGGCGGTGGCGCAGGACATCCTCACCGACACCGCGCAACGGTTGTCGAGACCCGGTGTCCTGGTGGCCCCGCGCAAGCAGTGGCCGTCCGGGCTTGCTGCGTTGGGGGTGCCGCTGTCCGGCCGGATCACCGAGGGCGCCGCGCCGGGTCGGGCTATCGGCAGACTCACCGATCTCGGCTGGGGAGCGCGGCTACGGCGCCTTCTGGCCGAACCTGACGGTGAGGTGCCCGACGACGTAATCGCCGCGGCCATCGAGGTGCTCAAGGCCTGGGACTGGGATCAGCGGCCGGTGGCGGTGATGGGGCTGGATTCCCTCACGCACCCGACGTTGATCTCGTCGACCGTGCAGCGGCTGGCGCAGATCGGGCGGCTGACGAATCTCGGCATCCTGAGCTACACCCCCGAGCGCCGGCCCGTCACCGCCGCGAACTCGGCCTACCGAGTAGCGGCGCTGGACGGTGCCTGGGAACGACCGCAAAGGGGTGTCGCCGACGAGGAGACAGGCGGACACTGGGATGGTCCGGTGCTACTGATCGACGATATGACGGACACCGGCTGGACGCTGACCATGGCCGCGCGACTGCTGCGTGATGCCGGAGCGCCCGGGGTCTTGCCGTTCGTTCTGGCAACCGTCAGCTGAATGTTTCCGGCGTTCGCCGGAGACTTCATACAGACGTCTAATCAATTGCAAACATTATTCGGCTGCCGGTTGTTTGCCAAACTAGCCAAAAATGGGCGTATTAAGTGCTTCGCCGCGCCAGTACGTAGTGGTTGTCTGTTTGCAATCGCAAATTTCATACAAACGATCTTGATTTTGCATATTCAAGATCACCTAAGGCGGGTCTGGCTAACTCAATCCGCTTCGCCGTTGGCGGCCATTACCCCGTATTGAAAGCTCCTTACGCT
This sequence comes from Mycobacterium sp. DL440, assembly GCF_011745145.1. Lineage (NCBI taxonomy): Bacteria > Bacillati > Actinomycetota > Actinomycetes > Mycobacteriales > Mycobacteriaceae > Mycobacterium > Mycobacterium sp. DL440. Next base: position 4,506,735 of record NZ_CP050191.1, on the reverse strand, counting down.
ACCGACAAACTTTGCTGGTCGGCAAGGTCGGCTCGATGGCGGCGCCCTCTACCGCGCTGCGGCGCGTCTGCGGCGTTCCATGCCCTGATTGTTCGCTTCGCTGAATTGAACTACAGACGTGTCGTCGCCGTATTCATAGGTGAGATCTCCGGGCGAGTCCCCGCCGCCGGGCGCGTCGTCGTGTTCGCCTGATGACGTTCGAGTGTTAGCCCCGGCGGGCCGACCCCATCGCTTGCGAAGCGCTACATGACGAGCGTGTTGTGCCTGCGCACGCGACGTGCGGCCGCTTCGACAAGACTGCCGATGGATGCCGATCGAAACTGTGTAGTTGCTGGGCATTTAGCTCCGGCAACGACATTGTGTTCGTCTCGGGGTGGGGATGTCCGCCGCGCGTGGAGGCGTCCCGTCGAGCGGGGTGTCCGCCCCTGCCGGAAGGCTGGCTGTCGCAGAGCGGAGCCTCTCCTCTCCGTTTGCGCGCCCGACGGTCGCAGCGGAGCAGCTCTCGTCCGACCTTGGGCGGGGTGGCCGGCCGCAGTTTTCGCCGGAATCACGGTCCATGGGGTAGCCGGATTTGGCGGCGTATCAGCCGAGGCTGGCCAACCCGCAGGTCACCACCGGTCGTACCAGCTGGCGGCGAGTCAGGACGGGGCCTGAAAAAGGTTTGCCGATTCGCGGAACTCGTGACAAGTTAGAAGGTGAATGGGGAAGAGGTAGCAACGGGAAATTCTTTGATTTCTAATTTCTGCACTCTCGTCAAGATAAGTGGATATGCTGGCGCCCTGCAACAAGAACGTCATAGCTGGAGTGGGCCACAGGAAACAGGCATCGTGAAGCAACTGGCGGGGCTGGGTGCCTGCGCCGGGTTGTCGATCGATTTTCACTGGTCTACTCGACGATGGGGAGGACCAAGTGAGCATCAATCCGTTTGACGACGACAATGGCAGCTTTCGCGTCTTGGTCAACGACGAGGAGCAACACAGTCTGTGGCCAACGTTCGCTGATGTCCCCGCCGGATGGAAGGTCGTATACGGCGAAGCGGATCGAGCTTCCTGCCTGGACTACATCGAACAGAACTGGCCTGACATACGTCCGAAGAGTCTGCGCGACAGGTTGGCGGGACTCTGACAAATAGCAGGCGCGGGGGGCCGAAAAACTGCGGTGGGAGAGTCCGATGCAGCTTGATCAACAGTCGCTGCCGGTAACACGCGCACAGCTCGATATTTGGCTTGCGCACGACGTGGCCGAATCCGGCACGGAGTGGTTACTCGGTCTGTTCGTGAAAATCGCGGGCGCGCTCGACCGCGACGCCCTCGAGTGGGCGATCCATCGAGTGGTGCGAGAGGCTGAGCCGCTCAGAGCCACCTTCTTCGAGGTGGATGGGCAGGTCTACCAAAAGGCGGTCGACCACCCGGATGTGGAGTTGGCCTTCTACGACCTGCGCAGCGCGTCCGATCCCGTGGCAGAGGCCCGTGACATGGCGGCCTCCGTCCAGCGCACGCCAATGTCTTTCGCCGGACCGCTGTTCAGATTTGCACTGTTCCAGACACGGGACGATGAACATTTCCTGATCGCGTGCTGTCACCACATCGTGCTCGACGGGACCGGGATTGCGCTGGTGGGGTCTCGGCTCGCGTCGGTGTACTCCGCAGTTTTCTCCGGTGCACCCATACCCCCGCCGATCTTCGGATCGCTGGCCGATCTGATCGACAACGAGTCGAAGTACGAAGCCTCCAGCGAGTATCTCGACGACCACGGCTACTGGACTGGGAATCTTCCACCGGAAGCCGGCCCGAACTCTTGGCAGACTGAATCCGTCGATGACGCTGAGGAGCATTGGTATTCTGCCTCAGCGCAATTCGACTCGGAGGTACTGCGCCAAGTCGACATACTGGCACGGTCGAAGAATGTTGCTCGTTCATCGGTCATCACCGCGGCTTGTGCCTTGCTGGTGCGTGGGTGGTGTGCTGAGGGCTCGGACGTCGTGCTCGACTTCCCGGTCAGCCGGCGCGTAAGTCCAGAGTCGCGGACGCTGCCCGGCATGGTGGCCGGCGTGGTGCCGCTGGTGGTGAAAGCCTCACCCGCAACGTCGATCTCCGAATTCATCGACGATGTCGAGAGCCACATACAGGAAGCCCTGAAGCATCAGCGCTTTCCGGTACACGCACTAGAGCGCAAGATCAACCCGCGGGTGGCGGGTCAGATGGCGAATCGGGTGAGTGTCAACTTCCTTCCGTCTACGTTCACGTTGGACTTCGGTGGTGCGGAGGCTTCGGCGTCGTTGACCAATGCCGGTGTTGTCGGCGGCTTCGGTCTGGTCTTCTCCAGTGCCGGGGATGAATTGGTCCTCAGCACGATGGGTAAGGGTCAACCGTTCTCCAGTTTCGACGTCACTGATCTGGCGGAGCGTTTGCAGAGGATTCTGGTTGCATTTGTTACCGATCCGGAGCCGGGGGACAAGCGCCTTGTCGGGTATGTGACCGAACTGGTCGGAGCGAACGTTGATCCAGGCGCAGTCCGTGCGGCGTTGGGACAACAGTTGCCCGGCTACATGGTGCCCACCGCGGTGGTCGTGCTGGACACCCTGCCATTGACGGTCAACGGCAAGCTCGACCGCCGAGCGTTGCCGGCGCCGGAATATCTCGATGTCGATCGTTATCGGGCTCCGAGCACTCCCAGCGAGGAGATCGTGACCGGGATCTACGCGCAGGTTCTCGGTCTCGGGCGCGTTGGGGTGGATGACTCGTTCTTCGACCTGGGTGGGGATTCGTTGTCGGCGACGCGGTTGATCAATGGGATCAATGCCAGTTTGGGTGCTGATCTGGCGGTTCGGGCGGTGTTCGAGACACCTTCGGTGGCAGAGCTTGCGGCGCGTGCCGGCGAGAGTTCAGGTCGGCGGGAGCCGTTGGTGGCCCAACAACGCCCGGCGGTCATTCCATTGTCATACGCCCAGCAGCGGCTGTGGTTCCTGGATCAGCTTGAGGGGCCGTCACCGATCTACAACATGCCGGTGGCCTACCAGATAAGTGGTTGGTTGGATGTCGCTGCGCTCGGCCAAGCCCTGGTCGATGTGGTGGAGCGCCATGAGTCTCTGCGAACGGTGTTTCCCGCGGTCGAAGGAGTTCCTCGGCAGCGGGTCATTCCGGTAGACCAAGTCGACGTCGGTTGGCAGGTGGTTGAGGCCGGCGGATGGTCCGACGGCCGGCTGCCGGAGGCTATCGGGGAGGCGTTAGCACAGTCGTTTGATCTCGCCAACGAGATTCCTTTACGAGCGACTCTTTTCCGGGTCGATGCCGATGAATATGTGTTGGTGGCGGTGGTGCACCACATCGCGGCGGATGGTTGGTCGATCGCACCGTTGGTGGCAGATCTGGGCAGAGCTTATGCCGCGCGATGCGGGGGCAATGCGCCGGACTGGGCGCCGTTGCCGGTGCAGTATGTGGATTACACCCTGTGGCAGCGCGGGCATCTGGGTGCGCTGGGTGATCCGGACAGTCGCATCTCCGGGCAGGTGGCGTATTGGGAGCAGGCATTGGCCGGGCTACCAGAACGCCTGGAGCTACCTACCGACCGTCCCTATCCGCCGGTGGCCGACCACCGCGGTGCCAGCGTGGCAGTGGAGTGGCCTGCCGAGCTACAGGAGCAACTGACGCGGGTGGCGCATGGCCATGGCGTGACCGGCTTCATGGTGGTGCAGGCCGCGCTCACCGTGTTGCTGTCGAAGCTCAGCGCGACTTCTGATGTGGCCGTGGCAGTTCCGATCGCGGGACGTGGTGATGCCGCGCTCGATCAGGTGGTGGGGTTCTTCGTCAACACATTGGTGCTGCGGGTGGATCTGGACGGTGATCCCACCGTCGGAGCGGTCCTGGAGCAGGTGCGGCAGCGCAGCCTGGCCGCGCTCGAGCACCAGGATGTGCCGTTCGAGGTACTGGTGGATCGGCTCCAGCCGACTCGATCGCTGGCCCATCACCCGTTGGTTCAGGTGATGCTGGCCTGGCAGAACTTCACCCGGCCGGCCAACGGTGCTGCTGCTGACTCGGTGTTGGGTGATGTCCAGGCCAGACCTTTGACGGCGGAAACCTCCACAGCGCGTATGGATTTGGTGTTCTCGCTGGGCGAGTGCTTCGGCGACGACGGTGCGCCTGCGGGTATCTCTGGGATGGTGGAGTACCGCACCGACGTGTTCGATGCGACCAGCATCGAGGTGTTGGCCGAGCGGTTGCAGCGGGTGCTGGTGGCATTCACGACAGACCCGGCCAGGACGTTGTCGTCGGTCGACGTGTTGGACATCGTCGACCATGCCCGGTTGGACGAGGTCGGCAACCGCGCAGCTTTGACCAGAACCGGAGCTCCGGCAGTGTCGGTGCCCGTGCGATTCGCGCAGCAGGTGGCGTCCACACCCGATGCCGTGGCACTGGTGTGCGGGGACCACACACAGACATACCGCGAGTTGGACCAGGCATCGAATCATTTGGCGCAGTGGCTGGTGGGTCTCGGCGCCGGGCCCGGCAAGTGTGTGGCGTTGCTGTACTCCCGTTGTGCTGAAGCGATTGTGTCGATCGTTGCGGTGTTGAAGTCGGGTGCGGCGTACGTGCCGATCGATCCGATGCACCCCGACGCACGGATCCGGTTCATGCTTGCTGATTCCGAACCGGTCGCCGCTGTGACCACTGCCGGTCTGGCTGGGCGACTGAACGGCTGTGGCGTGACCGTGATCGATATCGCTGACCCACGCATTGCCGCGCAATCCTTCACGCCGCTGCCCGTAGCTGCTCCTGACGATCTTGCCTACCTGATCTACACCTCAGGGACCACGGGTGTGCCGAAGGGGGTCGCGGTCGCTCATCAGAACGTCACTCAGCTGCTGGCATCCCTCGACGACCATCTGTCGCCGCGGGCTTGGGCACAGTGGCATTCCTATTCCTTCGATGTGTCGGTGTGGGAGATCTTCGGCGCGCTGCTGCACGGTGGTCGGCTGGTGATCGTCCCCGAAGCGGTGGCGAGCTCACCGGCAGAGTTCCACACGCTGCTGATCGAGCACGAGGTCAGTGTTCTGAGTCAAACTCCGTCTGCGGTGGGGATGCTCTCACCGAGGGGCTTGGAGTCGGCGGCGTTGGTGGTGGCCGGTGAGGCCTGCCCCGTTGAGGTGATGGATGAATGGGCGGACTCCGGGCGGGTGATGATCAACGCCTACGGGCCGACCGAGGCGACGGTGTACGCCACGATAAGCGCCCCGTTGCAGCCCAATACAGGAGTGGTGCCGATCGGTGTGCCGGTGCCGGGAGCTGCCGTGTTCGTGCTGGATCGGTGGCTTCGGGAAGTCCCGCCGGGCGTGGTGGGGGAGTTGTACGTGGCGGGACGTGGTGTGGCGTTCGGATACATCCGCCGGGCAGGGTTGACGGCTTCGCGGTTTGTGGCGTGCCCCTTCGGTGATGCCGGAGCGCGAATGTACAGCACCGGGGACCTGGCCCGTTGGGGTGCGGACGGGCAGTTGCAATATCTCGGCCGCGCTGATGAGCAGGTCAAGATCCGGGGCTATCGGATCGAATTGGGTGAAATCCAGTCTGCCCTGGCTGACCTGGATGAGATCAATCAGGCCGCAGTCGTGGCCCGTGAGGACCGGCCCGGCGACAAACGGCTGGTCGGTTATGTCACGGGCACCGCGGATCCGGCCGCTGTCCGTGCCTTGCTCGCGCAGCGATTGCCCGGGTACATGGTTCCGGCAGCCGTGGTCGTGGTAGACGCAATACCGTTGACAGTCAACGGGAAACTCGACAGGCGGGCGCTGCCGGCGCCGGAGTACATCGACGTCGACAGCTATCGGGCGCCGAGTACGGCCACCGAGGAGATCCTGGCCGGCATCTACGCCCAGGTGCTGGGGCTGGAGCGCGTTGGCGTCGACGACTCGTTCTTCGACCTGGGCGGAGAGTCACTGAAAGCCATGCGGCTGATCAACGCGATCAACACCAGTCTGGACGTGGACATCGCAGTCCGTGTGGTGTTCGACGCGCCCACCGTCGCCGGGTTGTCGGAATGGATCACCGGTTATGCCGGGGAGCGGGCGGGCGCGCCCTTGAGGGTCCAAGAGCGGCCCGTGGTCGTGCCGCTGTCCTATGCCCAACAGCGATTGTGGTTCCTGCATCAATTGGAAGGCCCGTCACCGGTCTACAACATGCCCACCGCGTACCGGATAGGCGGGGAGCTGGACACCGACGCGCTCGGGGCGGCGTTTGCCGACGTGGTGGGGCGCCATGAGATCCTGCGCACGCTGTACGCAGCGCCCGATGGATTGCCCCAGCAGATCGTGATGCCTGCGGAGCAAGCCAGATTCGGTTGGCAAGTGATTGATGCCCGCGGTTGGCCGGCCCAGAGACTCGGCGAGGCCGTCGACGAAACAGTACGGCACTGTTTCGATCTATCGGCCGAAATACCCTTGTGTGCAACGCTTCTCCGCGTGGGCGAGAGTGAACATGTGATGGTGGCGGTGATCCATCACATCGCTGCTGATGGCTGGTCGATCGCGCCGATGGTCCGCGATCTCGGTGTGGCCTATCTCAGCAGATGTGCCGGGCAAGCTCCGGACTGGAAGCCGTTGCCGGTGCAGTACGTGGATTACACACTGTGGCAGCGCGATCACCTGGGCGAGGTGGCCGACGGTGACAGCCGCATCGGCAAGCAGTTGGCCTACTGGGAGCAGGCGTTGGCCGGGCTGCCCGAGCGGTTGGAACTACCCACCGACCGGCCATACCCGCCGGTGGCCGACTATCGCGGAGCCAGCGTGGCGGTGGCGTGGCCGGCTGAGTTGCAGCAGCAGATAGCGCGTGCAGCGCGTGAACACAATGCGACCAGTTTCATGGTGGTGCAGGCCGCATTGGCGTTACTGCTGTCGAAACTCAGCGCGAGTAGCGATGTGGCAATGGGCTTCCCGATCGCCGGACGGTGCGATCCGGCGCTCGACGATCTCGTGGGCTTCTTCGTCAACACGTTGGTGCTCCGGGTCGAACTCGACGCCGATCCCACCATCGAGGAGCTCATCGCTCAGGTGCGCCGGCGTAGCTTGGCCGCCTACGAGCACCAGGACGTGCCGTTCGAAGTGGTCGTCGATCGGCTCAACCCGATACGGGGCCTGACCCACCACCCGCTGGTCCAAGTGATGCTGGCGTGGCAGAACCTCGCGGGAACAGATGGCGGTGAGCCGGCAGCTGAGCCGCTCCTGGGTGGCCTGCGAGTGAATCCACTGCCCGCCGAGACCCAGACAGCCCGCATGGACCTGGCGTTCTCCCTCGAAGAACGGTGGACCGGGGTCGGAGAACCCGACGGCATCGTCGGTTCGGTGGAGTTCCGCACCGACGTGTTCGACGCGGCGGGCATCGAAACGTTGATCGAGCGGTTACAGCGGGTGGTGGCGGCAGTGACCACCGATGCCGCGCTGCGGATCTCGTCGGTGGACGTGCTCGCCGGCGGAGAGTGCGACCGACTGACGGAAATCGGCAACCGCGCAGCGCTCACCCGATCCACCGCACCGGCGTCTGTGCCGATGGTGTTCGCCCAACAGGTGGCACGCGCCCCGCAGGCGTTGGCGGTGACCTCCGAAGGTGGGTCGATGTCTTACCGAGAACTCGACGAGGCATCGAATCGGTTGGCGCACTTACTCGTCAGCGGTGGTGTAGGGCACGGACAGAATGTGGCGTTGCTGTTCAACCGATGCACCGAAGCGATCGTGGCGATGCTGGCGGTGCTCAAGGCCGGGGCGGCGTACGTGCCGATGGACCCCGCTCATCCGGACTCACGCATTGCGTTTATGTTCGCCGATGCCGCTCCGAGCGCCGTGATCAGCTCCGCAGCGCACCAGGACCGGTTCGACGGAGCCGATCTCTTGGTCATCGACATCGATGACGTCCGCATCGACGGCTACCCGAACACGGGCTTGCCTGCACCCGCGGCCGACGAGATCGCCTACCTGATCTACACCTCGGGTACCACCGGCACCCCGAAGGGGGTGGGGATCACGCATCAAAACCTCACCCACCTCGCCGTCTCGATGCCTGCTGCCCTGCCGACGAATCAGGTCTGGACACAATGCCACTCGTATGCGTTCGACTTCTCGGTGTGGGAAATCTGGGCTGCGCTACTGACCGGCGGACGGCTGGTCGTGGTGCCCGAAGACATCGCCGGATCACCGGAGATGTTCCACGACATGCTGGTCGCAGAGCACGTCAATGTGCTGACTCAGACCCCGTCGGCCGTGGCGGCGCTCTCGCCCGACGGCCTCGAAACGACAGCGCTGCTCCTGGGCGGTGAATCCTGTCCGGGTGACGTGGTGGACCGCTGGGCACCAGGGCGCGTGGTGATCAACGCCTACGGCCCTACTGAGGCGACGGTTTACGCGTCGATGAGCACAGCGCTGACGGCAGGCACCGGAGTTGTCCCGATCGGTGGGCCGGTGTCCACATCGGCATTGTTCGTGCTCGATCCATGGTTGCGCCCGGTGCCCGCCGGGGTGGTCGGAGAGTTGTATGTGGCAGGTCGGGGTGTGGCTTGCGGATACATGGGCCGGTCCGCGTTGACCGGGTCACGGTTCGTGGCCTGCCCCTTCGGGGGATCCGGAACCCGGATGTATCGCACCGGGGACCTGGTGTGTTGGGCCGCCGACGGACAGTTGCGCTACCTGGGGCGCGCCGATGAGCAGGTCAAGATCCGCGGCTACCGCATCGAACTCGGTGAGATCCGAACCGCCTTGGCCGATCTGGATGGGATAGACCAAGCGGCTGTGGTGGTCCGCGAGGACAATCCGGGCGACAGACGTCTGGTCGGCTACGTCGTCGAATCAGTCCCCGGCGCCGTGGACCCCGACCGGACGCTAGGTGCGCTGGCAGCGCGACTGCCGGCTTACATGGTTCCGGCGGCGCTGATGGTGGTGGAAGCGCTGCCACTGACATCGAACGGGAAACTCGACACCCGCGCGCTGCCGGCACCCGAGTACAAGGCGGCGCCGTACCGAGCCCCGGCCACACTTGTCGAGGAAATCCTTGCCGGGATCTATGCCGAGGTGCTCGGGGTCGAGCGCGTGGGTGTCGACGACTCGTTCTTTGACATGGGCGGCGACTCTCTGTCAGCGATGCGGGTGGTCGCCGCTGCGAACAAGTCCCTGGACGCACAGATCGCCGTGCGCATGTTGTTCGAGACGCCGACGGTTGCCCAATTGGCGCCGCGCATCGGCGCGAACGGAAGTGCACGTAAGCCCTTGGTCGCTGGGCCGCGGCCCGCAACGGTTCCGTTGTCCTTCGCGCAGAGTCGGTTCTGGTTCCTGGAACAGCTATATGGGCCGTCGCCGATCTACAACATTCCGGTGGTGGTGCGGCTACGTGGCCAGCTGGATCCTGGCACCGTACGGGCAGCCCTTGTCGATGTGGTTGCCCGGCAAGAGAGCTTGCGGACAATATTCCCCGCGGTGGACGGAGTGCCGCAGCAGGTGGTGGTGCCGTCCGAGCACGCAGATTTCGGTTGGCAGGTCGTTGACGTGGTCGGCTGGTCCTCAGATCAACTGCGCGAGGCGGTCGGTGCAACTGTGCGGCATTGTTTCGATCTGGCCGCCGAGATTCCCTTCGTTGCACGCCTGTTCAAGCTCGCTGCAGATGAGTATGTGCTTGGTGCCGTGGTGCACCATATCGCGGCGGACGGCTGGTCGATGGCCCGGCTGATCGCAGATCTGAACGTTGCCTATGAGAGTCGGTCTCGCGGAGCCCAACCGCGGTGGGTGCCGTTGCCTGTGCAGTATGTCGACTACACGTTGTGGCAACGCGAACAGTTGGGTGATCTGACTGATGGCGAAAGCCCGATCGCGGCCCAATTGGCATACTGGGAAAACGAGTTGGCGGGGTTGCCCGAGCGGCTTGAGTTGCCCACGGACCGGCCTTACCCGCCGGCAGCCGACTATCGCGGCGCCAGTGTGGAGCTGAACTGGCCGGCGCAGCTCCAGGACCGGCTGCGTGCGGTGGCTCGCGATAACAACGCCACGAACTTTATGGTTGTCCAGGCGGCGCTCGCCGTGCTGCTGGCGAGCCTCAGCGCCAATACCGATGTGGCAGTCGGTTTTCCGATCGCCGGGCGTGATGATCCGGCTCTCGGTGATCTGGTGGGCGTATTCATCAACACGCTGGTGTTACGGGTCGATGTTGCCGGTGACCCCACAGTCGCCGAGTTGGTCGGTCAGGTGCGGGAACGCAGCATGGCTGCCTACGAGCATCAGGATGTGCCCTTCGAGGTGCTCGTCGACCGCATCAACCCCACCCGCACCCTGGCACACCATCCTGTCGTGCAAGTGATGTTGGCCTGGCAGAACTTCGCGCGCCCGACAGAGGGTGTCGTCGAGGATCTGAGGTTCGGTGACCTGCAGGTCACCCCGCTGGCCGCCGACACGCACACCGCTCGGATGGACTTGGTGCTCTCGCTGGCAGAACGCTGGACCCGGGCGGGCGATTCTGCCGGCATCAGCGGGTCGATGGAGTATCGGACCGACGTATTCGATGAGTCGACTATCAAGACGCTGATCGATCGGCTGCAACGCGTCCTCACGGCCATGACTGCGGACCCGACGCGCAGGCTTTCGTCGGTGGATCTACTGGATCGCGACGAGCGCACCTGTTTGGACCAGGCTGGCAATCGGGCGCTGCTGGACCGGCAAGAATCGCCGTGCGTATCGGTACCGGATGCGTTCGCCCAGCGCGTGCAGCGGGCACCGGAATCGGCGGCGTTGACCTTCGACGGCCGGTCCATGAGCTATTCGGAGTTGGATCGAGCGTCGAACCGGCTGGCGCACAGTCTGGTTGGTCACGGAGTGGGTCCCGGACAGCACGTCGCACTGTTGTTCTCGCGCAGCGCGGAGGCGATTGTGGCGCTGCTGGCGGTACTGAAAGCCGGAGCCGCCTATCTGCCGATCGACCCGCTGCATCCTGATGCGCGGATTGAGTTCGTGGTGGCTGATGCCGCGCCGATTGTCGCGGTGACGACAGCTGCGCTGGCGGGCCGGCTGGACGGCCAGGGGATGGACGTCATTGACATCAATGACCCGGCGATCGAGAACTACCCGTGCACTGGGTTGTCCGCGCCGGCCGCCGATGACATCGCCTACCTCATTTACACCTCGGGTACGACCGGCAGACCGAAAGGAGTTGCGGTAACTCATCGCAACGTTATCGGGCTGTTCGGCGCACTCGATGTCGGCCTGGATCTCTCACCTGGTCAGACCTGGACTCAGTGCCATTCCTACGCGTTCGACTTCTCGGTGTGGGAGATCTGGGGCGCACTGCTGCACGGTGGGCGGTTGCTAGTAGTGCCTGAAGACGTGACTCGCTCACCGCAGGACCTCGAGGCACTGCTGCTGGCGGAAAGCGCAACGGTGGTGAGCCTGACACCCTCAGCCCTGCAGGCAATCTCGCCGGGCGCTCTGGAATCGGCCGCCGTACTGGTGGGCGGCGAGGCGTGCCCGGCAGACGTCGTGGATCAATGGTCCTACGGACGAGTGATGATCAATGCGTACGGCCCGACCGAGACGACCGTGTGGGTCGCGATGAGCGCACCGTTGACTGCGGGCAGAGGTGCGCCGATCGGCTCACCCCTGCCCGGGGCGGCCATGTTCGTCCTGGATACGTGGCTGCGTCCGGTGCCCCCGGGGGTGACAGGCGAGTTGTACGTGGCCGGCGGTGCGGTGACGACCGGATACTGGCGCCGCACCGGTCTGACCGCGTCTCGATTTGTGGCATGTCCTTTCGGTGCGCCGGGGGCACGGATGTACCGTACGGGCGACCTGGTGCGCTGGGGCTCCGACAGGCAACTCAGGTATGTCGGTCGTTCTGACGAGCAGGTCAAGATCCGCGGGTATCGAATCGAACTGGCAGAGGTGCGCGCCGCGCTTGCTGAAATCGACGGGGTCGAGCAGGCGGTGGTCATCGCTCGAGAAGACGGCGCCGGCGACAAGCGCCTGATCGGCTATGTCACTGGCTCAGCGGAATTGACGGATGTGCGGGCTGAGCTGGCCAAGCGGTTACCGACCTACATGGTGCCCGCCGTGGTCATGGCCCTTGACGCACTGCCGTTGACGGTGAACGGCAAACTCGACACACGCGCTCTGCCCGCACCCGGCTACACCGACCTCAGCGACGGATACCGCGCACCCACGACTCAGGCTGAGAAGGTCCTCGCCGATATCTATGCCCAGGTTCTCGGTCTGGAGCGGGTCGGCGTGGATGATTCGTTCTTCGACCTGGGTGGAGATTCGTTGTCTGCCATGCGGGTTGTCGCCGTGATAAACCAATCATTGGATGCCGATCTGGCGGTGCGGTCCTTGTTCCTCGCGCCGTCCGTGCGAAGCCTCAGCCGGCAGATCGGCAGGCATGACAACGCGACTGAAGTCGTCCCCGTGGAAGTCCTTCAAGAAGGAAACGGCACTCCGATCTGGTGTATCCACGATGTATTCGGGCTGAGCTGGTCATATCGCGCCCTGGCTGCGTATCTGGATTGTCCGATCATCGGTATCAACCAGATGTCGGGGGATGGAGAAAGTGACCCGGTCAGTATCCGTGACATGGCGAAGTGCTACGCCGACAGGCTGCAGACTGTCCAACCGCACGGCGCCTACCGGATTCTCGGCTGGTCGTTCGGAGGGGCCGTCGCGCATGAACTGGCGATCGAACTACAACACCGTGGTTGCGACATCCAAAGCCTTGTCCTCCTGGACCCTGCGCCGGTCAGTAACAAGGTCGTCGGCGGTTTCATCGCCAACAAGACTCTGGAACAGAACCCAGCGGTGGCCCAGAGTCTGGTGCTGGAACGTCTGCTGCTGGCGAATCGGGTACGGGTCCCGATGAAATCGATGCTCCTTACCAGGCCGAAAGCTGAAGAGCTGATCCGGCAGCAGAATTCGGAACTCGCATTACCACCTCAGGCGGTGCTGGAATTCATGGTTCGAAGCGTCATTGCGAATCAATCGCTCTACCGCAATCACACACCTGAGGTGTTCGACGGGGACATGGCACTGTTCTCCGCTCGGCAACATGTGAACGGCAGACTCGGTGACTCCGCACCGGAGTCGCGGTGGCGAATGTTCCGCAACCGGATGAATCCGCAACTGCTGCTGAGGAGTTGGCGCCCCTACGTTTCGGGTCGAGTCAGCACATTTTCAGTGGACTGCACGCATTACGAGATGCTGGCAGCAGATTCGTTGAGCCAGTACGGTGATCAATTGCGCGATTGTAGTTAAGCCACGGCCAGGGCGCGTCGGCCTGGATCGCCAGCGGCTCGGATCAGAGGCCGCCCAAGCCCCGGAGTACCAGGGAGGCCCCGACCACTGCGCAGATGGCGGCCGCGAACGTCTGACGATGGGCGCTGGCCCATTCATGCAGTTTGCGCAGTGTCGCTTGGGTTTTCGCCGGTGCGATTGCATTGCTGACGAGAATGAACTCTTCCACCAGAAGTACGCCGAAGACGAATGCGATCAGTGCGATCAACTGGACCTGGAACGACGCGCCTGACGCGACGACGATGGCCAGGGCGAACAGAATCCCGTCGAGTGGTGGGACCACGATGATCCCGATGACGAAGGGGATCCAGGGTGACCCGTTCTGCCAGGCTTCGCGGATTCGGCCGAGCAACCGCGGAGATTTTGGATCGGCATCGGAGTCGGCCGGGCTGGAGTACAACAGCTTTGTGATGGCCGGTGGCGCGCCCGCATCATCCACGAGTGTGGAGGTGGTGCCAACGCCGTCTCCCGTCGGCCTCCGATGACTACCTACGGCGGCGGGTTTGCGCAACAAGTTGCGGGCCACCATGAATGCGGCGATCGCCAGCAGAAGTACGCCCAGGCCGATTGTGATGCGCTGGGTGAGCGGGTCCGCGGTGGGGTGCGCAAATTTCCTCGCGAATGCGGAGGACGCCGGAGTGGAGTGGAGCACGATGAGTGGAATGACGAGGCTGGCCATTCCTATCAGCACTGCGCCCGCCCAGTAAGCGAGCAGATTTTGCACGGGTCGTGGCCGCGAGAGCACCAAGAGGATGATTCCGAGGCGCACCGGATTGATCGTGGTCAAAAGTGCTAGTACTACCAACGAGCCCCACATGACCGAAATCCTACCTTGGTTGTTATTTGCTGTTCGGATTCTCGAAACTTCATCTTGGCGATTTCGGGCTCGTTTGGCCGTGCGAATCCGCGGGGCTGCACAAGTCGTGGTGTGCGGAACCTGAACGACGCGGCCCCATCGCGCATCGGTTCCGCCGATCTCGGTACTACTCTGCTGCTCTTCCCAACTTTGTTGGTGTCGAATTGTTCAGATCGATTGTCGAGTAAATGGTTTCGCGTGGTGCTGTCGGTGGAGGCCGAATCAGTGAGCTTGAGATGCTGATCGGCTCCGGATCTGCCACCTGGTGTGGGTAAAGGATTGGCGAAGGCGGCCGATGGTTTACCGCGCGACTCGGGTGCGGACTTGCTCGTCTGCGGGCGCCTCGTTTCGCCTGCCTGGTCGAATGTTTGCTGTAGGCGATCTGACTCGGCTGATTCAACCGCTTGCCATCCGGCATGTCAGGTCGCTCCTGCGGGCAGGAGCTTTTCGCACAGCAGGTCGGCCAGACCGTGAACGGTGGTGATTCCTGTTGCCGAGATCCGTATTCCGGTTTCGTTCTCGATGCGGGTTCGTAGTTCGAGTGCTCCCAGTGAATCCATGCCGTACTCGGAGAGGGGCCGGTCGGGGTCGACACTGCGGCGCAGGATCACGCTCACTTGATCGGAGATGACATGCCGCAATTTGCCGGCCCACTCTTCCGGGGGCAGCTCATCGAGTTCGGCGTGCAGCTTGCTGGTGCCCGTTGAACTTTGGCCGGTTGATCGGAATGCCTCGCCGAACGGGCTGCGTTCGGCGAACATGCTCAACCAGGGCGCGCCCGTGATCGGCGCATAGCCGGTATACGCCCGGTCGTGACGCAGCAATGCTTCGAACGCATACGCACCTTCGTCGGGCGCAATGGCGATTCCGGCGCTTTCGGCCAGGTCGGTCCCGCGGCCGATCTTCCCCCACGCGCCCCAAGCGATGGCGGAGCCCGGTAATCCCTTGGACCGGCGCCACAAGCTGAAGGCGTCCAGCCAGCTGTTGGCCGCGGCATAGGCCCCCTGCCCGGGTGAACCGACCAGCGCCGCCGCCGACGAGAACGAGCAGAACCAGTCCAGAGGCTGGTCGGCGGTCGCAGTGTGCAGATTCCACGCGCCGTAGACCTTTGGTGCCCAGTCCCGCTCGATGAGCTCGTCGGTGATGTTGGTCAGCGCAGCATCCTCGATCACCCCCGCCGCGTGTAACACCCCCCGCACCGGAAGCCCATCGGCGGTCGCCACTGCCACCAATCGTTCCGCGGTGCTTGCTTCGGCGATGTCGCCGCACTCGACCAGTACGTCGACACCGGTCGCGCGGATGCGATCGAGGATCTTCGACACCGGTGCGCTCGGCTGTGACCGAGAGGACAGCACGATACGTCCGCACCCGTTGGCTGCCATTTTCTCGGCCATGAACAACCCAAGGCCTCCGAGTCCGCCGGTGACGATGTACGCGCCGTCCGTCCGGTACACCCGCACCTGAGATGGCGGAACCACAAGCCGGGTGGAGCCGGTGTGCGGTATGTCGAGCACGAGCTTGCCGGTGTGTTGGGCACCGCTCACCATCCGGATGGCGGTGGCGGCGTCGGCGAGCGGATAGCGGGTGAACTCGGGCATCGGCAGGTCGCCCTCGGCGCTCAGCAGATACACCGTCGACAGCAACTCCCGCAGCTGGTCCGGATGGCTGACGGACATCAGCGCCAGGTCGACGGCGTAGAACGAGAGGTTGCGCCGGAAGGGGAAGAGTCCCAACCGGGTGTCACCGTAGATGTCCCGCTTGCCGATCTCCACGAATCGTCCACCGAACGCCAGCAATTCGAGGCCGGCCCGCTGGGCGGCGCCGGTCACCGAATTGAGCACGATGTCCACCCCGTAACCCTGGGTGTCCTGGCGTATCCGATCGGCGAACTCCAGGGTCCGGGAGTCGTAGACGTGCTCAACGCCCATGTCCCGCAACAACTGCCGCCGCTGCTCACTGCCGGCCGTAGCGAAGATCTCCGCGCCGGCGGCGCGGGCGATGGCCATCGCGGCCTGGCCGACCCCGCCGGTGGCCGAGTGGATCAGCACCTTGTCGCCCGCCTTGATGCGGGCCATGTCGTTGAGGCCGTAGTAGGCGGTGGCGGTCGCGATGGTCAGTGCCGCTGCCTCGGGGTCGGACAACCCGGCCGGCAAGGTGGTGGCCAGGCGGGCGTCGCAGGTGACGAACGTACCCCAACAGCCCTCGGCACACAGACCGCCCACATGGTCACCGACCTTGTGGTCAGTGACGTCGGGTCCGACCGCGGTCACCACCCCGGCGAAGTCGATGCCGAGGTGGGGAAGTCGGCCGTCGAAGGCGGGGTAGCGGCCGAAAGCGACCAGTACATCGGCAAAGTTGATGCTGGACGCGGTCACTGCGACCTCGATCTGGCCCGGTCCCGGCGGAACATGTTCGCAGGCTACGAGTTCCATCGACTCCAGGTCCCCGGGCGTGCGGATCTGCAGCCGCATCCTGTCGCGTTCATGATGCGAAATGGTGGTCTGCCGCTCCTCGGGACGCAGCGGGGCGAGGCACAGCCGGGCGGCGTACCACCGCCCGTTGCGCCATGCGGTCTCGTCCTCATCGGACCCGCTGAGCAACTGTGCGGCCAATTGATCCACGTCGACGGTCTGGTCCACATCGATCTGCGTGGCGGCCAAATGCGGGTGTTCGGTACCGATGACGCGGATCAGGCCGCGTAGCTCGGCCTGCTCCAGATTGGCCACATCGCCGGCCACCACTGTCTGCGCATTGCGGGTCACGACATACAGGCGGGGCAGTTCACCGCGGATCTCCGGCAATTCGCGGGTCATGTGGACCAGATGGCGTACATATTCACGCCCCAACAGCGGCGACTGTTCGGCGTGGTCACCGTCATTCGGCGCCGCCACGATGACCACTCCGGTGAATCGGCCGGCCCGTAGATGACTGGCGAGCTGCGCGCAGGTGAGTGAGTCGTCAGCCTGGTTGGGCCAACTCATGCTGGTGCACAGTGCGCCAAGGTCTTTCAGGATGTCGCACAGCTTGTCGGCGACCACGTCCGCGCCCGCAGCGGCGCTGATCACCAGCCACGAGCCGGCATCGGGGTATTCCACCTCCGGCAGTTCCCGCTGACGCCATTCGACGGCGAGCAGTCTCTCGCTGAGAACCTGGTCGTCGTGCGCGCTGGCGGATACGCCGGTCCCCAGGCGTAGTCCCTGCACACTCAGCAGCACAGCGCCGTCCGGGTCGAGGACATCGATGTCGGCCTCGATGCCCGTGGTGTCAGCGGCGGTCAACCGCGTGTAGCAGTAGTGCGCGTTGCGGGCCGGGCCGTACGTGCGTAACCGTCGCACCCCCAGCGGCAACCCCAGCACGTCTCCGCCGAGCGCCTGGACATCGGGATGAGCCTCGACCGATTGGAAGCAAGCATCCAACAGCGCCGGATGCACCCCGTACGCGTCCTGTTGTGAGCGGATCGAACGGGGGAGCGCCACCTCGGCGAGCACCGTGCGCGCCTCTGCCTCGCCGGTGTACACGGTCACGAGACCGGTGAACGCCGGACCGTACTGAATACCATGCCGGCCCACTCGATTACGCACCTCGGTGCCGTCCTCGGCGCAGGGATGAGCGGTCATGATCGCAGATATGTCGTAGCTGGGCGGAATCTCATCCGCCGCGGCCCGCAGGACAGCCGTTGCGTGCCGCGCCTGCTGGCCCTCCACGTCGGTTTCGACGGTGAAGTCGGCGACGCCGGGAGACGATACCGTCGCCGAGGCGCCGACCACCGTCTCCTCGTCCAGCAGCAATGCCCGCTCGAACCGGATATCGCGGACTTCTGAGACCTCACCTACCACGGTCCGGGCGGCAGCCAGCGCCATCTCGCAGTACGCGGCGCCAGGAAGCACCGGGACCGAGCGAACCTGGTGATCTGCGAGCCACGGCTGGGCGGCGGTGCCGACATCGGCCTGCCACACGTAGCGTTCCGGTTCCTCGTGCAATCGGACGTTGGCTCCCAACAGCGGATGCACTGCGATGGTGCAACCGCCGTGGGTCGGCGCTTCCTGGCCGCCGCCGCTGAGCCACAGCCGGCGGTGCGTCCAGGACGGTAGCGGCGCGTCCACCAGCTGACCACTTGGGCACAGCACTGAGAAGTCGACCTCGGCGCCGGCACTGTGAAGGTCGATCAGGAGCCCGCGCAGGCCGTTCGGCATCGAAAGCTGTCGGCGCATCGCGGCCAGGGCGGCCATCGGCGTTTCGCGGCCGGCGGCGGTCTGTTCCAGGGCGCGGGTGAGCAGCGGATGCGGCGAAAGCTCGGCGAAGACGCGGTGGCCGTCCTCCAGCGCAGCCTGTACCGCGGTGGCGAAGCGCACCATCTTGCGCATGTTGGTCACCCAGTACTGGGCATCGCACACCGGCTGCTCCCGTGGGTCGAACAGGGTCGCCGAATAGAACGGGATCTCCGGTGTCAGAGGGTTGAGATCTGCGAGCGCCTCGGTGAGATCGCTGACGATCGGTTCCACCTGAGGTGAATGGAAGGCCACATCGACGGGGACTACGCGGGCCATGATCCCGCGTTGTTCCCAGTCCGCCACCAGGTCTCGTACCGTCTGTGTGGTACCTGCGACGACAGTGGATTGCGGCGAAGCCACCACCGCCACCACAACGTCGTTGATGCCCCGGCCGGTCAACTCCGAAAGCACCTGTTTGGCAGGCAGTTCCACGGCCGCAGTGGCGCCCTTGCCGGCGATTCGGGACATCAGTCGAGACCGGCGGCAGATGAGTCGCAGCCCGTCCTCGAGTGAAAGTGCCCCGGCGACGACAGCTGCTGCGCCTTCGCCCAGGGAGTGGCCGATGACCGCACCGGGGTGCACGCCATGTGCCCGCATGGTGGCGGCCATGGCGACCTGCATGGTGAACAATGTCGGCTGCAACCGGTCCTGGCCGCTGACGGTTTCCGGCGACGACATCGCCTCGGTCACAGAGAATCCCGACTCTGACGCGATGATCGGTTCGGCCTGCGCCACGGTGGCGGCGAACACCGGCTCGGTCGCCAGCAGATCGGCGCCCATTCCCGCCCATTGCGAACCCTGACCGGAGAACACCCATACCGGTCCTCGATCGTCGCGCCCCACGGCGGCTTGATAGGGGGTATCGCCGTCGGCGACCTCCCGTAAGGCGGAAACAAGTTCCGGTCGGCTACCCGCGCTGACGGCGGTGCGTACCGGCCGATGGACGCGACGACGGGCCAAGGTGTAGGCCAGATCCGTCAGGTCGACATCGTCGTGTGCTCGTATCCAGTCGGCGAGCCGGCCCGCGGTGCGGCGCAGCTCTTCGGCCGAGGTGGATGACAGCGGGAACAGCAAGGACGCAGGCGACTGGGCCGGTTCGGATTCCGACGCCGGTACCGGGGCCTCCTCCACGATCGCGTGAACGTTGGTACCCGAAAGTCCATAGGAGGACACTGCTGCGCGCCGGGGGTGGTGCCCGTTGGTGCACCACGGTGTGGCCTCCTGCGGGACAAAGAGATTGGTCGGAATCTCGGCGAGCTTGTCGGGCAGGCGGGTGAAATGCAGGTTCTGTGGAACCTCGCCGTGCTGCACGGCGAGGACCGCCTTCATCAACCCGACAAGACCCGAGGCCGCCTGGGCATGTCCGAGATTGGTCTTCACCGACGCGAGTGCACAGGGGCCGTCGATGCCGTAAACCTTGGCCAGACTGGCGTATTCGATGGGGTCACCCACCGGTGTCCCGGTGCCGTGCGCCTCGACCATTCCGACGGTGCCGGGATCCACCCCGGCTGCGGTCAGGGCCGCCCGATAGACCGCGGTCTGGGCGGCTTCCGACGGGGTCGCGATGTTCACGGTATGACCGTCTTGATTCGCAGCTGTTCCACGTACGACGGCGAGGATGCGGTCGCCGTCCCTCATGGCGTCGGGCAGCCGTTTGAGCAACACCACGACACAGCCTTCACCGCTTACGAACCCGTCGGCCGCGACATCGAAGGCGTGGCAGTGCCCGGTCGCCGACAGCATGCCCTCGGCTGAACCCGAAGCGAACTTGCGCGGGTCCAATGCGAGTGTGGCGCCGCCCGCCAGAGCGAAATCGCTCTCGCCCTCGTGCAGGCTGCGACACGCCAGGTGGACCGCCGTCAGGCCGGACGAGCACGCTGTGTCTACCGTGAGCGCAGGGCCATGCACACCGAGCGCGTAGGCGATCCGGCCGGAGGCCAGGCTGAAGTTGTTGCCGCTGAAGCCATATGCCGCTTCCAGGACCTGAGCGTCGGCTGCCAGCATCTGGTAGTCGGCGTGCGTCAGTCCGACGAACACGCCTGTCAGTGAGTCGGCAAGCACATCACGAGTGAGTCCGGCGTGCTCCATGGCTTCCCAGGCGGTCTCCAGCAACAATCGCTGCTGCGGATCGAGTGCGACACTTTCACGTTCGTTGATGCCGAAGAACTCAGCGTCGAAGCCGGCAACGTCGTCGAGGAACGCACCCCACTTCGACACCGACCGACCGGGCACCCCAGGCTCCGGGTCGTAGTATTCGTCGGCGTCCCAGCGGTCAGGCGGAACCTCGGTGACCAGGTCATCGCCTCGAATCAACGCCTCCCACAGGCGCTCGGGGGAGTCGATGCCACCCGGAAGCCGGCAGGACATGCCGATGACGGCGACTGGGGTGACCGGTGCGGCGGGTCCGCGGGTCGCGCCGATACCGGCATCCGCTCCTGGAAGCCCCCCACGCCCGATTTCGGATGCATTCAACTGCCACTCCTCCCGGCAAGCCTTTCCGCGGTTCATCCGCGATGAGGCTGGATACCTGCATTCGTACGCCGAGCCGCAGAATTTGATCGCTGGTCGCGAGCGTCCATTAACGGCTCAACGCCCGTCGCGGGCGCTCACAAACGTTAACAGTATGTTCGCTGCGCAAAGTTGTCTCGCGATCGGATCAATCCACAGGTGAGATGTAGGCGATTTCAACTACTTCGGGCCCTTTCGCCTGCTCAAGCCTTAACAGTCAAGATCAGAGGCATTTCGCCGCTTTCGTGTCAGTGTTTCGCTCACTTTGGCACGTTGGCGCGGAATGACGTGGATGTGATTCGTAAGGCTACTCAAATTTAGTTTGCTGGCTGTTCCGGATATCTCGGCACGCTTACCGCGATAGTCTGACTTCCGTGGGCGAGGCTTCCATTTTGACGCTGCTGCAAGAACGTGCTGGTCTGCAGGGCGACGACACTGCGGTGACGTTTGTTGACTACGAAAATGATTGGGACGGCTCGGCGCAGAGTTTGACGTACTCGCAGCTGTACCGGCGGGCGTGCGCCGTTGCGCGAGAACTCGGCAAGTCCGGCTCAACCGGTGACCGTGCGCTCATACTCGCGCCACAGGGGCTGGACTACATCGTCGCCTTCTTCGGCGCGATGCAGGCGGGGCGAATGGCCGTTCCGCTGGCGGTTCCGCTCGGGGGGGTTAGCGATGAGCGGGTCAGCTCGGTGCTCCAAGACGCGGCGCCAACGGTCATCCTCACCACCTCGGGGGTCGCCGGCATAGTGGCCGAGTATGTGAGATCGGATTCCGTGTGGGCTCCGGCGATCGTCGAGGTTGACACGCTGGATTTCGGTGCCCCGGCAGGCGGTGGGTTGGGGAACGAAAGTGCGACGGACACAGCCTATTTGCAGTACACGTCCGGTTCGACCCGGCGGCCGGCCGGAGTGATGATGTCGCACCGAAACCTGCTGGCCAACTACGAACAGTTGACGTCGGGCTACTTCGCGGAATTCAACAATGTCATTCCCGAAGGCTCCACCATCGTGTCCTGGCTGCCGTTCTATCACGACATGGGCTTGTATCTGGGGGTGTGCGCGCCGGTGCTTGCCGGAGTGCCGGCCGTGCTGATCAGCCCAGTGGCGTTCCTGCAACGTCCCGCCCGGTGGATGCAGATGCTGGCCACGAACGGTCGCACCTACACGGCCGCACCGAACTTCGCGTTCGAACTGGCGGTGCGCAAGACATCGGACGACGACATGGCCGGGCTTGACCTGTCGAATGTGCTCGCCATCATCACGGGTAGCGAACGAGTGCACCCGGCAACACTCGAGCGGTTCACCCAGCGGTTTGCCAGGCACAACCTGGACCCGGCGGTGATACGACCTTCCTACGGGATGGCTGAAGCCACGGTGTACATCGCGACGCGGGAATCGGGTAAACCGCCGGCCATCGTGCGCTTCGAATCGGAACCGCTGACCGCCGGTATTGCGCAGCGCTGCCAGAACGGGGTAGGTACACCCCTGGTCAGCTACGGTATTCCCGCCTCGCCGACGATCAGGATCGTCGACTCCGAGACCCACGCCGAGTGTCTACCCGGAAGCGTCGGGGAGATCTGGGTGTACGGCGACAACGTCGCAAGCGGCTACTGGAACAGGCCGGATGAAACCGAGTCAACCTTCGGTGCAAGGATTGCCGCTCCGGCAGTGGGTACGCCAGAAGGCCCTTGGTTGCGTACCGGGGACTCGGGATTCATGTTCGACGACGAGTTGTACGTCATCGGCAGGATCAAGGATCTGCTGATCGTTTACGGGCGTAATCACTCTCCCGACGACATCGAGGCGACGGTCCAGGAGGTCAGCCGCAGCCGGTGTGCAGCCATCGCGGTCCCGGACGGCCCTACCGAAAAGCTGGTCGTTATCATCGAATTCAGGAAGCGGCCGGAGTCACCCGATGTGCCCGCGGAGCAACTCTCAGCCGTCAAGCGTGATGTGACCTCGGCCATCTTCAACACACACAGCCTGGGAGTGGCAGATCTTGTTCTGGTGCCGCCCGGTTCGATCCCGATCACCACGAGTGGCAAGGTCCGGCGCGCCGCCTGTGTCGATCAGTACCGGCAGGGCGAATTCGCCAGGCTGGACGCGTGAGTGCCTGTTCGGGGAATGGAAAGTGAACCTTGCCTACGCCGATCACGGCGGCGACGGGGAGCCAGTGTTGTTCATCGCCGGTCAAGGCGGGGTCGGTCGGACCTGGGATCTCCATCAGGTACCCGCATTCCGCGCCGCCGGATATCGGGTGATCACCTTCGACAACAGGGGTGTGGGCGCAACATCGGAAACCGACGGCTTCAGTTCGGCGACGATGGTCGCTGACACGGCCGAGCTGATCGAGCGACTCGATATTGCCCCGGTCCGGGTGGTGGCAGTCTCGATGGGCTCATATATCGCACAAGAATTGATGCTGCACCACCCTGAATTGGTCAGTCAGGCTGCGTTGATGGCTACCCGGGCACGTCACGACCGTACGCGGGAATTCTTCCGTACCGCCGAAGAGGACCTGGCCAGTGCCGGGGCGCGGCTACCCGCCACCTATGATGCGAAACTTCGCTTGCTTGAGAGCTTTTCACCGAAAACGCTGAATGATGAGGAAGCCGTACGTGACTGGATCGACATGTTCACCAGGTGGCCGGCGAAGGTGACACCGGGTATTCGCGCCCAGTATGGCGTCGCGCCGCAGAGCGATCGGAGACCCGCCTACCGGACGATCACCACCGACGTCCTTGTCATCGGATTTGCCGACGATCTTGTGATGCCGCCGTATCTGGGAGCAGAGGTGGCAGACGCGTTGCCCAACGGGCGATATCTCGAGATCGCCGATGCCGGTCACCTCGGTTTCCTGGAGCGGCCGAACGCGGTGAACGCGGCAATCCTGGACTTCTTCCTCGTCGATGCCTGCGGCCGTGCGTAGAAACCACGGAATTGTCATGGCCCACAGCTGTCCCGCAGCGATTGCCCAGGGACGCGAGACTATTAGCTGCGTTAAATTCCGTTCCCACTTCGACGGTGTGCGATATGCATTACGATCCCGTATCACCTTGGGAATGGACCGATATGGAGGTGGCCTGAGTGATGTACTTGTCAGGTTCGAACTGTCCTGCCCGAGCTATCGTGTGTCTGCCGTGACCACTCCGCCTGGCTGGATTCGAATGCCAACCGCATCAGTATTGCCGATGTCTCGCCGAGGATTGCGGTCGATGTGCTTCGCCGGCTCCTGCGGCGTGGATGGTCCGGACTAGACCGCGGATTCAGGGGGTACTTGATAGTGGGGGTTCTGAAGCGGGTGTGGATTCCGCTGTTGATATTGGTGATCCTGGGTGCCGGAGGATTCACCGTTCTGCGGCTGCATCGTGTTTTCGGCTCTGAGACCCGCCCTGCTTACGCCGACACCGAACTCGGAGAACGCAAGCCCTACGACCCTAAGCAGTTGGTGTACGAGGTATTTGGCCCGCCCGGGACCGTCGCCAACATCAGCTACTTCGACGTCGACGCCGAGCCGCAGTTCGTCGAAGGGGCAACCCTGCCATGGTCATTGAATTTCCCGATGAGCGAGGCCACATCGATGGTCAATGTCATCGCGCAGGGTGACAGCAACACAATCGGTTGCCGCATCATCATCGATGACAAGGTGAAGTCGGAAAGAGTCGAGAATGGCGAAAGCGCTTTCACCTACTGCCTTCTGAAGGCCGCATGAGCAGCCCGACGACGAGCCCGGCTCCTGGTCCGACTCCGGAGGCCAAACCGCCGTTCATCCCGAGGATGATCCGCGTGCTGGCGGTGCCGATCATCCTCGGCTGGTTGGTGATCGCATATGTGTTGAGCGCCGTCGTACCTCCGCTGGAGCAAGTGGAGAAGGAGCACTCCGTATCGCTGATCCCCAACGACGCGCCATCGTTCGAGGCGGTCCAACGCATGGGGAGGAACTTCCACGAAGCGACCTCGAACAGCGCGGCGATAATCGTGCTGGAGGGCGACCAACCACTCGGTGATGAGGCACACCGGTATTACAACGATCTGATCCGCCAGCTGAAGGCCGACCCGACCCACGTGCAGCATGTGCAGGATTTCTGGGGAGATCCGCTCATGTCCGGCGCGGCGCAGAGCGCCGACAACAAGGCCGTGTACGTCCAGATGGGTCTCGCGGGCGACCTTGGCCAACCGCTGTCGAATGAGTCCCTGGAAGTGGTCCGGGGCATCGTCGACCGAAGTTCACCTCCTGCGGGGGTCAAGGCATATGTCACCGGGCCGGCGGCGATGGTCGCTGACCTGAGCGCGAGCGGCAACAAGACCGTCCTCCTCGTGACGGGCCTGAGCCTCGCGGTGATCCTGACGATGCTGCTGTTCTTCTTCCGCTCGATCTTCACGGCCGTGATCCTGCTGTTCCTGGTGGGCATCCAGCTGCAGGTGGCCCGAGGAGTGGTGGCACTTCTCGGCGATCAGGGCCTGATCAGCCTGTCAACCTATGCGGTCAATCTTCTGGTGACTCTCGGCATCGCAGCCGGCACCGACTACGGCATCTTCTTCGTCGGGCGCTACCAAGAGGCGCGCCAGGCCGGCGAGGAGAAGGAACTGGCGTTTTACACCACCTACCGCAGCGTCGGCAAGGTGGTGCTGGCATCTGGATTGACCATCGCCGGTGCCGTTTTCTGCCTCAGCTTCACCCGCTTGCCGTACTTCCGGACCCTTGGCATTCCGTGTGCCCTCGGCATGCTCGTGGCGGTTGCGGTGGCACTGACGCTGATCCCGGCGGTCCTTGCGCTGGGCAGTCGATTCCGATTGTTCGAGCCCAAACGCAAGATCATTGCTCGCCGATGGCGCCGCATCGGCACGGCAATCGTTCGTTGGCCTGCACCCATTCTCGTCGCCGCCTGTGCAGTGTCATTGATCGGGCTGTTGGCGCTGCCCGCATATCAGGCCGGCTACAACGACCAGAAGTATCTACCGAAAGACATTCCTGCCAATGCCGGGTACGAGGCCGCCGGCAGGCATTTTCAGCAGTCGCTGATGGCCTCGCCCGATGTGTTGCTGGTCGAGGCTGACCATGACATGCGGAACTCGTCCGATTTTCTGGTGCTGAACAAGCTGACCAAGGGCATTCTGGCCGTCCCCGGGGTGGCCCGCGTGCAGGCCGCGACCCGGCCGGAGGGTATTCCCCTCAAGCACACGACGATTCCGTTCATCATCAGCGCCTCGAATGCCGGCCAACTGCAGCTCTTGCCGTTTCAGAAGGCCCGCATGAACGACTTGCTCACCCAGGCCGACGAGATTTCGAAGACCATCGCCGTGATGCAACGCATGTACGGCTTGATGCAGCAACTCGCCGTCACGACCAACAGTCTGGTGGGCAAGACACACGAACTCGAAGACACCACGCTGGAGCTGCGGGACCACATGGCGGACTTCGACGACTTCTGGCGCCCTGTGCGCAATTACCTGTACTGGGAGCCTCACTGTTTCAACATCCCGCTGTGCTGGTCCATCAAATCGCTTTTCGAGGCGCTGGACGGTGTCGACAAGCTCACCGTCTCGATGCATCAGCTGATCGGCAACCTCGATCAGCTGAACATTCTCATGCCGCAGATGATCGCCCAGTTTCCAGCCATGATCGCCACAATGGAGAGCACCCGGACCATGATGCTGACGATGCGCAGCACCATGGCGGGGATCCTGGCTCAGATGGACGAGATGTCCGATGGCGCAACGGCTATGGGCCGAGCCTTCGACGATGCCCAGAATGACGATTCTTTCTACATCCCGCCTGATGTATTCAAGAACGCGGACTTCAAGCGGGTCATGGACGTGTTCTTGTCGCCGGACGGAAAGACGGCGCGTCTGCTCATCTCGCAGCGAGGCGATCCGGCGACGCCCGAAGGCATTTCGCGGGTCGGCCCGATCAGGACTGCGGCCGAGGAGGCGCTCAAGGGAACACCGCTGGAGAACGCCAGGCTCTATCTCACGGGCAGCTCGGCGATGGCGAAAGATCAGGTGGACGGGTCGACCTATGACCTCCTGATCGCGGGTATTGCCGCACTGTGTCTGATCTTCATCATCATGCTGATCATGATTCGGAGTCTGGTTGCCGCAATGGTGATCGTGGGAACGGTCGCGCTGTCTCTCGGTGCGGCGTTCGGCATGTCGGTCCTGATCTGGCAGCACATCCTCGGCATCCAGTTGAACTGGATCGTGCTCGCGATCGCACTCATCATCCTGTTGGCGGTCGGTTCCGACTACAACCTGTTGTTGGTGTCCCGGATGAAAGAGGAGATCCCGGCGGGCATCAATACGGGCATCGTCCGCGCCATGGCCGGCAGCGGCAAGGTGGTGACGATCGCCGGTCTGGTGTTCGCCTCAACCATGTTGGCGATGTTGGCCAGCGATGTGCGCACCATCGGCCAGGTCGGTTCCACCATCGGTATCGGTCTCCTATTCGACACCCTGGTCGTACGTGCCTTCATGACACCGTCCATCGCGGCCCTACTGGGCCGATGGTTCTGGTGGCCGTTGCACGTTCGGCAGCGACCGGCCAGTGCGCTGCTGAGGCCCATCGGGCCCCGACCGCTGGTCCGTTCCCTGTTGCTCAATCCCGACGAACGCTGACCGTGGTGCGTAACGGGCCACCGCGTATTGCGAGGACGATTCACCGGTTGGCGGTGCCGATCATCCTCGGCTGGTTGGTGTTCGTCGCGGTTGCGACCTTCGCCATTCCGTCGCTCGAACACGTCGGCCGGCAGTATTCGGTGTCGCTGGTCCCCAAAGACGCCCCGTCGTTCCATGCGATGCAACGCATCGGCAAGAACTTCGGCGAATCGGATTCCGACAGTGTGGCGATGATTGCCGTCGAGAGCCAACAACCTTTGGGCGACGAGGCGCACCGCTACTACGACGACCTGATGCGGCAGTTGAAGGCCGACACCCGCCACGTGCAGCACGTGCAGGACTACTGGGGCGATCCCCTCACCGCGCCGGCGGTCCAGAGCGCAGACAACAAGGCCGTTTATGTCCAGCTGAATCTGGCTGGTAACCAAGGCGAACCCTTGGCGAACGAGTCAGTGGAAGCCATTCGCGACATCGTGGCTCGCACACCGGCTCCGCCGGGAGTGAAGGCCTACGTCACCGGTCCCGCGCCGTTGGTCGCAGACATGAACCACGCCGGGGACAAATCCATCATCAAGATCACCATCGTCACTCTCGTGGTGATCCTTACCATGCTGCTCCTGGTCTACCGTTCCGTGGTCACCGCAGTCCTCCTTCTCGTCATGGTGGGGATCCAGGTTCAGGCCGCTCGTGGGGTGGTCGCGTTCCTGGGTCTGCACCAGGTCATCGGGCTGTCCACGTTCGCGGTCAACCTGCTGGTATCGCTGGGCATCGCGGTGGGAACCGACTACGGCATCTTTTTCCTCGGCCGATATCAGGAGGCACGGCAAGCCGGCGAAGATCGGGAAACCGCCTTCTACACCACATATCGGAGTGTGGCGAAGGTCGTCCTGGGCTCTGGGCTGACCATCGCCGGAGCCATCTTCTGCCTGAGTTTCGCCCGACTGCCCTACTTCCAGACGATGGGCCTTCCGACCGCGGTCGCGATGGTGGTCGCGGTCGCCGTCGCACTCACGCTCGTTCCGGCGGTGCTCGCGGTGGGCGGTCGTTTTGGGCTCTTCGAACCCCAGCGCAAGATCAGCGTCCGGCGGTGGCGGCGGCTAGCGACGGCGATCGTCCGATGGCCGGGACCCATTCTCGTCACCGCCTGCGCAATCGCACTGACCGGGTTGTTGGCTCTACCGGCTTATCAGACGAGCTACAACGACCGCCTTTACGTACCTGCCGACATTCCGGCCAACGTCGGGTATGCGGCGGCCGAGAGGCACTTCCCGCAGTCCCGAATGACGCCTGACATCATGATGGTCGAAGCCGACCACGATATGCGCAATCCATCAGATCTGCTGATCTTGAACAAGGTGGCCAAGGGGATTTTCGCCGTCCCGGGCATATCGCGCGTGCAGGGGATAACCCGACCCGAGGGCAACCCGATCGACCGGACTTCGATACCGTTCCTGCTCAGCTTGCAGAGTGCCAATCAGAAACAGGTAATGCCGTTCCAGAAGGATCGGATGAAGGACCTGTTGAAACAGGCAGATGATCTGACCACAATGATCAACGTCACCCAGCATCTTTCCAGTGTGGGTCAGCAAATGGCCACCACGACACATCGAATGACGGTAAACACGCGCGAGTTGGAAGCTGTCACCGATGAGCTACGGGACCACGTCGCTGATTTCGACGACTTCTTCCGGCCGATCCGCAACTATTTTTACTGGGAGCCGCATTGCTTCGACATCCCATTTTGTTGGTCGACAAGAGCCCTGTTCGACTCGATCGACGGGGTCGATGCGGTCTCTGACAAATTGCGTGAGCTCAGTCAGGAGACCGACAAGCTCGATGTGCTGATGCCGCAGTTGATGGCGCAGTTCCCGAAGATGATCGCGAGCATGAAGGCGATGAGAGCCTCGATTCTGACCATGCACAGCACCATGGCCGGCACCCTCGCGATGATGGATGAGATGAGCGCGAACGCCACGGCGATGGGCCAGGCATTCGACGCCGCCCGAAACGACGACTCCTTCTACCTGCCGCCCGAAGTCCTCCAGAACGAGGACTTCAAGCGTGCGATGACCCTGTTTTTCTCGCCCGACGGGAAGTCGGCCCGCTTCATCATTTCGCATCGCGGGGATCCCGCGACACCTGAAGGCATCTCGCGGGTCGACGCGGTGGTCAAGGCGGCCGAAGAAGCGTTGAAGGTCACCCCGTTGGAGAGCGCCAAGATCTACTTGGCCGGTACCGCACCGACTTTCAAGGACATGCGGGACGGCTCGACCTATGACCTCCTGATCGCGGGAGTCGCTGCGCTGTGCCTCATCTTCATCATCATGTTGCTGGTGACGCGCAGCCTGATCGCTGCGCTGGTCATCGTTGGCACGGTGGCGCTGTCGCTGGGTGCGGCCTTCGGGCTCTCGGTGCTGATCTGGCAGCACATTCTCGGGATAGACCTGCACTGGCTCGTGCTCGCGATGTCCGTGATCATTCTTTTGGCGGTCGGTTCCGATTACAACCTGCTGCTGGTGTCGCGGATGAGAGAAGAGATCGGCGCGGGGATCAACACCGGCATCATCCGCGCCATGGGCGGTAGCGGCAAGGTGGTGACGACCGCGGGACTGGTTTTCGCGTTCACCATGATGTCGATGGTGGTGAGTGATCTGCGGATCATCGGCCAAGTGGGTTCCACGATCGGCATAGGCCTGCTGTTGGACACGTTGGTGGTGCGTGCGCTCATGACGCCGTCCATCGCCGCGCTACTGGGACGTTGGTTCTGGTGGCCGCAGCGGGTGCGCCAGCGGCCGGCAAGTGCGCTGTTGAGGGACACGGCTCCCCGGTCGGTAGCTCGCTCGCTACTGCTTCCGCCCGACGAACGCTGATTTGCCTGCGCCTGTTCTGCATAGCGGCGACAAATCGACAAATTGGGCAAATGGCAGAATCTTCGGTCGGTGTAGCAAATTGCCAAAACCCTAAGCGCATTCACTTTGGGCGGGTAGAGTCCCGGGCATCGGGGGGAGGAGGTCTGCGCATGATTGAACTATCGCCGATCAAAGTGGCTGTCGCCGTCGGCGTTTTGGCAACATCCCTGTCTGCCGGCGCGGGGGTCGCGTCTGCAGATCCCAGGCTTGATTCGGCTGTGAACACCAGCTGTAGCTATTCGCAGGTGATGGGTGCGCTCAATGCGCAGAGTCCCATGGCCGGCGCTTCACCGGCAGTGCAGTCGGTTCTGGGGCAGTTCCTCGAGGCGCCGCGGGATCAGCGTCAGCGAATGGCCGAGGGCATCGCTGCTCAACCGGCCAATCAGCCTTATCTGGGGTTGCTGCAGACGGTCTTCGACACTTGCAACAACTTCTGAACGGCTTCACCGCGTCGGCTTGATGCCGCCCAGCTGTTCGGTCAACGCGTCGGCCGTGGCCACCAATGCCCGGGCCCGATCGGCGATCTCCTTGTCCGTCAAGGCCGTTCCGATGTGCAGTGACACTGCCATCACCTGACGCCGGTAGTGGTCGAAGACTGGCGCCGAGATGACGCTGATATCCGAACGGATGCGGCCACTGTGCACACCGGGTGGCTCCTCGTCGCGCAGGTACACCCGCTCGCCGATGTCGGAGACCAACTCGCTCAGCAGCGCCCGGAGCTCGTCGGGCAGGTTGGTCGACATCCCTGCCATCAGCGCGTAGAGCCTGCGGCCGCCGGGGGTCAGGCGCTCCACCAGATATCCGTCAGCGCGGCAGCTTTCGATAACCCGTTGTAGCCGGGCAGATTCGGTGCGCAGCGGGATGGTCGGTGCCTTGGCCAGCCAGGCCCGCAACGCGGCGTCGTCCCACAGCACGAACATCAAGCCGACCGGCGGCGCGAACGGATAACTCTGCCCGACCCGTACGCCGGCGTCGCGGCCGGGCGGTCCGACGACCTCCAGCACGGTGATGCGGTCGTCGACCACGGCGGTCAGGCCCGCGGAGGTATCGAAAGTGGCTGACAGCGCGTGCAACTCGGCTCGGGCGGCCGGGTTGACGCGCATCGACTCCTGTGCCGCGTGGCCGAGCGAGATCAGGCTCGGCCCAAGGCGGTACGTCTTGTCTTCGCCGTCCCGGATCAGGTAGCCCGATTCGGTGAGGGCGCTCAGGATGCCCAGGCAGGTCGGTTTGCTCAGTCCGACCCGGCGGGTGAGTTCGGAGAGCCCGAACCGCTCCTGCGGGTGGCGGGAGAGGAAATCCAGGATGGCCACCACGCGGGCAGTGGGTGGTGAGGCGCGGCCGGCCGGCTCGGCGTCTGACATCGATCCTCCCTGGCGACAAACGGGCGTTGACTCGAATTGGAACGCGTTCTAGTGTCGGGTAGGAAACTCTACCACTGCGGTCCAATATTGGACCGAGAGAGCAGATGCTGGATGTACTCACAACCACTGGCCGACGCCATCGCCGAGGCGGAACGCCTGGTGACCGCCGCGCCGTTCATCTCCTCGGACGCCGATCTCCTCGAGGGCCTGCAGTACCTGGCCGGATGCATCGCGGCGTGCACGCACGTCGCATTCGACTACGACCGCGAACACCCGTTCCTGCACAGCGGAACCGGGCCGTTCACGAAGATGGGCCTGGACAACCCCGACACCATGTACTTCGGCACCCGGGTTCAACCCGGCCACGAGTACGTCGTCACCGGACGGCGGGGCACCACCACCGACGTCAGCTTCCAGCTGCTGGGCGGCGAGTACACCGACGCGAACGTTCCGGACAGTGAGACCGCGTTCGACGATCGCAAGCTCGACATCGCCGCCGACGGCACCTTCGAGTGGCGGTTCAGTCCGGCCACGCCTTCGCAGCTGGTTATCCGCGAGGTTTACAACGACTGGTCGGCGCAGCGCGGCACCTTCGCGATCTCGCGTACCGACACCGCCGGCACCGCGCCGGCGCCGCTGACCCGGGAACTCATCGAGAAGCGCTACGCCACTGCGGGTAAGCAACTCGTGCAGCGGGTCAAGACCTGGCTGCAGTTCCCGAAGTGGTTCTACGACAATTTGCCGGTCAACGAGCTGACCGCACCGCGCCTGACTCCCGGCGGGTTGGCCACCCAATACTCGTCGGTCGGGCACTACGACATGACACCGGACCAAGCGATGATCATCACGCTGCCGGTGTCGGATGCGCCCTACCTGGGCTTCCAGCTGGGTAGTCTCTGGTACATCTCTCTCGACTACATCAACCACCAGACCTCGCTGAACGGCACTCAGGCGCAAGCCGACCCGGACGGCAAGATCCGGATCGTGGTGTCCGAGAACAATCCCGGGGTCACCAACTGGTGTGAGACGTTGGGCCACGCCAAGGGATACCTGCAGTTCCGCTGGCAGCGGGTCTCGCGTGAGCTGACCGCCGAGGACGGGCCGACCGCAGAGTTGGTGGACATCGGCTCGCTGGCCGAGAAACTGCCGTATTACGAGAGCAACAAGATTTCCGACGACGAGTGGCGAGCGCGGATTGCGCTGCGTCAGAAACTTATTGGCGAAAGGATGGTGGGCTGACCGATGGCCGGACTGCTCGAGAACAAGGTTGTCGTCATCAGCGGTGTCGGGCCCGGGCTCGGGACGACGCTGGCCCGCCGATGTGCGGAGAACGGCGCCGACCTCGTGTTGGCCGCCCGCACGGTGGAGCGGCTCGAGGACGTGGCCAAAGAGGTGACGGCACTGGGCCGGCGCGCGCTCGCGGTGGGCACCGACATCACCGACGAGGAGCAGGTTGCCAACGTGGTGGCCCGCACCATGGAGGAGTACGGCAAGGCTGACGTGTTGATCAACAACGCGTTCCGGGTGCCGTCCATGAAGCCGTTTGCGAACACCACCTTCGAGCACATGCGGGACGCGATCGAGCTGACCGTGTTCGGCGCACTGCGCATGACCCAGGGCTTCACTCCGGCCCTGGAAGCCGCCAAAGGCTCCGTGGTGAATGTGAATTCGATGGTCGTGCGGCACTCGCAGGCCAAGTACGGCGCCTACAAGATGGCCAAGTCGGCCCTGCTGGCCATGTCCCAGACCCTGTCAACCGAGCTGGGGGAGAAGGGTGTCCGGGTCAACTCGGTGCTGCCCGGCTACATCTGGGGTGAAACTCTGGAGGGCTACTTCAACCATCAGGCGCAGAAGTACGGCACCACCGTGGAGCAGATCTACAACGCGTCGGCGGCCGGTTCGGACCTCAAGCGGCTGCCGACCGAGGACGAGGTAGCCTCGGCGATCCTGTTCATGGCCAGCGACCTGTCCAGCGGCATCACCGGCCAGGCCCTCGATGTGAACTGTGGAGAATACAAAGCATGAGCACTGCACGCACAAACGTCGGCACTGTCGAGGATCTGCACGCCTCGGCGGTAAAGGCGTGCGGTCTGGAGGATTTCGGCGCCGACGACGACAACTACACCGAAGCACTCGGGGTGCTGCTGGAGTCCTACCAGCGCGACGCCGATCTGACCGAGCTCGGCAGCAAGATGCAGCGCTTCTTCACCCGGAATGCGCTGGTGGCCCGTCTCGTCTCGGAGGCCGCGTTCAAGCAGTACCCGCAGCACGTCGACGTACCGATCGAGCGGCCGATCTTCGTCACCGGTCTGCCGCGCACCGGGACCACGGTGATCCACCGGTTACTGGCCGCGGACCCGATGCATCAGGGTTTGGAGATGTGGCTGGCGGAGTTCCCGCAGCCGCGGCCGCCGCGGGAAACCTGGCCGGACAACCCGGTCTTCAGTGCGCTCGACGCCCGGTTCAAGCAGGCGCATGAGGAGAACCCGGATTACACCGGGCTGCATTTCATGACCGCGGATGAGGTCGAGGAATGCTGGCAGTTGCTGCGTCAGTCGTTGCACTCGGTGTCCTACGAGACGCTGGCCCATGTACCGACCTACTCACAGTGGCTGGCCCACCAGGACTGGACCAAGCCGTATGCGCGGCACCGCAAGAACCTGCAGTTGATCGGCCTCAACGAGGCCGAAAAGCGTTGGGTGCTCAAGAACCCCAGTCACCTGTTCGCTCTCGATGCGTTGTTCGCCACGTATCCGGATGCCCTCGTCGTCCAGTGCCACCGCCCGGCCGAGACCATCATGGCCTCGATGTGCTCGCTGTCGCAGCACACGACCGCCGGCTGGTCCAACACGTTCACCGGGAACGTGATCGGCGAAGACGCCATGGAAACCTGGTCGCGCGGCCTGGAGCTGTTCAACACCGAACGGGCCAGGCACGATCCGGCCCAGTTCTGCGATGTGGACTACTTCGAGTTCATCAAGGATCCGATCGGTGCGGTCGAAGGCATCTACCGCACGTTCGGGATTGACTTCACCGATGCCGCGCGGCAGGCAATGATCGACAGTCACAACGCCAGCAAGCAGGGGCCGCGCGCACCGAAGCACACCTACTCACTGGCCGACTACGGGTTGACCTCCGAGACGGTCAAGGAGCGGTTCAAGGGGCTGTGAAAATCAGCCGTCGCCGGGAGAGGGGGCGGAGGACACTTCCTCCAGGCACCCTTCGGCCACCGCATGTTTGATGCTGTCGGTCAGTCGCGGGCATGACCGGACCCGGGCCGGATCCCCACCGGTGGAACGGATCTCCTCGAAAGTCGCACAGCGCTGCACCGCCTCGGAATTCCACTGCACCGAAGTGTGTTCCGCGCTGAGCTTCTTCACCTGGACCGCCACGTGGCAGAACCGGCAGTCCACCGACACCAGGCCTGAGGTCAGGTAGCGCTCGCGGTCGCGTGCGCTGGACTCGCGGACCGCGGCGGCGCGTTGCGGATCGGACGCGAAATCCGGTGCCTTGGACCATGACCCGGACGATGAACCCGCACTGCTGCCGCTGCCGGCGTGATGATCGTCATCGTCATGCGCGCCGTGCAGCAACAGCATCGAGCGGGCCAGGTCCTCGACATCGGGGGCCTGGCTCCGCTCGTTGCGTGTCGTCATCAGGACTGCGCTGTTTCTTTCTCGGCCGACTTCTGCTCGGCCTGGATCCTCAGGTTCTCCTCAACCTCCACATGCCACTTCTCGTTGGCCGCGGTGGTGTCGATCTCCATCTCGAAGCGGTCGGTCATGTCCGGCGTCACATCGGCGACGTCGACGTAGAACTGCTGGTACCAGCGGCGCATCTGGTAGACGGCGCCATCCTCTTCGACCAGCAGGGGGTTGTCGATGCGGGTCTTGTGCTTCCAGATCTCGACGTCCTGCATGAAGCCCTGGCTGACGCCCTCGGTCATCGCGTTGGCCAGCTTCTGGGTGGTCTTTTCGTCCATGCCTTTGGGCTTTTCGACGATGACGCCCCACTGCAGCATGAATGCGTCCTGGCTCACGGGGTAGTGGCAGTTGATCAGGATCGACTCGGCCTTGTAACCGGCGTAGTTGTTGTGCAGCCAGTTGATCATGAACGACGGGCCGAAGTAGGAGGCTTCGGAATCCAGGTGGGACTCCCCGTACTGGGTGCCCATGCCGCCGATGTCCTGACGGCCCACGTTGTGCAGGTACTGCGAGGCGATGTGGCCCTCGAAGACGTTCTTGAAGTACGTCGGCAGACCGTAGTGGATGTAGAAGAAGTGCGCCATGTCGGTGACGTTGTCGATGATCTCGCGGCAGTTGCTGCCCTCGATCAACATCGAGTTCCACTGCCACTCGGTCCAGTCGTCGCTGGCCGCCTCGGGGATCTCCGGGATCTGGACCTCGGGCTGCGGGTCGTTGCCCTCGTGGTCGTGCCAGACGAACAGCAGGCCGCCGCGCACGTCGGTGTGCCAGGCCCGGGTGCGGGCCAGCCGCGGGGTGCGCTTGGCGTAGGGGACGAGCTTGCACTTGCCGTCGCCGCCCCAGCGCCAGTCGTGGAACGGGCAGGCGACGGTGTCGCCCTTGATGGTTCCCTGCGACAGGTCGCCGCCCATGTGCCGGCAGTACCCGTCGAGGACCTTCAGGTCGCCTTCGGAATCGGCGAATACAACCAGCTTGGTGCCGAATGCCTCAACAGAGTGTGGCTGACCGTCGCGGAAATCCTTGACCGGTCCCAGGCAGTGCCAACCCCGCGCGTAGCGGTCTGGCAGGGCGCCGGTGTCGATCTCTCTGATGCCGGCATGTTCGGTAGTCACGGTGGGCCTCCCGTATCGGTGCTCTCTAACTAGAACACGTTACAGTTTTTTGCGGCCTTCTGGCAATAATTAAGGCGTGACCTGGGGCATACCCATCGTGAACGGGGGTTACTCGCGCTCCGGAAGGCCGATTCGCAGAGCAATCTGTTGCATGCGTCCGACGCTGGCCACCGTCTGCGGTGGCACCGGATCGTCAGGGTTGCTGTCGAACTCGAGGCGCACCACCGCGCGCCCCTGGGTGTACATCAGCAGCGTCACCGCCTTGGAGCCGTCGGGCGCGGTCCCCGCGATGACGGTGCCGTTCGAACCCACGGGCACCGGTTGCGGTTGCCCGCCGGTCACCATCGTGCTGACGGCCGCGGACGCCTGCTTGAGGGTCGCGGAGGCGGTCGCGGCATCCGGGTAGATCAGGATCGTGTCGGCGATCGCCCTGGTGTCGTCGGCGTTGACGAACAACGCGCTGGCTCCGGACTGACCATCGGGATTGACGTTGCTCGACCGCGCGGTGAACGTGTCCGGCGGAATGCTGACATCTTCGGCCTGCAGCAGCAGGTGGCTGTAGTCGGATGCCTCCGGTTTCGATGATTTCGGCGCTGCGGCAGAGGACGACGGGGACGGCGTGGCCACCCACGGCGTACTCGGTGAATCAGCGGCTGGAGAGCACGCTGCGGCCGTGCCGACGATGGCCGTGGCAAGGCCGATGGTGAGCAAGAACTTGGGGCGGGTTGTTGTCGTGAGCGACATAGTTACTGTTCAGGGTACGCGTCGTCGCGCTGACGCCAGTTTCCTGCGGTATATGTGGACGATGCCGCTGTATTCGTTCGAGGGCCGCTCGCCCGTGGTCGACCCAAGTGCTTTCGTGGCCCCGACGGCGACTTTGATCGGCGACGTGACTGTCGAGGCGGGAGCCTCGGTGTGGTTCAACACCGTGCTGCGAGGCGACTTCGCCCCGATCGTCATCCGTGAGGGCGCCAACGTCCAGGACGGGTCTGTGCTGCACGCGCCACCGGGAATCCCCGTCGACATCGGGCCCGGCGCGACCGTGGCCCACATGTGCGTAGTGCACGGCGCACACGTGGGCGAGGAGGCACTGATCGCCAACCACTGCACGGTGCTCGACGGGGCGGTCATCGGGCGACGCAGCCTGATCGCGGCACATTCCCTGGTGGTCGGGGGCACCAAGATTCCCGACGAGGTGTTGGTCACCGGCGCGCCCGCAAAGATCCGCGGACCCATCGCGGGCACCGGCGCACAGACCTGGGTGCAGAGCAATCCGGCGGCGTACCGGGAGCTGGCCCAGCGTTACCTGTCGGGGCTCGCCGAGCTCTAGCTACCCTTCGCCGCCGCGTGAGCGCTGGCTAGCCTTCGATCTTCTCCGCGCTCGCGCGGTCCACTTCCCAGAAGGCCCGCAGCGCGACCATCTGACCTTCGTCGTTCACGCGGTAGGTGAACACACCCGGGGTGGTGATCCGGTGCCCGCCCATGGTGGTGACGATGCTGCCGACGTTGGCTTCCTCGTTGCCGCACTGGAACGTGTCGACGAAGTTGAACTTGAGGTTGTCGGTCGGGGCGATGGCCTTGTCCCAGAACGCGGCGATGGCTTCCTTGCCCCGGTGACCATTGCCTTCGGGGTCGAAGAACGACGGCCCGATGGGGTCCTGCACGATCGCGTCGTCGGCGAAATTGTCCAGCCAGGCCTGCTTGTCCCGAGCGGCCACCGCGTCCCGGGATCGCTTGCCGGCCAGGTGGGCTGGATGCTCAGGGTTGGTGATGGCCATCTCAGTCCTGCCAGCCGGAGCGGATGTAGGTGTCGGCGAACCGCTTGAGTGAATCCTGCTTCTTCTCCAACGGAGCATCGAAGCCCAGGCCCTCGAGCATCCACGGGATCACGATGTTGTCGGTGATGCCGGCGGCGGCCAGCTCGCGGTGCCCGTCGAGGTCGAACTTGTCGATGCACACCGCCTGGAACTCGAAAGGCACATCGGCCCGGCCATATTCGCTCCGCAGCGTATTGATCGCCGCCACCGTCTCGCCCAGCTGTGTGCACGTCATCATCGCGCTGGTCCAGCCGTCACCGACCCGTGCCGCCCGCTTGAGGGCCACCGGGGTGTGCCCGCCGACGTAGAACGGCACGGGCTCCGACGGTGCCGGGCTCATCTGCAGGCGTTCGAAATCGTAGAACTCGCCGTGGAACTCGACCATGCCACCGCCGAGCACGAGCTTGAGCACCTCGATCATCTCGTCTACGCGCGCGCCACGCTTGGCGAACGGCACCCCGCACCACTCAAATTCCTCTGGTGCCCAGCCGATTCCGACGCCGAACCCGAACCGGTTGTTGGTCAGGTTGGCCACCGAACCGACCTGGCGGGCCAGCAGCAGCGGGTTACGCGAGCCGAGCTTCATGACGTTGGTGTAGAACCGCAACGTCGAGGTCGCCGCACCCATCGACGCCGCTGCGATCAGCGGGTCCACCCATGGGGTCTCGGCATTCCACATCCGGGACCCGTCGGGGGTGTACGGATAGTCCGCGGCCTGCTTCTCCATGTAGAACAGCGAGTCGGGCAGCGCGATCGAATCGAACCCGACTTCCTCTGCGGTGCGGGCCAATCCGGTCAGATGCTCGAGCGGGCCCATGGCCACGCTCAGGGTGTACTTCATGGTCATGACGTGGCGGCAGGCTTGTCGCTCGAAACAACCCACATCGAGTAGTACTGCGCCCCACCGCCGTAGGCGTGGCCAAGTGCCTTGCGCGCACCCTCGACCTGATGGTCGCCGGCCTTACCCATGACCTGGATGGCCGATTCGGCGAACCGGATCATTCCGGATGCGCCGATCGGGTTCGAGCTCAGCACACCACCCGAGGCGTTGAACGGGATCTTCCCGCCGATGGCCGTCTCGCCGGCCTCGGTGAGCTTCCAACCCTCGCCTTCGGCGGCAAAACCGAGGTTCTCCAACCACATCGGCTCGTACCAGGAGAACGGCACGTAAACCTCGGCCGCGTCGATCTCGTCGATCGGGCTGGTGATGCCGGCATCGCGCCACAACGCGGCGGCCGCGTCGCGGCCGGCCTGCGGATTGACCTGGTCGCGACCGGAGTAGGCCAGCGGCTCGGTCCGCAGGGCGGTGGCGTGGATCCACGCCACGGGATGCCCGTTGGCGAGATGAGCTTCCGCTGCGTCTTCGTTGCCGATCACCATGGCCGCCGCTCCGTCGGACGACGGGCAGGTCTCGTCGTAGCGGATCGGATCCCACAGCATCGGAGAGGCCATCACCTTCTCCAGGGTGATGTCGGGCTGGTGCAGATGGGCCAACGGGTTCTTCGCGCCGTTGAGCCGGTCCTTGACCGCCACCATCGCCCCGATGTGGTTGGGCGCGCCGGAGCGCCGGATGTAGGACCGTACGTGCGGGGCGAAGTATCCGCCCGCCCCGGCGCCGACGGGCTTGGTGAAGGGAACCGGAATGCTCAACGCCCACATGGCATTCGATTCCGACTGCTTCTCCCACGCCATGGTCAGCACACGCTTGTACTTACCGGACTGCACCAGGCTGGCCGCCACGATCGCGGTCGACCCGCCCACCGAGCCTGCGGTGTGGACGCGGATCAGCGGCTTGTCGGTCGCGCCGGTGGCGTCGGCCATGAACAGCTCGGGCATCATCACGCCCTCGAAGAAGTCGGGCGCCTTGCCGACCACCACGGCGTCGATGTCGTCGAACGTCGAACCGGAATCCGCGAGCGCCCGGTCGATGGCCTCGCGCACGAGACCGTTCATCGAGACGTCGTGGCGCTTGGCGACGTACTTCGTCTGCCCGGTGCCCAGGACCGCGGCGAGATTCTTAGCCATTATTTGCCCTCCAGGACCGCGACGAGATTCTGTTGCAGCGCAGGGCCGCTCGTGGCATGCGCCAGGACGCGCTGCGCAGAACCGTCGAAAATGTGCTGCGCGGCGAAACCGATGCGTTCCAGTCCGGCCGAGAACATCGGGTTGGCGGCAAGGGCGCCGCCAGACGGATTGACCTTCGTCGACGAACCCAGCCCGATCGCCTCGGCGAGGATCAGTTGCTGGTGGGTGAACGGGGCGTAGATTTCCGCGATGTCGATCGAGCCCGCGTCGCCACCGGTGGCCACCTTGGCCGACGCAGCAGTCGAGGGCGAGGTGGTCAGGTCCCGCGCACCCAGGATCGGCGTCTCGATCCGGTGCTCGAAACCGGTGATCCAGGCCGGGTTCTCGCGGAGTTCGCGGGCCCTGTCGCCGGCGGCCAGCACGATCGCGGACGCACCGTCGGTGATCGGGGCGATGTCGTGACGGCGCAGCGGGTCTGCGAAGAACGGTTGGGCCAGTAGGTCGCTGATGGTCCCGGTTACTGCCACGTTATCGGTACGACCGGCCGCGGCAAAGGAATCCAGCGCCACCTGAGCCATCTGCTCGGCGGTCCACTTGCCGGCATCCAGGCCGGCCCGCGCCTGCAGGCCTGCCATCGACACCGAGTCCGGCCAGAGCGGCCCGACGGTGTAGGGGTCGGTCTGCATGGCCAGCACCCGGCGCAACGTGCCGGCGGACGACTTGCCGAAGCCGTACACCAGCGCGGTCTCCACCTGGCCCGTCAACAGCTTGATGTAGGCCTCGTACAACGCCCAGGCCGCGTCCATCTCGACGTGCGACTCGTTGATCGGCGGGATCGCGCCGATCGAGTCGATCGCGGAGATGAACGAAAATGCGCGGCCGGCAAGGTAATCCGAAGAGCCCGAGCACCAGAATCCGATATCGGTCTGCTTGAGGCCGAGTTCTTCATAGAGCTTGTGGAAACACGGCATCAGCATTTCGACGCCATTGGTAGTGCCGTCGGTGCGACGGACGTGGGGCGCGTGCGCGAAGCCCACCACTGCGATATCAGTCATTTGCAGGCCTTTACAGGTGGTGCTTGTAGGAGTCGTAGTCGGCGTCGGGTTCGCCGGTTGGCTTGAAGTAGTCGATGTTGTCGATACCCAGGCCCCATTCCTCGCGGGGCTTCCACACGGCTTGCACGCGCATACCCATCCGCACGTCCGCCGGGTCGATCTCGGTTACCAGGTGCAGGAACGGGATGTCGGCGCCGTCGAGCAGCACGTACGCCGCGACATAGGGCGGCTTGATGCGCTGGCCGGAGAACGGGATGTTGATGATCGCGAACGTGGTGACCGTGCCCTGGTCCGGCAGCTCGATGAACTCGTCGAGCGCCAACCCGGTCGCGGGATCGGCTTCCTTCGGCGGGAAGTAGACCTTGCCGGGCTGGCCGTCTCGGCCCTTCTTGGTCCGGCCGCCGAGCAGCTTGCCTTCTTCGAGAGCCTTGAGGAACGTGGTCTCGGGCAGGGATGCGGTGTGCTGGATCTCGATGAAGCTGGGCGTCACCTGCACCGTGACCGGCTCGCG
Organism: Mycobacterium sp. DL440; assembly: GCF_011745145.1. Taxonomy (NCBI): domain Bacteria; kingdom Bacillati; phylum Actinomycetota; class Actinomycetes; order Mycobacteriales; family Mycobacteriaceae; genus Mycobacterium; species Mycobacterium sp. DL440. The sequence continues at coordinate 4,464,695 of NZ_CP050191.1, read as the reverse complement.
GTCGTCGGGACTGGACGATGCTTCCACGGATTCTTCGGTATCGCCGGGCAAGAAATAGGCGATATCGGTGATCGCGCCGACCGGCTCGTCGATCCAGTGGGCATGCACGCGGTCGCCACTTTTCAGCGTGCCCTCGGGGGCATCCACGGCGTGCAGCAGCGCGGTGTCCGCGCCGTCGAGTTTGATCAGCGCCCAGGCGAACGGCCGGTCCAGTGGCTGACCCCCGAGCGGCGTCGACTGCCAGGTCCAGGACTGCACAGTGCCGACCGCGCTGACGGGCACGACCTCGGTCAAAGCCGCGTAGGTAATCGGGTCATACTCAGCGGGTGGTACGTGCACCCGACCATCCGACCCGCGTACGCCGACGATGCGTCGATCACGTAGTGCGGTGAAGAACTGGGACAGGAGCGGTCCGACTGAACGGGTGTAGTCGAATGAGAGCTTCAGCGGCGCCGAGAGGGGCCGCTCATGCTTGTCGATCTGCACCGGGCTGCTTTGGCCTGTGGTCACAGCATCGAGTAGAACAGGTTCTAAGAATGGTTTCAACCGTGTGTGGAAAGGCGAGCTAATGAAGTTGGGTCTTCAACTCGGATATTGGGGCGCCCAGCCGCCGACCAACCACGCCGAACTTGTCGCCGCCGCCGAGGCGGAGGACTTCGACACCGTCTTCACCGCCGAGGCGTGGGGCTCGGATGCCTACACCCCGCTGGCCTGGTGGGGCCGGGAAACCACCCGCATGCGGCTGGGGACCTCGGTCATCCAGATGTCCGCCCGTACCCCGACCGCCTGCGCGATGGCTGCGCTGACACTGGATCACCTGTCCGGCGGCCGCCACATCCTCGGGCTCGGCGTCTCCGGCCCGCAGGTGGTCGAGGGTTGGTACGGCGCGAAGTTCCCGAAGCCGCTGGCCCGCACCCGCGAGTACATCGACATCCTGCGTCAGGTCTGGGCGCGGGAGGCCCCAGTGCGTAGCGACGGCCCGCATTACCCGTTGCCGCTGACCGGCGAGGGCACCACCGGGCTGGGCAAGAACCTCAAGCCGATCACCCATCCGCTGCGTGCCGACATCCCGGTGATGCTGGGTGCCGAAGGGCCCAAGAACGTCGCGATGGCCGCCGAGATTGCCGATGGCTGGCTGCCGATCTTCTACTCGCCGCGCATCGCCGGTATGTACAACGAATGGCTCGATGAGGGATTCGCCCGGCCGGGTGCTCGGCGCACCCGGGAGACCTTCGAGATCTGTGCCACCGCGCAGGTCGTGGTGACCGACGACCGGCCGGCGATCATGGAGCTGATGAAGCCGCACCTGGCGCTGTACATGGGTGGGATGGGTTCGGAGGACACCAACTTCCACGCCGAGGTCTACCGGCGGATGGGATATGCCGAGGTCGTCGACGACGTCACCCGGCTTTTCCGCAATGACCGGAAAGACGAAGCCGCCAAGATCATCCCCGACGAATTGGTCGATGACTCCGCGATCGTCGGTAACCTCGACTACGTCAAAGAGCAGATCAAGGCCTGGGAGGCTTCGGGCGTGACCATGATGGTGGTCGGGGCTCGCTCGGTCGAGCAGATCAAGGATCTTGCCGCTCTCGTCTGAACGACTAGACACTTCCTTGCGATGTGTCTACTCGAGGTTCTAGATTTATGGCGTGAGTCACAGCGCGCCAACTTCCGGGCCCTCGCAGCACACCGTCGCCGGCACCGTGCTGACCATGCCGGTGCAGATTCGCACCGCCGAACAGCACATGGCGATGTTCTCGGTGGACGCCGGCGCCGCGCAGCGGATGATCGACTACAGCGGTCTGCAGGTCTACCGGCGCAGGCCGCAGCGGGCGATCGTCGTGCTGATGCTGATGCACTACGTCGACGGCGACCTCGGACCGTATCTGGAATACGGCACCAACGTCATGGTGAACCGGCCCGGCTCGCAGGAGGCCGGGCTGCGCGGCCTTGGTTCGGCCGGCGCTTTCGTGCATCACCTGCCGGTCGACGGGGAGTTCACCCTGGCAGCCGGCCGGCAGATCTGGGGCTATCCGAAAGTCTTGGCGGACTTTACCGTTCGTGACGGTAGGCCGTTCAGCTTCGATGTGAGTATCGACGGCAAGCTGGCGGTGGGGATGGACTTCAAACCCGGGCTTCCCGTTCCATCCCGGTTCACCGCCAAACCACAGGTGCAGTCGACCTTCTCCCACCTCGACGGGGTGCTGCGCGAAACCGAAGGCACGATGCGGAATTCCGGCGTGCGCTATCGGCCGGGCGGGGCCCGGGTCCGGCTCGGTGACCACCCGTACGCCGAAGAACTGGCGGCCCTGGGACTGCCCAAACGGGCGATGTTGTCCAGTTCGGTTCGCAATGTGCAGATGACGTTCGCTGACGCCAAGGAGATTTCGTGACTCAGGTACTGCCCACCAAACCCGACGTCGATCTGGCTGACGGCCGCTTCTACGCCGACAGTGGCGCGCGGGAGGCCTACCGGTGGATGCGCGCCAACGCGCCGGTGTTCCGGGACCGCAACGGTCAGGCCGCCGCGGCCAGCTACCAGGCGGTGCTCGATGCCGAGCGCAACCCCGAGCTGTTCTCCAGCGCCGGTGGGATCCGCCCCGATCAGCCCGGCATGCCGTACATGATCGACATGGACGATCCGGCACATGTGTTGCGCCGCAAGCTGGTCAATTCCGGCTTCACCCGCAAGCGCGTGATGGACAAGGTGCCCTCGATCGTGAGCCTGTGCGACACCCTCATCGATGCGGTGTGTGAACGCGGGGAATGCGATTTCGTCCGCGATATCGCCGCCCCGCTGCCGATGGCGGTGATCGGTGACATGCTCGGTGTGTTGCCCACCGAGCGGGACATGCTGCTGAAATGGTCGGATGACCTGGTCTGCGGGCTGAGTTCGCATCTCGACGAGACGGCCATCAACATGCTGATGGAGACATTTGCCGCCTACACCGCGTTCACCATGGAGGTGATCGCCAAGCGCCGCGCCGAGCCGACCGATGACCTGTTCTCGATCCTGGTGAATGCCGAGGTCGAGGGGCAGAAGATGAGCGATGACGAGATCGTCATGGAGACGCTGCTGATCCTCATCGGCGGCGACGAGACCACGCGCCACACGCTCTCGGGTGGGACCGATCAGCTGCTGCGGCACCGGGATCAGTGGGACAGGCTGGTCGCTGATCAGTCCCTGTTGCCCGGCGCGATCGAGGAAGCCCTGCGCTGGACCTCACCGGTCAAGAACATGTGCCGCACCCTGACCGCCGACACCACCTTCCATGGAACAGACTTGAAGTCCGGCGAGAAGATCATGCTGATGTTCGAGTCGGCCAACTTCGACGAAGCCGTTTTCGAGAATCCTGACGAATTCCGCATCGATCGAAACCCCAACAGTCACTTGGCTTTCGGATTCGGGACACATTTCTGCCTGGGTAATCAACTGGCCCGCCTGGAGCTGCGCCTGATGCTCGAACGGTTGCTCGAACGGCTGCCCGATCTGCGGTTGGCCGACGACAATCAGTTGCCGTTGCGTCCGGCCAACTTCGTCAGCGGCCCGGAATCGATGCCGGTCGTGTTCACTCCGAGCGCTCCGGTCGGGGCTTAGCGGCTGGGGCTCAGCACAGACGCGGCGCCCAGCGTCCCTTGGTGTATCGCCTGCTGTGTATCCCTATGCGTTGGTTAAGCATCCGCTGTGTAACGGTCTCACGAGTTTCGCCTAGCTAGCCTAATTAGATAGTCTCGCAATATCGGGGGATGACGCGACGACTAGAGGAGTGCACGAGATGGCACGACATTTACCTGGGCGAAGTGTGTTGAGTGGGTTGCTGGTGAGCGGGGCGCTGTTCGCCGGGGCCGTGGGTATGGCGGCTCAAGCCAGCGCAGAGCCAATGGCCGGTCCGGCGCCGGCGAGCCTGCAGTTCGGCGGACCGGCTCCACTGTTCTCACCGCCCGCTCCGCCGTTGCCCGTCACGCTAGCACTACAGCTCTAGAGAAGATTTTTTTTATGGCAACGGCGTCCACCATGATCTCCACTATCCTCTTCGTCGGCTGCGTCAGATCGGTATAAGGGACAGCCGCCACGGCCGTGGGGTCCGCCGCCGCCCCCGCCCGGACATTGGGGACCGCGTCCGCCCGGGCACTGGCGCTAGCGCTGCATTGACGGCTTGACACTGAGGCCCCGCTCGAAACATCGAGCGGGGCCTCAGTTTTGCGGCAACGACTACTTCATCTGGAGGTTCGCGTCGGTGGTGCACTTCGCGGGCACCGAAATCGACACGGTGGTTCCGGGCGCGCCCGCGACCACGAATGTGCCGCCCGCAGCCAGAACCTTGGCGCAAATCGAGGCGAACCCGATGTGGCCGTCTTCGACGCTTTGCGCCAGACGCTCCGGTGGAATGCCAACGCCGTCGTCTGCGATGTGCAATGCGGCCTGAATGCCGTTGTACCCCAAGGTGAACCGTAGATTGTCGGCCTGCGCGTGCTTGATGGCGTTCGTCGAGAATTCCCGAGCTGCACTGTAGATCAGGTGATCGGCGTCGGTGCGTAAGTCGTCGGGCCAGCTGTCGGCGTCCAACTGGACTGCGAGGTTGGTGCGCGTCGCGATGCCGTCGGCAAGTGAGGTCATCGCCGCTTTGAGGCCGGCCCGGGCCAAGACTTCGGGATGCAGTTCACGGACCACGTCACGCAGCAGGCGGGAGGACTCCGCCAAGGCGAAGTCGACGCGGTCCATCCCGTCGACCGATCCGTCCCGGACCTCCTCCATATCGCGTCGCGCCACCAGCACGTACTGGAGCGCACCATCGTGCAGGCGTTCGGAAAGCGATTGGCGTTCGCGCTTCTCCAGGCTGATCACTTCTTCGAGCAGGCGGGCCCGCTCCAGGGCCAGGCTGGTGATGGTCCTGGTTCTTGATTGCTGAATCCACGACAACGCGACGGACCCGGCAGCCAAGCCGAACAGCACGGCGGTCCGCGCCAGGATCGACCCCCAGGGCTCATTGCCGTTGGCGGCCTTGTCGACCCAGCTCACCACAAAGAATGTGACCACCGTTGGGACCGCGATCGCGGCGCTGACAACGGGATCGAGCTGCGCTGCCGCGATCAGCGGGATCAGGAAAAGCCCGTGCTGTACCACGCCGGAGGTCCAGGTCTCTGCCGAACTGATCCCGGTCTCCATTGAAATGATCGCTACCGCAAGGAGATCCACGCACAGCATGAGCAGCGCCACCGATCGCCGGGTTCCTCCGCCCAACCGATCGGCAGAGCGCAGCGCCCACCAGCTCCACACCGAGACCGCCGCGACGTAGCCGGCGAAAATTGCCCGGTGCAGCCACAGGCTCGAGTGCGGAGGCTGCGACAGCAGGGCCACACCGATGAACATCGCCATGAGCATTCGCAGGGCGAGTTGCAGTAACAGGCCACGGCGTACCGAGTTGTCGGCGGTCGGCGCAGACGCCTCATCGCGTTCAGGCATGCCCGGCTCCCGTCCCGGCAAAGTTGGCACGAGTATAGAGCTGCTCAGTGCCACGACGAGGACAGTTGGCGGGGGCGAAATCGCGACGACGGCGGTCTGTGCCGGCCGCAGGCTAGAACAGTGCCGGCACCGGTGGCCGCGCCACGAATCAGCGCATCTGGAACTTGGGCGCGCGCTTCTCCTTGAAGGCCAGCGGGCCTTCCTTGGCGTCCTGGGACAGGAATACCGGGATGCCGTTGGCGGTGTCGGGCTTGAACGCCTCGTTCTCGTGCATGCCCTCGGTCTCGCGGATGGTCTTGAGGATCGCCTGCACGGCCAGCGGGCCGTTGTTGTTGATCACCTCGGCGATCTCCAGGGCCTTCTCCAGCGCAGTGCCATCGGGAACGACGTGACCGATCAGGCCGTACTCCAGGGCCTGGGCGGCGGTGATGTGCCGTCCGGTCAAGAGCATGTCGCACGCGATGGTGTAGGGAATCTGGCGTACCAGGCGGACCGCCGAGCCGCCCATCGGGTACAGGCTCCACTTGGCTTCGGAGATGCCGAACTTGGCGCTCTCGCCGGCCACCCGGATGTCGGTGCCCTGCAGGATCTCGGTGCCGCCGGCGATGGCCGGGCCCTCGACCGCGGCGATCAGCGGCTTGGTGAGCCGACGGCCCTTGAGCAGACCGTCGATACGTGACGGGTCGTAGCTGCCGTCCTTGAACGAATCGCCCGGCGGCTTCTTGGTCGCGCCCTTGAGGTCCATGCCCGCGCAGAAGTACCCGCCGGCGCCGGTGAGGATGCAGGTGCGGATCTCCGGATCGTTGTCGACGCGGTCCCAGGCCTCGACCATGATCGAGAGCATCTCGGTGGAAAGCGCGTTCCGCGCCTCGGGCCGGTTCAATGTCAGGATCAGCGTGTGTCCGCGCTGCTCAATGAGGGCGTCGGGACCTTTTTCGGTATCGCTCACGGGTGCCAGCTCCTATGCATTTCCAACCCAGACTTGTCTCGAAATGTAACACGTTCTAGTTTAGGTTCTGTGGCTCTGAATATTGCGGATCTTGCCGAGCATGCCATCGACGCTGTGCCTGACCGTGTTGCCCTGATTTGTGGCGACGAACAGCTGACCTATGCGCAGTTGGAGGAGAAGGCCAACCGTTTGGCCCACTACCTGATCGCCCAGGGCGTCAAGAAGGACGACAAGGTCGGCCTCTACTGTCGCAACCGCATCGAGATCGTCATCGGGATGCTGGGCATCGTGAAGGCCGGCGCGATCCTGGTCAATGTCAACTTCCGCTATGTCGAGGGCGAGCTGAAGTACCTGTTCGAGAACTCGGACATGGTGGCGCTGATCCATGAGCGCCGCTACGCCGACCGGGTGGACAACGTCCTGCCGGAGACCCCGAATGTGAAGACCGTCCTGGTGGTGGAAGACGGGTCAGATGACGACTTCCAGCGCTACGGCGGCGTTGAGTTCTACTCGGCCATCGCCGAGCACTCACCCGAGCGTGACTTCGGCCCGCGCAGCGAGGACGACATCTACCTGCTTTACACCGGCGGCACCACCGGCTTCCCCAAGGGCGTCATGTGGCGTCATGAGGACATCTACCGGGTGCTGTTCGGCGGCACCGACTTCGCCACCGGCGAGCCCGTCGCCGACGAATACGACCTGTCCAAGCAGGCCGTCGCCAACCCGCCGATGATCCGGCTGCCCATTCCGCCGATGATCCACGGCGCGACCCAGTCGGCCACCTGGATGGCCCTGTTCACCGGCCACACCGTGGTGCTGATGCCGGAGTTCGACGCCGACGCGGCGTGGCGGATGATCCACGAGCACAAGGTCAACTTGCTGTTCTTCACCGGTGACGCGATGGCCCGGCCGCTGCTCGATGCGCTGCTGGCCCACCAGGATGCGGGTAACGAGTACGACCTGTCGTCGCTGTTCCTGTTGGCCAGCACCGCGGCCCTGTTCTCCACGAGCCTCAAGGAGAAGTTCCTGGAGCTGCTGCCCAACCGGATCATCACCGACTCGATCGGCTCGTCGGAGACCGGTTTCGGCGGTACCTCCGTGGTGGCCAAGGGGCAGAGCCACACCGGCGGCCCGCGGGTGACGATCGACAAGAACACCAAGGTGCTCGACGAGGACGGCAACGAGGTGGTCCCGGGCTCGGGCGTGCGCGGCATCATCGCCAAGTGCGGTCACATCCCGGTCGGTTACTTCAAGGACGAGAAGAAGACCGCCGAGACCTTCCGGACCTTCAACGGGGTCCGCTATGCCATCCCGGGTGACTATGCCGAGGTCGAGGCCGACGGCAGCGTGACCATGCTGGGCCGCGGCTCGGTGTCGATCAACTCCGGCGGCGAGAAGATCTACCCCGAAGAGGTCGAGGCCGCGCTGAAGGGCCACCCGGACGTGTTCGACGCGCTCGTGGTCGGTGTGCCCGACGAGCGTTTCGGTCAGCACGTCGCCGCGGTGGTGCAGGCACGCGAGGGTGCGCGTCCGACCCTGGCCGATCTCGACACGTTCGTGCGCAGCGAGATCGCGGGATACAAGGTGCCGCGCAGCCTGTGGCTGGTCGACGAGGTTAAGCGTTCGCCTGCGGGCAAGCCTGACTACCGCTGGGCCAAGGACACCACCGAGGAGCGTGCGGCTGACGAGGTGCACGCCAATCACGTCGGAGCCAAGTCGTGAAGACCGACCTTTGCGAACGGTTCGGGGTCGAATACCCGATCTTCGTCTTCACCCCGTCGGAAAAGGTGGCCGCGGCGGTCACCCGGGCCGGCGGTCTGGGAGTGCTGGGGTGCGTGCGGTTCAACGATCCCGACGAGTTGGAAAACGTGCTGTCGTGGATGGACGCCAACACCGACGGTAAGCCGTACGGCGTCGACGTGGTGATGCCCAACAAGATCCCGACCGAGGGCAGCGCCGTCGACATCGACAAGCTCATCCCGCAGGCTCACCGGGACTTCGTCGCGAAAACCCTTGCCGATCTTGGCGTTCCGCCTCTTCCCGAGGAGGGTGAGCACAACACCGGTGTGCTGGGCTGGCTGCACTCGGTGGCGCGAAGCCATGTCGAGGTGGCGTTGCGCCATCCGATCAAGCTGATCGCCAACGCGCTGGGTTCGCCGCCCAACGACGTCATCGAGCAGGTCCACAAGGCAGGTGTCCCGGTGGCCGCGCTGGCCGGCAGCGCGAAGCATGCGCTCAGCCATGTCGCGAACGGAGTCGACATCGTGATCGCCCAGGGACATGAGGCCGGAGGGCACACCGGTGAGATCGGCTCGGTGGTGTTGTGGCCGGAAATCGTCGACGCAGTCGACGGTAAGGCCGCGGTGCTCGCTGCAGGCGGGATCGGCAGCGGCAGGCAGGTGGCCGCGGCCCTGGCGCTCGGTGCTCAGGGTGTGTGGATGGGTTCGGCGTTCCTCACGGCGGCCGAATACGACCTGGGTGTGCGTCGCGAGTCGGGTGCCTCGGTGATCCAGGAGGCATTGCTGAACGCCACCTCCGCCGACACCGTGCGCCGAAAGATCTACTCCGGCAAGCCCGCCCGGATCCTGAAGAGCCGCTGGACCGACGCCTGGGATGCACCGGACGCCCCCGAACCGCTGCCGATGCCGCTGCAGAACATCCTGGTCGGTGAGGCGCATCAGCGGATGAGCCAGTCCGATGACCCGACCGCGGTCGCGATGCCGGTGGGTCAGGTCGTAGGCCGGATGAACGAGATCCGGCCGGCCGCCGATATCATCGCCGAGCTGGTGAGCGGTTTCGAAGCTGCCACCAAGCGCCTGGACGGCATCGCCGGAAGCTGAGTCTGCGTGTAGCCGGCCGGCCGGGGCTGATTCTTTCTGGCGAACAGACACGTAGGTACCCGTAAGCCCGCAGTTTCGGGTACTTCCGCGTCTGCTCGCGCTGGGAAACTAGCGGCCGGGCAGTTTCTGCAGCGCCCGGATCATCGGGGTGAGTGCCTTCTGCCAGAACGTCTGCGAGATCCCCAGCGGCGGATCGAGATTGATCACCCGCGCGGTGGAGACGGTCTGCGACTCGGTGTACTTGAGGATCCCGTCGGCACCGTGGCGGCGTCCGACCCCGGAGGCCTTCATACCGCCCATCGGGGCCGCGGTGCTGCCGAATGCCAGGGCATAACCTTCGTCGACGTTGACGGTGCCGGAGCTGATCTGTGCGGCGATCTTCTCACCTTCGGACTTCGATCCCGCCCACACACTCGCGTTGAGGCCGTACTCGGTGTCGTTGGCCTTCTCGACGGCCTCGGCGACGGAATCGACCGGGTAGATCGACACCAGCGGGCCGAAGGTCTCGTTGCGCGCGCACTCCATCTCGTCGGTGACGCCGGACAGCACGGTCGGCTCGAAGAACAGCGGGCCGAGGTCGGGGCGTGCGTTGCCACCGGCAACCACCTTGGCGCCCTTGGCTTTTGCGTCGTCGACGTGGCCGGACACGGTCTTGATCTGATCTTCGGAGATCAGGCTGCCCATATCGGCGGTGAAGTCGTAGGCCGCCGACAGGTTCATGTTGCGCACCTGCTCGGCGAACTTGGCGGTGAACTCGTCGGCGACCTCCCGCTCGACGTAGATCCGCTCGATCGAGATACACAGCTGACCGGCATTGGAGAAGCAGGCGCGGGTGGCGGCCTTGGCGGCCACCTTCAGGTTGGCGCCCTTGGTGACGATCATCGGGTTCTTGCCGCCGAGTTCCGCGGAGAACCCGATCAACCGGCGACCGCACTGCTCGGCCAGTGCCCGCCCGGTGGCCGTCGAACCGGTGAACATCATGTAGTCGCAGTTCTCGACGATCGCGGTGCCGACCACTGACCCGGGCCCGGGAACCACCGCGAACAGATCGCGCGGCAGACCCGCCTGATACAGCAGCTCGGCGTTGGCCAACGTGCAGTACGGCGTCTGGCTGTCCGGCTTGACCACCACGGCATTGCCGGCAAGCAGGGCCGGGATGGAATCCGAGATGGACAGGGTCATGGGGTAATTCCACGGCGAAATGACGCCGATGACGCCCTTGGGGTGGTGGTTGACCACGGTCTTGACGAATCCCGGCAGCAGGCCCTGTACCCGTTTCGTCGAGAGCAGCCGGGCTGCCTCGCGCGCGTAGTAGCTCGCGTTCAAGATCATGTCGACGATCTCTTCCTGCGCGGCTGAGCGGGCCTTGCCGGTCTCGGCCTGGGCCACATCCATCAGGAAGTCGCGATTCTTGGCGAGCAGTGCGCCGAACCGCTTGATGACGTCGGCGCGTTCCTTCACCGACTGCTTCGCCCACTGTGCCTGCGCGGCACGGGCTTTGACGAAGGCGGCGGTCACGTCTTCGGCGGTACCGATCGGGATGGTGGTCAGTTCCTTGCCGGTGAAGACCTCGTCGATCGGCTTGGACTGCCGGGCGCCGATGTCGTCGATCGCGACGAGCGCGCGCAGGCGAGCGAAATCCGCAGCGGATGGAGCAGGCATTACAGCCCTCCCTACTGGCGAGTAACAATGGTTGGCACCAACCTACTCGGCGGCCGGGATGGTCACAACGCCGCTCAGCGCAGCTTGATGGTTCCGCCGTCGACCATCAGGGTCTGCCCGGTCATGTAGCGGGCGTCCTCGCTGGCCAGGAACACCGCGACCCGACCGATGTCTGCCTCGGGGTCGCCGAACCGGTGCATCGGGGTGCCGGCCAGCAGCTTCTCTTCGATGCCAGGATTGGCCGCGAGGTAGGCCTTGACGCCCTCGGTCAACGCCAGCGGGGAGATCAGGTTGACGTTTATGCCGTCGGCCGCCCATTCGTTGGCCGCCACCCGACTGATCGCCCGAATTGCCTCCTTGGCCGCGGCGTAGGACGCCTGGTTGGCCTGGCCCTCTATGCCGGCGCCGGAGGCGAAGTTGATCACCGACCCGCCGCTGGCCTTGAGCTGGGAGTGGCAGGCCTGCATCAGCCACCAGGTCGGGTAGAAGCCGGTGTCGAAGGACAGGTCCAGCATCTCCTGGGTGGTGTCCAGCAACGGGGCCTGCCGCGACGCGTGCGCGTTGTTGACCAGCACGCTCACCGATCCGAAGGCGTCGACGGCGGCAGCGCAGATCTGCGCCGCGGCCGGCTGCTGGGAGATGTCGATGCCGAGATAGCTGGTGGCATCGCCGAGTTCGGATTGCAGCGCGTTGCCGGCCTCGTCGTTGATGTCGACGATCAGTACCTGGGCGCCCTCCTTGACGAAGGCCCGCACGATACCGCGTCCGATCCCGCCCGCACCGCCGGTGACGATCGCGGTTTTGCCCTGCAGCCTCATGCCCTGTCCTTCCGCTCGTTTTCGACGCTACTGCCCGCGGTTGTCCGATTCGTTCAAGATCCGCGCCGCCTGCGCATCTAACCTGCGGGTATGGCCTTGAACCTGACTTCGGCGATCATCGAGATCGTCGCCAAAGACTTGCACCGATCCCTGGATTTCTACCGGCTGCTCGGCCTGGAAGTCCCCCAACCCGAAGGTCCGCATGTCGAGGTGACGCTGCCCGGCGGCAACCGGCTCGCGTTCGACACCGAGGAGGTGATCGCCGGCATGCATCCCGGCTGGGTGCCCCCGACCGGGCGCGGTCGGGTGGCGCTGGCGTTCGGGCTCGACTCGCCCGCCGAGGTCGACGAACTCTATGAGCGGCTCACCGCTGCCGGCCATCCGCGGACGCTCAAGCCCTACGACGCACCCTGGGGTCACCGTTATGCCACGGTCGAAGATCCCGACGGTACCTCGGTGGATCTGTTTGCGGCGCTGGATAGCTGACGTAACGGCACCCCGGCGAGGGTGCGAACTTCGCGGTGCAGGTGCGGCTGATCGGCATAGCCGGCCTGGGCTGCGACGGTGGCCGGTGCCAGTCCGCTGTCGAGGAGTCGCACCGCTCGGCGGAAGCGGAGGATGCGCCGCAGTGTGGCCGGCCCGTATCCGTAGACCGCCGCGCACTGCCGTTGCATCGTTCGGTCCGACCAACCGACATGCCTTGCCGTTGCACTGACCGATTCCCCGGCCGCGAGCCGGCGCGTGACTTCACGAAGCGCGGGCAGCGGCCACGGGGCCGTATCGGCGCGAGGCTGCTGCGAGGCCAGCGTTGCGGCGAGCTCTTCGAGTGAACCGTCCCGGGCGATTGTGCGCAGTTCGCGTAGGTCGACTCGGGTGTTGCACAGTTCGGACGCCGGGACGCCGAGTAGACGGGGCAAGGCGCCTGGACGAAACCGTAACCCCTGCACCGGGTCCTGACTCCCGGCAGCGACGAACGCCGTGGTGTCGGGGCCGGCGACGACGATCCTGTCGGCCATCTGGATCAGGTCCATGCAGCCGTCGGGAAGAATCCGGCCAGGTTCGGCCGGACCGGTGCGGACCCACTGGCACTCCACGAGCTCGAGCAGGTGTGGCGGCGGATCCTGTTCGCGGTAGCCCACGTCCCCGACGCTACCCGCGCGGTTTATGCGGTTGAATCGGGGAATGGCCGGCCGACCACGTGATGTCTCGATCGACGAGCGGGTGCTCGCGGTCACCCGTGAGTTGCTGGTCGAGGTGGGCTGGGACGATCTCAGCGTTCGGCTGGTTGCGGCCCGCTCCGGGGTGGGCAGGTCCAGCCTGAACCGGCGCTGGTCGTCGAAAGCGGAACTGGTGCTGCACGCGATACTCGGCGAAGCACCCGATATGTCACCGTTTTCCGATACCGACCTGGCCGGCTGGATCGATTGGGTGGTGCGCGGCAGCCATCAATTGTTCAGCCGCCCGGACGTGAGCGAGGCGGTGCCCGGGCTGCTGCTGGCGCTGCGTGAGAACGATGCGATGCGCAAGGCGCTGTGGGAAGGGTTCAGCGGGCCGGCGATCGAGATGTTCGCGGCCAAGGGTTACGGGACCCAATCGGACGCGAAGGCTGTGCTTTCCCTGGCGGCCGGGGCGGCGTTGTTCACTACCACGGTGGCCACTGACGACGATTCACCCGAACTGCAGCAGCGCCTGGTGCGGCTGCTCAGCCGCGCGCTGGGGGTGTCACCGGCCGAATGAGGCCAGCATCGCTGCCTGCGGCGAACGCCAGGCATCGATCCCCAGATCGGTGAGCGTGCTCTTGTCGTCGGTCGGGGTGGCGGCGGTGAGCAGCATGGCCGCCTCGTAGCTGATCCCGTCGCCGAGCGGCAGGACCCCGCCGAGCAGATCCGAGCACCAGCCGATGCCGCGGAAAAGGCTCGCCGGCACAGGGATTCGGCGGATCTTGCTCCCGGCTCCCTCTTCGAGCACGTCGATCATCTCGTTGAAGGACACCATCACGCCACCGCAGACATACCGCTTGGGGCCCCGCCTGGGGGACATCAGCCGCTCATGCACCAGCGCTACGTCACGCACATCGATCATCTGCATGCCGCCGGTCATCCGTGGCGCCACACCGGCCTTGGCGATTGGCGCCCAGCCGCGCTCGGTAACCCCGGCGGCGGTGAAGTACGCCGGGCCCACCACGCTCGACGGGTAGGTGACCACCACGGGTGCCCCGGCGTCCTGCAACCGCCGGGCGACCCGATCGGCATACGCCTTCGTCTGCGCATACGGGCTGCGGCCCGGTGCCGGCGGGGTGTCGGCGGAGATCACCCCGTTCGGCGGCGGGAACAGTGAGCTGTAACTGCTGACCGAGACGATGGGATCGAGCCCGAACTCGACGGCGCGGTTCAGCACGGCCTCGGTTGCGTGTGCGTTGATCTCCCACATCAACTTTTCCCGGCGTTGGTCGGTGCCGACGATGCCCGCGGCGTGAATCAGCGCGTCGCAGCCCGAGAGCAGTCTCCTGACGGTGTCGACGTCGCGGATGTCGCCCTCGAGCAGGGACATCTCGCCGAGCGCGGCAAGATGACCGATCACCTCGTCGTCACCGCATCCCGGTGCGACCAGCAGTCGGATGCGGTGTCCCGCGGCGAGCAGGCCTCGAACGGTGTGGGCGCCGAGATAGCCGGTGCCGCCGGTTACTGCGATATGCATGCTGCGCCTCCCATATTTCGATGCCGATGGTATCGAAAGGGGTAGCGGTACGACCGCCCGGGGTGACAGCGCGAAGAAGGCTAGCGGGAGATCGGCCAGACCGGGTCAGCGCACTCGGTGGCCTCCGCGGAGAGTTGCCGCTTGATCACCTTGAACGTCTCGGTGCGCGGCAACGCGGCGCCGACGCGCACATAGGACGGCCACTGCTTGGGCCCCAGGTCGGGCTGCTCAGCCAGGAAGGCGCGGAACTTCTCTGCATCAAACGGTGCGCCCGCCCCCAGGACCAGTGCGGCCATCACCTGATCACCCACATCGGGGTCGGGGATCGGGTACACGGCAACCTCGGCAACGTCGGGGTAGCGCAACAGGATTCGCTCGATCGGTGCGGTACCCAGATTCTCGCCGTCCACCCGCATCCAGTCACCGAGTCGCCCGGCGAAGTGTGCGTAGCCGTCCTCGTCGAGGTAGGCCAGATCGCCGGTGTGGTAGACGCCGCCGGCCATCCGGGCCGCCTCGGCGTCGGGATCGTTGTAGTAGCCACGGAACCAGCCGGCCCCCGTCGGGTTCACCAACTCGCCGACCACACCGGGCGCACACGGTTCACCGGTGTCCACATCGACGATCGCCACCTGATCGGTGAGCGGGCCGAGGGCGCTTTCGGGGGTGTCGGGGGTGCGGGCGATCGCCACACCGCCCTCGCTGGAACCGAATCCGTCGACCACGGTCACGCCAAACCGCTCGGCGAACCGGCTCAGGTCACGCGCCGACCCCTCGTTGCCGTAGAGGATCTTCAACGAGTTGTCGGCATCGTCGGGTGCCGGATCGGTGGCCAGGATGTAGGACAACGGCTTGCCGACGTAGTTGGCATAGGTGGCGCCGAAGCGCCGAATGTCGGGGATGAATCCGGATGCGGAGAATTTGCGCCGCAACGCAATCGACGCACCGGCAGCGGCCGCGACGGCCCAGCCCGCCATGATCGCATTGGAATGGAACAGCGGCATCGACAGGTACACGGTGTCGCCCGGCCCCAGCCCGAAGCGGTCGGCCAGCATCCGGCCCGGAAAGGCCACCTTGTCATGGGTGACCCGGACGGCCTTGGGATCACCGCTCGTTCCCGAGGTGAAGATGAGCATGAACAGGTCGTCGGCCGACACGTCGGCGAACGTCACCGGGGTGTCCCGGTACGACGCGAGTTCGGTTGCCCACCCGGCAGATTCGACATCGATGAAGTCCACCCCGGCCGGGACGGCGTCGGGGTTGTCGGTCAGCACCAGCTGGCAGTCGGCCTTGGCGATGTCGCGGGCCAGTGCCTCGCCGCGGCGGGTCTGGTTGAGCCCGACGGGCACCAGCCCGCTCAGGCTGGCACCCACCAACAGGCTGGAGAAGAACGTGGTGTTGCCCAGTAACGCCCCGACATGCGGAGGCTTGGCGGGGTCCAACCGTGCCCGCAGCGCCGCGGCGAGTTGCGCCCCGGCGGCGATATGGTCAGCCCAGCTGACGAACGAATCCTCTTGGTAGACACCACGGTCAGTGACGTCGGCCAGCGGGACCAGCAGCTCGGAGACTGTCGGATCGACGGTTGGACCCCCCATCCCTAGACCGGGGTGTCGGCGAGTTCGCGGCCGATGCTCAGCAGCTGCCCGGTGGCCCCGCCGACCCCGAACTCGGTCTGCTTGGCGGCCAGGAAGTACCGGTGCACCGGGTGGTCCATGTCGATGCCGACACCACCGTGCACGTGCACGGCGGTGTGTGCGACGCGATGACCCGCCTCGGCAGCCCAGAACGCCGCGCTGGCGACATCGATGTCGGCAGGCAGATCTTCGGACAACCGCCACGCCGCCTGGGTCAGCGTCAGACGCAGGCCCTTGACGTCGATGTAGCCGTCGGCCAGTCGCGACGAGACGGCCTGGAAGCTGCCGATCGGTCGGTCGAACTGCTCGCGCTCGCGGGCGTACTCGGACGTCAGCTCCAGCACCCGCTCCAGCACACCGAGCTGGAAGGCGCTGTGGCCCAGGGTCGCGTGCGTGGTGAGCCACTCCGCGACCTCAGCCCCACCGACGACGCGTGCCGCGTCCACGGTGGTGGCCTGCAGCTCCAGATGGGCGACACTGCCCTTGCCGGTGGTGCTCAGCACGCTGACCGTCACGCCCGGATCATCACCGGAAACCAGGAAAACACTGACCCCGGAATCGGTTTCGGCCGGAACCAGGAACGCGTCGGCGATCGGCCCGTAGTTCACCTGGGTGCGGGTGCCGGTGAGCTTGTACCCAGGACCGTCAGCCTGAGCTTGCACCGGGCCCTGACCCATCTCGCCGTCGAGGGCCACCGCGAGGATCTTGCCGCCGGCCACCGCAGGCGCCGCCCACTCGGTGCGCAGCTCCTCGGACCCGAACGCGGCCAGCGCGCCCGCGCCCAACACCACCGAATCCAGGTAGGGCACGGCGGCCAACTGGCGGCCCAGCGCGGTCAGCACGGCGGCCTGCTCCAGCACGCCGAAACCACCGCCGCCCACCGACTCGGGCGCCGCGGCCGACAGCACGTCGGCCTCGACCAGCTTGGCCCACAGGTCGGCGTCGAAACGCTGCTCGAGGCCGTCGAGCTCACGCTGACGTTCGGGCGTGCACACCGATTCGGTAATCGTGCGCACCAGGCCACCGAGGTCGGCGGCCGCTTCGGTCGTCTTGAAATCCATTGGTGTGCCGTCCTTACCGGTTCACTCGGGGCAGGCCGAGCGCGACCATGCCGATGATGTCACGCTGAATCTCGTTGGTGCCCCCGCCGAAGGTCAGGATCAGCGCCGAGCGGTGGAACCGCTCGATGCGGCCACGCAGCAGCGCGCCCGCGCTGTCCGGGCGCAACGTCGCCGCGGTGCCCAGCACCTCCATCAGCAGGCGGTAGGCCTCGGTGGCCAATTCGGTGCCGTACACCTTGGCCGCCGACGCATCCGCGGGTGAGGGGGCGGACGTGGCCGAGGCCAGCTCCCAGTTGATCAGCTTGAGAACCTCGGCCTTGGCGTGCACCCGGGCCAGGTTGAGCTGCACCCACTCGGAGTCGATGATCCGCTTGCCGTGCACGTCCTTGGTGTTCTGGGCCCACTCGCGGACCCCGTCGAGCGCGACATAGATCGGCTGTGAGGACACCAGCGCGACGCGCTCGTGGTTGAGCTGGTTGGTCACGAGCTTCCAGCCGGCATTCTCCTCACCGACCAGGTTGGTGGCCGGGATGCGCACGTCCTGGTAGTAGGTGGCGCTGGTGTCGACGCCGGACATGGTGTGCACCGGCGTCCAGGAGAAACCCTCGGCCGTGGTCGGCATGATCAGCATCGAGATGCCGCGGTGCTTCTTGGCTTCAGGGTTGGTGCGCACGGCCAGCCACACGTAGTCGGCGTAGGCGATGAGCGAAGTCCACATCTTCTGGCCGTTGACCACATAGTCATCGCCGTCGCGGACTGCGGTGGTCCGCAGGGCCGCCAGGTCGGTGCCCGCACCGGGCTCGGAGTAACCGATCGCGAAGTGCAGCTCGCCCGCGGCGATCTTGGGCAGGAAGAACTTCTTCTGTTCTTCGGTGCCGAAGTGCATGATCGTCGGCGCGACGCTGTTGATGGTCAGGAACGGCACCGGCGCACCGGCGATCGCGGCCTCGTCGGTGAAGATCAACCCATCCATCGGTGGGCGGGCCTGGCCGCCGAACTCTTCTGGCCAGCTCAGCGTCAGCCAGCCGTCCTTGCCCATCTGCGCGACGGTGTCGCGGTAGACGTTGCCGCGTCCCATCTCGCCCTCGGACGAGCTGAGAGCCTCGACCCGTTCGGGCGTCATCAATTTGGCGAAGTAAGCGCGCAACTCGCGGCGCAGCTCCTCCTGCTCAGGGGTGTAACCGATCCGCATTGCGCTGCATCCTCACTGCTTGTTAGACCTGAGTTCTCACCTGGTTGTAACACGTTCTAGTCTTAGGATCCAGGCCGGTGTCTGACTGGTATCCGTCAGGTGTGGTCGTATTCTGTGGCTGCACGCCCGCAGCCCCGTGCGTGCACACGTCGTGAGGAGGTCGCTATGCGAGTAGAAGTTGACCGTGATCGCTGCGAAGGCAATGCGGTCTGCGTGGGTATTGCCCCCGATTTGTTCGACCTTGACGACGACGACTATGCCGTGGTCAAGTCCGATCCGGTGCCTGCCGACCAGGAGGATCTGGCCGAGCAGTCCATCGCCGAATGCCCCCGTGCAGCCCTGATCCGAAAAGACTAGAGGTATTCATAAATGACCGACGACGCTCAGATCGATCTGTCCGGAAAAGTGGCCGTGGTCACAGGCGCGGCCGCGGGCTTGGGCCGTGCCGAAGCCATCGGCCTGGCCAAGGCCGGGGCGACCGTGGTGGTCAACGACATGGCCGCCGCGCTGGACGCCTCTGATGTGCTCGACGAGATCGCGGCCGCCGGCGCCAAGGGCGTCGCGGTTGCCGGAGACATCAGCGCGCGCTCGACCGCCGATGAGCTGGTCGCCACCGCCGACGGTCTGGGCGGCCTCGGCATCGTCGTCAACAACGCAGGTATCACCCGCGACCGGATCCTGTTCAACATGAGCGACGAGGAGTGGGACGCGGTCATCGCGGTGCACCTGCGCGGTCACTTCCTGCTGACCCGGAATGCCGCGGTCTACTGGCGCAACAAGGCCAAGGCGGGGGATGGCACGGTTTACGGCCGGATCATCAACACCTCGTCGGAGGCCGGACTGTCAGGTCCGGTCGGTCAGCCCAACTACGGAGCCGCCAAGGCGGGCATCACGGCGCTCACGGTGTCGGCGGCCCGGGCTCTGGAGCGCTTCGGCGTACGGGCCAACGCGATCGCGCCGCGGGCCCGCACGGCCATGACCGCAGGCGTCTTCGGCGACGCACCCGAAGTGGCCGACGGACAGGTCGACCCGCTGTCGACCGATCACGTCGTCACCCTTGTGCGATTCCTGGCCGCGCCCGCGTCCGAAGCCGTCAACGGTCAGCTGTTCATCGTCTATGGTCCAACTGTCACGTTGGTCGCGCCCCCCACGGCAGAGATGCATTTCACTGCGGACTCCGCTGCCTGGAACCCGGCCGAGCTCAGCGGGGCACTGCACGAATACTTTGCTGATCGTGACCTCGAGCGTGGATTCTCGGCCACCGAGCTGATGGCCTCGCGAGACTGACGGTCTCGTTGAGGGCCACTCAACGGCACTGGAACGCGTTCTATTCGAGGGTTGACCCCAGCTGTCCTGAGCTGGGAAAACTGCTGTTGAAGCCGATAATTTGAATTCTTTGACAGTGCGAACATGTTCTAGTTAATATGATCCGGCTCACTAAGAGCGCAATAAGACCAAGGGGTGGGAGGACAGCCACGACATGTGGCCGTCAATTTTTCGCTAACGCGAGTTTCCGCGAAATTTCCCCGCCCCAGTGCCCCGAGAACGGAGTCCAGGTTGATCGAACAGCTTGCGGTTCCCGCCCGGGCCGTTGGCGGTTTCGTCGAGATGTCCTTGGACACTTTTGCCAAGATCTTTCGTCGACCCTTCCAGCTCAAGGAATTCCTCGACCAGACCTGGATGATTGCCCGCGTCTCGCTGGTTCCCACGCTGTTGGTGGCCATCCCGTTCACGGTGCTGGTGGCCTTCACTCTCAATATTCTTCTGCGTGAGATCGGCGCAGCCGATCTGTCGGGCGCGGGTACTGCCTTCGGCACCATCACCCAGTTGGGTCCCGTGGTGACTGTGCTCGTGGTCGCCGGTGCCGGCGCCACGGCCATCTGCGCCGACCTCGGCGCCCGCACCATCCGCGAGGAGATCGACGCGATGCGGGTGCTGGGCATCGACCCGATCCAGCGACTGGTGGTGCCCCGCGTGCTGGCGTCGATGTTCGTCGCGCTGTTGCTCAACGGTCTGGTGTGTGCGATCGGCATCGCCGGCGGCTACGCCTTCTCGGTGTTTCTCCAGGGGGTGAACCCCGGCGCCTTCATCAACGGCCTGACCGTGCTGACCGGGCTCGGCGAACTCGTGCTGGCCGAGATCAAGGCACTGCTGTTCGGCGTGGTCGCCGGCCTGGTCGGCTGCTACCGCGGGTTGACCGTCAAAGGAGGCCCGAAGGGTGTCGGTAACGCAGTGAACGAAACGGTGGTCTACGCCTTCATCTGCCTGTTCGTCATCAACGTGATCATGACCGCTATCGGGGTTCGGGTGCTGGTCCGATGAGCTATGACGCCACCCTCCGCTTCCGGCGGCTGTTCCGCAGTGTGCCCAAGACCGTCGACAACATCGGCGAGCAGGCGCTGTTCTACGGCGAGACGATGCGGTACCTGCCCAACGCGGTCAACCGCTACCGCAAGGAGACCATCCGCCTGGTAGCCGAGATGACCATGGGCGCAGGCGCCCTGGTGATGATCGGTGGCACAGTCGGTGTCGCGGCCTTCCTCACCCTGGCCTCGGGCGGCGTCATTGCGGTTCAGGGCTATTCGTCACTCGGCAACATCGGCATCGAGGCCCTGACCGGCTTCCTCTCGGCGTTTCTCAACGTGCGCATCGTGGCACCGGTGATCGCCGGCATTGCCCTGGCGGCCACGATCGGCGCGGGCGCCACCGCCCAGCTCGGCGCGATGCGGGTGGCCGAGGAGATCGACGCCGTCGAAGCGATGGCCGTCCACGCGGTGTCCTATCTGGTGTCCACCCGACTGTTGGCCGGGCTGATCGCGATCGTTCCGCTGTACTCGCTGTCGGTGCTCGCCGCGTTCTTCGCCGCGCGGTTCACCACGGTGTTCATCAACGGGCAGTCGGCGGGCCTGTACGACCACTACTTCAACACCTTCCTGATACCGAGCGACCTATTGTGGTCGTTCCTCCAGGCGATCGTGATGGCCATCGCGGTGATGCTGGTGCACACCTACTACGGCTACAACGCCTCCGGCGGGCCGGTCGGCGTGGGGATCGCAGTCGGCCAGGCCGTGCGCACCTCGTTGATCGTCGTCGTCACCATCACCCTGTTCATCTCCCTGGCCGTGTACGGCGCGTCCGGCAACTTCAACCTTTCCGGGTAGGCGACGATGTCAGACGGAAACCCCAAGCCGCGCCGGCATGTCAGGATCGCTGCGGCAATCCTCGCGGCCATCGTGGCCGCCGCCGTGGTGTTCACCTACCTGTCGTACACAGCCGCGTTCACGCCGACCGACACCGTCAGCCTGACCGCGCCGCGGGCCGGCCTGGTGATGGAGCGCGATGCCAAGGTGAAGTACCGCGGCATCCAGATCGGCAAGGTCACCGAGATCGCGTACGCCGGCCACGAGGCGAAGCTGACGCTGTCCATCAAGCGCGGCGAGATGCGCTATATCCCGTCCAACGCCACCGTGCGGATCGCCGGCAACACGATCTTCGGCGCCAAGTCGGTGGAGTTCCTGGCGCCGGAGCAGCCGCAGGGCTCGCTTCGGCCGGGCAGCACGGTGGCCGCCAAGGACGTGCAGCTGGAGGTCAACACCCTTTTCCAGACGCTGTCGGACGTGCTCAACAAGATTGATCCGGTCAGCCTGAACGCCACGCTGTCAGCCCTCGGCGAGGGCCTGCGCGGCCACGGAGACGATGCAGGCGCGGCCTTGTCGGGCTTGAATTCCTACCTGCAGCAACTGAACCCGAAGTTGCCGACGTTGCAGGAGGACTTTGCCAAGGCCGCGGTGGTGGCCAACATCTACGGCGACGCCGGCCCGGACCTGGCCCGGATCATCGACAACGTGCCCGCGCTGAACAAGACGATCGTGGATGAGAAGACGAACCTCAACGCCACGCTGCTGGCGGCCACCGGGCTGGCCAACAACGGCACCGCCACCCTGGAGCCGGCGGCTGACGACTACATCGCGGCGATCCAGCGGTTGCGTGCACCGCTGAAGGTCCTCGGCGACTACTCCCCGGAGTTCGGTTGCTTCCTGAAGGGCAGTTCCATCGCGGTGGACCGGTTCGCTCCGATCATCGGCGGTATCCGGCCCGGACTGTTCGTCAACTCCAACTTCCTGCCGGGGTCCCCGGGCTACACCTATCCGGAGAGCCTGCCACTGGTGAACGCCACCGGCGGGCCCAACTGCCGTGGTCTTCCCGACGTGCCCACCAAGCAGTACGGCGGCACCTGGTACCACTCACCTTTCCTGGTCACCGACAACGCCTACGTGCCGTACCAGCCGAACACCGAGGTGCAGTTCGACGCACCCGCGACGCTGCAGTTCTTGTTCAACGGTGCGTTCGCAGAAAGGGACCGATTCTGATGACGTCCGGCGCGGGTACTGATCGGACCATGCTCAAGGTCGGCATCTTCACGGTTGCCATGCTGTTGGTGGCGGCCATGCTGGTGGTGGTCTTCGGCGAGTTCCGCTTCGCCTCGGCCCACAGCTACCACGCCACGTTCAGCGAGGCGTCGCGGCTGAAGGCCGGGCAGGACGTCCGCATCGCCGGGGTTCCGGTGGGCAAGGTCAACGACGTCAAGCTCAACCCCGACAACACCGTTGACGTCACCTTCGACGTCAACAAGCGGTACCAGCTCTACACCTCGAGCCAGGCCAAGGTGCGGTACCTGAACCTCGTCGGCGATCGTTTCATGGAGATCACCTCGGGCCCAGGGGAACTGCGCAAGCTGGCGCCCGGCGCGACCATCCCGGTACAGAACACCCAGCCGGCCCTCGACCTCGATGCCCTATTGGGCGGATTGCGGCCGGTACTGAAGGGCCTGGACGGCGCGAAGGTCAATGAGATCTCCAACGCGGTGATCGAGATGCTGCAGGGTCAGGGCGGCGCGTTGGCGAACATGTTGACCAGCACCAGCGCTTTCACCCAGAACCTGGCCGCCCGCGATCAGGTCATCGGCGACGTGATCACCAACCTCAACACGGTGCTGAGCACGGTGGACGAGAAAGGCTCTCAGTTCGACACCAGCGTCGACGAGCTGCAGAAGCTGATCACCGGTCTGTCCGAGGGGCGCGATCCGATCGCCGGTGCGATCGCCCCGCTGGCCTCGGCCGAGAACGATCTGACCGACATGCTGGAGAAGTCCCGCCGCCCGCTGCAGGGGGTCATCGAGAATGCCCGGCCGCTCGCACAGCGCATGGACGAGCGGAAGGGTGACATCAACAAGGTCATCGAGCCGCTGGCTGAGAACTACCTGCGGCTCAACGCGCTCGGTGCCTACGGCTCGTTCTTCAACATCTTCTACTGCTCGGTCCGCCTGAAGGTCAACGGACCGGCAGGCAGCGACATCCTGATTCCGTTCGGCGGCCCGCCGGACCCGTCCAAGGGGAGGTGTGCGCCGAAGAATGACTAGTTCGCATGAGTCGAATCCCGTGCGTACCGGGATCCTCGGCATCTTCGTGGTGGCGTGTCTGGTCCTGGTGTCGTTCGGCTACACCGGCCTGCCGTTCTTCCCGCAGGGCAAGCAGTTCGAGGCCTACTTCAGCGATGCCGGTGGGATCTCGCCGGGCAACGATGTCAACATCTCGGGCATCACGGTCGGCAAGGTCACCGACATCGCCCTGGCCGGCGATGCCGCCAAGGTCAAGTTCACCGTGGACCGCAACATCAAAGTCGGCGATCAGTCGCTGGTGGCGATCAAGACCGATACGGTGCTGGGCCAGAAGTCGCTTTCGGTGACCCCGAAGGGCTTCGGTACGTCGACGGTTATCCCATTGGGACGCACCACGACTCCGTACACGCTGAACACTGCGCTGCAGGATCTCGGGCAGAACGTCAGCGAGCTGGACAAGCCGAAGTTCGAGCAGGCGCTGCAGACACTGACCGACACGTTGCGTGACGCCACCCCGCAGTTGCGCGGTGCATTGGACGGCGTCACGAACCTGTCTCGCACCATCAACAAGCGGGACGAGGCTCTCGAGGGGTTGCTGGCCCACGCCAAGCGGGTGTCGGATCTCCTGGCCAAGCGAGCCGGGCAGGTCAACCAACTACTGACCGACGGCAATCAGCTGTTCGCCGCGCTCGATGAGCGCCGGCAGGCGCTCAGCAACCTGATCGCCGGTATCGACGATGTGTCCAAACAACTTTCGGGATTCGTCGCCGACAACCGCAAGGAGTTCAAGCCTGCGCTCGACAAACTCAACCTGGTGATGGACAACCTGCTGGAGCGGCGCGAGCACATCGGTGAGGCGCTCAAGCGGTTGCCGGGGTATGCCACCGCGCTCGGCGAAGTGGTGGGCTCGGGCCCCGGGTTCCAGATCAACCTGTACGGCCTGCCGCCTGCGGCCATCTCCGAGGTGCTTCTCGACACCTACTTCCAGCCGGGCAAACTGCCCGACAGCCTGTCCGACATGTTGCGCGGCTATATCTCCGAGCGGGTAATCGTTAGGCCGAAATCACCATGACCCAACAGAATTCGGTATCCGGTCGCAACCGGTGGTTGCGCATTGCGCTGGCCGCAGTGCTGCTGGCGGTCCTCGCCGTCGGCGTGTACCAGGTGTGGCCGTCACGCACCGGGCCCAAGCTCACCGCGTACTTCACCAACGCCGTCGGGTTGTACCCCGGCGACGAGGTGCGGATCGTCGGTGTGCCGGTTGGCACGATCGATTCCATCGAACCGCGGCCAACGGATGTCAAGATCGAGATGACCCTGGACCGCGGCGTCAAGGTGCCTGCCGATGCCAAGGCGCTGATCCTGTCGCCGAACCTGGTGTCGGCCAGGTTCATTCAGCTGACCCCCGCCTACACGGAGGGCGACGTAATCGCCGACGGCGCGTCGATCGGACTCGACCGCACCGGAGTGCCCGTCGAATGGGACGAGGTCAAGGAACAACTCACCCAGCTCAGTTCGCAACTCGGACCGCAGGCCAACTCGGTGCAGGGCCCGATCGCGGCGTTCGTCGACCAGGCCGCCACCACGTTCGACGGCAACGGCGACTCGTTTCGCAATGCGCTGCGCGAGCTGTCGCAAACCGCAGGCCGGTTGGGGGATTCGCGGACCGACCTGTTCGGCACGGTGAAGAACCTGCAGATCCTCGTCGACGCGCTGTCCAACAGCAACGAGCAGATCGTGCAGTTCACCAATCACGTGGCGTCGGTGTCGCAGGTGCTGGCGGACAGCGCCAGCGGCCTCGACGAGACATTGGGCACGCTGAACCAGGCCCTCGGCGACGTGCGTGGTTTCCTGAACGAGAACAACGATGCGCTGATCGCCCAGGTGGGCAAGCTGGCCGACTTCACCCAGATCCTCACCGACCACAGTGACGACATCGAACAGATCCTGCACGTCACGCCCAACGGCCTGGCGAACTTCTACAACATCTACAACCCGGCGCAGGGCACCGTCGGTGGGCTCCTGACCCTGCCGAACTTCGCCAACCCCGTGCAGTTCCTGTGCGGCGGCAACTTCGACACCGGCGCGAACCCGGACAACTACAAGCGTGCCGAGATCTGTCGCCAGCGGATGGGCCCGGTGCTACGCCGCATCACGATGAACTACCCGCCGGTGCTGTTCCATCCCATCAACAGCATCACGGCCTACAAGGGGCAGATCCAGTACGACACCCCGGCGACCGAGGAGAAGTCTGAGACTCCGGTGCCGTACCTGCAGTGGCAGAACGCTCCGGGCGTCACCCCGCCGCAGATCCCGCCGGACGCAACGCTGAGCTCGTTGATCCTGCCACCGGATGCACCCGCGCCGGCAGCCGGAACCGGAGTAGGGCCCGCACCCGGACCCGCAGCCGCGCCCGCACCCGCTGAAGCTGGTGCCGGCGGATGATGAAGGGTAAAGCATTGAGGGGTAAGGCATCCCGGATCGGCGGTCGCACGCTGGCGATCGGCAGTGGCGCCATGCTGCTGGCCGGCTGCCAGTTCGGCGGACTCAACTCGCTGAACATGCCCGGTACCGCCGGGCACGGGTCCGGTTCCTACACCATCACCGTGCAGTTGCCCGATGTGGCGACCCTGCCGCAGAACTCGCCGGTGATGGTCGACGACGTCACCGTCGGCAGCGTGTCGGGGGTGGATGCGGTCCAGCGCTCGGATGGCACCTTCTATGCGGCGGTGCAACTGTCGCTGAATGGTGATGTGAAGCTCCCGGCGAATGCCGTTGCGCGCGTTGCCCAGACATCGCTGCTCGGCTCCCAGCACATCGAGTTGGCCGAGCCTGTCGATCGACCGGCCGAGGGGCACCTGGGTCAAGGTTCCAACATCTCGCTGTCCCAGAGCGATCGTTATCCGACCACCGAGGAAGTGCTCTCCTCGCTGGGCATGGTGGTCAACAAGGGCAATCTCGGTGCGCTGCAGGACATCACCGATGAGGCCTACGCGGCCGTCGCCGGGCGGGCGGGGACCTTCGCCGACCTGATTCCACGGCTGGCCGAACTGACCGCGTCACTGGACCAGCAGACCAACGACATCATCGCGGCTGCCGACGGGTTGAACCGATTCGCGTCGATCCTGGCCCGGAGCCAGGACAGCCTGGGGCGCACGCTCGACTCGCTGCCCGGCGCGCTCAAGGTGCTCAACGACAACCGGTCCAACATCGTCGACGCGTTCACCGCGCTGCGCGGCTTCGCCCAGGTCGGCTCGCGGATCCTGTCGCAGACGAAGGACGATTTTGCGGCCGATCTCAAGGATCTGTATCCGGTGATCAAGGCGCTCAACGACAACGCCGACGACTTCATCAAGGACTTGGAGTTCCTTCCGACCTTCCCGTTCCATTACAAGTATCTGCGCCAGGCGGTGCGAGGCGACTACCTGAACGTGTACGTCACCTTCGACCTGACCCTGCGCCGGTTCGGTGAGTCGATCTTCACCACCGGGGGGTTCGACCCGAACATGCAGCACCTCAGCGAGGTGATCAATCCGCCGGACTTCCTGACCGGGGCGATGGCCAACCTGTCCGGTCAGGCCGCCGATCCGTTCAAGATTCCGGCCGGAACTGCCACCCAGCACGAGGAGAAGCCGTAGATGATCGACCGGCTCACCCGTATGCAGCTGATGATCTTCGGGGTCGTCACGGTGCTCACCGTGGGTGCAATCTCGCTGTTCTATCTGCACCTGCCCGCCGCGGTGGGCATCGGCACCTATCACGTCAACGCCAACTTCCTGGCCGGCGGCGGGATCTACCAGAACGCGAACGTCACCTACCGTGGCGTCACGGTGGGACGGGTGGATTCGGTCGGCCTGGCAACCGATGGCGTGGTCGCCAAGATGCAGCTCAACAGCAGCACAGCGATCCCCGACAACGTCACCGCCACGGTCAAGAGTGTCTCGGCCGTCGGTGAGCAGTACATCGATCTGATCCCGCCGGAGTCACCGTCGACCGACAAGCTCCGCAATGGCGCCACCATCAAACAGGAGAACACCCGGGTCGGCCAGGACATCGCCGGGATGCTGCACGAAGCCGACACCCTGGTCAGCAGCATCGGCAACAGCCGGCTGCAGGATCTGCTGCGCGAGACGTTCAAGGCGTTCAACGGGTCGGGGCCGGAGCTGGCCCGTCTGATCGAATCCTCACGGCTGCTGATCGACGAGGCCAACGCCAACTACGGTGAGACCACTCAGCTCATCGATCAGGCCGGGCCGTTCCTGGAAGCCCAGATGCGCAGTGGCGACAACATCCGCTCGCTGGCCGACGGGCTGGCCCGGTTCACCGGTGAGGTGAACAAGGCCGACCCGCAGCTGCGCGCCACCCTCAAGACCGTTCCGGGCGCCACCGAGGCCGCCAACACCGCGTTCAGCGGTATCCGGCCGACCTTCCCGGTGCTGGCGGCCAACCTGGCCAACTTCGGCCGCATCGGGGTGATCTACAGCAAGTCGATCGAGCAGGCGCTGGTGATCTTCCCGGCCCTGATGGCTGCGCTGAACACCGTGGCCGGCGGGGCACCTGCCGACGAGGGCGCCAAGCTGGACTTCAAGATCGACCTGCAGGACCCACCGCCGTGCAACACGGGCTTCATCCCGGCGACCCAGATCCGGTCACCGGCCGACGAGACGCTGCGCGAACTTCCGCCCGATCTCTACTGCAAGACCGCGCAGAACGACCCTGCGGTGGTGCGCGGCGCGCGCAACTACCCGTGCATGGAGTTCCCCGGAAAGCGGGCGCCCACCATCCAGCTGTGCCGCGATCCCAAGGGCTATGTGCCGATCGGCAGCAACCCGTGGCGCGGGCCGCCGGTTCCGTATGGCACGCCGATCGAGGACGGGCGTAACATCCTGCCGCCCAACAAGTTCCCGAACATTCCTCCGCAGGTGGATCCGGATCCGGGCCCGCCCGTGGTGCATCTGCCACCCGGGGTCGAACCCGGCCCCGGCCCCGCGCCGCACGCGCCGTTCCCGCTGCCGGTACCGCCGAACAAGCCGGGCACCCCGCCGCCGCCGTGGCCGTACTTCGCGCCGCCGGACCAGATCGTGCCGCCGTACGGACGGACGCCTCCCGGAGCGCCGGAAGCGGCACCCGCTCCGGCACCGGCTCCGGAAGCCCCATTACCGGCCGAAGCACCACCTCTGGCCGGCGCACCCGGAATGGCCACCTACGATCAGCACAGTGGGGTCTTCGCCGACGCCGACGGAGGCACCGGCGTGTACGCGGCCGGTGCCGACAATCTGGCGCCAGCGGAGACCTGGGTAGACCTGATGTTGGATCCAAGGCAGGCTTGATGACCGAAGAAACCGCCTCGAACACGAGGCCGGTGCGTAGGCGCGCGTCCAGGGCGGCCGGCCCCACGGGGGTTGGGACCGCCGGCGAGGTGACTGTCACCGCGCTGTCGGAGGAACCCTCGGCCGAGGCAACGGCCAGGCCATCCCAGCCGACACCGCTCAAGGCTCCCCCCCGGCGGCGCGCCCACCGCACCCTGGTGGCCCTGGTGGCGGCCCTGGTGCTGGGCCTGGGGACCGTTGCGCTGGGAGTGCTGGCCTACGTCATGCGCGATCAGCAGCATGCGGTAGACGCCGTGCAGGCCCGCGACGAGAGCTTCGTCGACACCGGCAAGCAGACCGTGATCAACATGTTCAGCTACACCCAGGACACGATCGACGAGAGCGTCAACCGCTTCGTCGACGGCACCAGCGGCCCGCTGCGCGACATGATGAGCCAGGGGAGCAACGCCGACAACCTCAAGGCGTTGTTCCGCGACACCCAGGCCAGCTCGGAGGCTGTGATCAACGGCGCGGCGCTGGAGAAGGTCGACGAGATCGCCGGGAACGCCTCGGTGCTGGTGGCGGTCCGCGTCACGGTCACCGACCTGGACGGCGTCAATTCCCCGACGCGCCCGTACCGACTGCGGGTGATCGTGCACGAGGACGACAACGGGCATATGACCGGATACGACCTCAAGTACCCCGACGGTGGAAACTGATGCGCTCTAAACTCAGTTCCCTGCTGATCGGCCTGCTCACGGTGGCGTTCGTCGGGTTGGCCGCCGTAGGTGGCTCGCTGTACTGGAACCGGGTGTCCCAGCGTGGCCAGGAGTCCGCCAGGGTTGAACTGCCGACGCTGGCAGCCGAGCAGATCCCGAAGGTGTTCGGTTACGACTACCAGACCGTCGAGCGCAGTCTGATGGAGACGTATCCGCTGCTCGCCCCGGACTTCCGGCAGCAGTTCGAACAGGACGCCACCGCCAAGGTGATCCCCGAGGCACGCAAGCGTCAGCTGGTCGTCCAGATCAGCGTCGTCGGCGTTGGTGTGATGGCGGCGCAGCGCGATTCCGGATCCGTGCTGGTGTACATGAACCGCACCGTGACCGACCAGTCCCGCCAGCCGCTGTATGACGGCAGCCGACTGCGCGTGGATTATCGCAAGATCGGCGGGGACTGGTTGATCAATGCGATCAAGCCGATCTGAGCCCAGCGCTCAAGCCGATCTGAGCCCAGCGCTCAGGCTGAATTCGCGCTTCCCAGCGCGGCCAGAAACGCGCGGGCCCACCGGTCGACATCGTGGGCCAGCACTTGGCGACGCAGTGCGCGCATCCGCCGCTTGCCCTCCTCTGGGCTCTGGCTCAGCGCCGCCTCGATCGCATCCTTGACACCCTCGAGATCGTGCGGGTTGGTCAGATAGGCCTGGCGCAGCTCGGCAGCCGCGCCGGTGAACTCCGACAGCACCAGGGCTCCACCGAGGTCACTGCGGCACGCTACGTACTCCTTGGCGACGAGGTTCATGCCGTCGCGTAACGGGGTGACCAGCATGACGTCGGCAGCGACGAAGAATGCGATGAGCTCTTCACGCGGCACCGGCCGGTGTAGGTAGTGCACCAGTGGGTGCCCGACCTCGCCGTACTCACCATTGATGTGACCGACCTGGCGCTCGATGTCCTCGCGCATCGCGATGTAACTCTCGACCCGTTCGCGGCTTGGTGTGGCCAGCTGGACGAACACGGTGTCGTCGCGTTTGATCCGGTCCTCTTCGAGCAGTTCGGTGAAGGCGCGCAGACGGACGTCGATGCCCTTGGTGTAGTCGAGCCGGTCGACGCCGAGCAGGATCTTTCGCGGGTTCCCGAGCTCGGCGCGGATCTGACGGGCCCGCTGCCGGATGCTGCGGTTACGTGCCTTGGCGTCCAGATCTGCCGAGTCGATCGAGATGGGGAAGGCCCCGACCTTGACGGTGCGGAACCCGTAGGACACCTCGCCGAAGCGCGACCGCACGCCCACCGACGCCCGGGTGGTGTTCGCCCCGGCCAGCCGCCGGGCCAGCACCAGGAAGTTCTGGGCGCCGCCGGGAAGGTGGAATCCGACCAGGTCGGCCCCGAGCAGCCCCTCGATGATCTCGGTACGCCACGGCATCTGGATGAACAGCTCGACCGGTGGGAAGGGGATGTGCAGGAAGAAACCGATGGTGACGTCGGGACGCAGCATGCGAAGCATCTTGGGGACGAGCTGCAGCTGATAGTCCTGAATCCAGACGGTGGCGCCGGGTGCGGCGGCCCGGGCGGTGGCCTCGGCGAAACGCCGGTTCACCTCGACGTAGCTGTCCCACCATTTCCGGTGGTACACGGGCTTGACGATGAGGTCGTGGTACAGCGGCCAGAGCGTCGCGTTCGAGAAACCCTCGTAATAGTTGGCCACGTCGTCCGCGGACAGCCGGACCGGAAACAGCTGCAGGTCGTCGTCGAGTATCGGCTCTTCGTCGCTGTCGGGAATGCCGGGCCAGCCGATCCACGCGCCGCGCCGTTTACGCAGCAGCGGCTCCAGCGCGGTGACCAGACCGCCCGGGCTCCGCTTGAAGGTGGTGCTTCCGTCCGGCAGCCGCTCCATGTCGATGGGTAGGCGGTTGGCGACTACGACGAAGTCGGAGTGCCCGGAGACGACCTGCCGGTCGTCATCCGGACTCACTCAGGCCTCGGTTTTCGACGGTCCAATGCCGAGCATCGAGAGGAACATCCGGCACTCGTCGGCGTCGGTGGCGTAGGTCGCGACGACGCGGCGGGCCTGTCTGGCGGTGCTGTCGGCGAGCGGTTCGACGTCGTCGATCTCGGCGGTATCAGGTTTCGCAGGCATGACACAACTGTAGGCGACCGGGAGAACCCCGGTCGCCACACGCTGTCAGCCGATGGAACCGTGCACTGTCGGGCTGCTGCCGACGGTCGACTCGGGCACGGGCTGCGGCCCCTCGGACTGCTGTTCCTCGGCCAGGCCGATGCACTCACCGGAGTTCGCGCCGGTGCAGGGGATGGAGCCGCCGCCGCCGGGCTCGTTCACGGCGGGCAGGTTGGGGTTGCCTGCGATGCTGCTGAAATTGCCGGGGGAGTTCGGCACGGTGTGCGGGACACACATGTTGGTGTAGAGGTCTTCTTCTTCGCCCGTGGGGCAGGCGATCGCCGGACCGGAAGACAAAGGTACGGAGAACGCGGCGATCGCTGGGGCGGCGGCCGCAGCGATTGCAAATCCGCCGGCAATGATCAGTCGTCGCATCGAGATCGGGAAGGTCGCCATCGTCACGCTTTCTCTAGGTATTCGATTGTTTCGTTGCTGGGATTCTAAGGAAGCTGAGAAAGTTCTGCATTAGTTCTATGAGGTAGCTGGGACCCCTCGGGGGTTACTAGGGGCTGGCGCTGATGGTTGAGCGCGGAATCGGTTGCGGTCCTTCGGACTCGTCCTCTTCGGCCAGGCCGATGCATTCCCCGGCATTGTGGCCGGTGCACGGGATGGCTCCGCCTCCGCCGGGTAGGTCTACGGCCGGCAGGTCCGGATTGCCGGGGATGCCGCTGAACGGAGACGGTGAGTTCGGCACCAGGAACGGGGTGCAGGTGGTCGTGTAGACGTCCTCATCCTCACCGGAGGTGCAGGTTGCCTGGGCCACCGG
Organism: Mycobacterium sp. DL440; assembly: GCF_011745145.1. NCBI lineage: Bacteria > Bacillati > Actinomycetota > Actinomycetes > Mycobacteriales > Mycobacteriaceae > Mycobacterium > Mycobacterium sp. DL440. The sequence continues at coordinate 4,432,013 of NZ_CP050191.1, read as the reverse complement.
CGCGCCGAGCAGGAGGAACAGCGCGCAGCCGGCACCGGACAGTGCGGCGGGTACAACGACCGAATTCACCTCCGCAGTCTAGGACTGCTGAGGGTTTACTGTGCGGTGTCTGCGGCCGCGCTGTGTCAGCCGATGGAACCGTGCACGGTCGGGCTACTGCCGACGGTCGACTCGGGCACGGGCTGCGGCCCCTCGGACTGCTGTTCCTCGGCCAGGCCGATGCACTCACCGGAGTTCGCGCCGGTGCAGGGGATGGAGCCGCCGCCGCCGGGCTCGTTCACGGCGGGCAGGTTGGGGTTGCCTGCGATGCTGCTGAAATTGCCGGGGGAGTTCGGCACGATGTCGGGGACGCACACGTTCGTGAAGGTGTCCTCGGTTTCCCCGTTGGGGCATGAGGCCAGTGACTGCGAGGGTGTCGAGAGCACCGTCATGGCGGGGGCCGCGGCGATGGCTGCGGCGAAGCCTGCCGCGACGGCGAAGCGACGGATGTGGGACGGGGAGATGGCCATTGTCATGCTTTCTCTTCAAGGCCTGAAAAGGTTTGCTGAATACCCGGCCGCGGTGGTCCGATCACGGTTGTCCGTGAAGTCTTCTTGTCTTTCATATTTTACGCTCTACAAGGGTAAATCGCTGTGCAAACGGTTCCAGCACGGCCATGTGGGGTGGCGTGCTGTGAAGCTGCTGCATGATAGCTGTGATCCCGGTGTGAGCCGGGTTACGTGATACACGTAATGTGCAGTCCGTAACTTACTTACCCTGACTAAGAGGTGGTCCGATATGGCCGGTCCCGATGACACAGCCCGTCAGGTCGAATACGAGACACTCGACGACGGCCGCATCGCCAGGATCTGGCTGAACCGTCCGAATGCGCAGAACGCCCAGTCGCGGACCTTGCTGGTGCAACTCGACGAGGCGTTCGGCCGGGCCGAGGCCGATGATGCGGTCCGCGTGGTGATCCTGGCTGCACGTGGCAAGAACTTCTCGGCCGGCCATGACCTCGGTTCCGAAGAGGCCCTGGCCGAACGTACGCCGGGCCCGGCGCAGCACCCGACCTTCCGCTCCCACGGTGCCACTGCCGCCGGCGTCACCGAGCGGACATATCTGCAGGAATGGCACTTCTACTTCGAGAACACCCGGCGTTGGCGCGATCTGCGCAAGATCACCATCGCACAGGTGCAGGGCAACGCGATCTCAGCGGCCCTGATGCTGATCTGGGCCTGCGACCTGATCGTGGCCGCCGATGACGCGAAGTTCAGCGATGTCGTCGGGGTGCGAATGGGGATGCCGGGGGTCGAGTATTACGCCCACCCGTGGGAGTTCGGCGCCCGCAAGGCCAAAGAGCTACTGCTGACCGGTGATTCGATCGACGCGGATGAGGCGTACCGGTTGGGCATGGTGTCCAAGATCTTCGCGCGCGACGAGCTTGAAGACAAGACACTGGAATTCGCACGGCGCATCGCCGAGCGGCCGACGATGGCCGCCTTGCTGGTCAAGGATTCTGTCAACGCGGCGAGCGACGCGATGGGCTTCACCGAAGCGCTGCGCCATGCATTCCACATTCACGAACTCGGGCACGCGCACTGGGCGTCAGTCAACGAGAACCGCTGGCCGGTGGGGATGCCGCCCGATGTTCCAGACTGGCGGACGTTGGGGGCCCCGAAACCGGCCCAGCGCGATACACCATAGGGATGAGTCAAATGGAACTGTCGTTGAAGGATCGCACCTACCTCGTCACCGGTGGCGGTAGCGGCATCGGTAAGGGCGCCGCGGCTGCCATCGTCGCCGCAGGCGGCAACGCCATGTTGCTCGGACGCAACGCCGACAAGCTGAGCGCTGCTGCTGACGAATTGAACGCCGGGCTCGGTACCGGTGGTGGATCGGTGCGCTACGAACCTGCCGACGTCACCAACGAAGACGAGGTCCGCCGCGCCGTCGACGCGGCCACTGCCTGGCATGGCCAGCTACACGGTGTGGTGCACAGCGCCGGTGGTTCGCTCACCATCGGGCCGATCACCCAGATCGACTCCGAACTGTGGCGCCAGACGGTTGATCTGAACGTCAACGGCACGATGTATCTGATCAAGCACGCCGGCCGGGAGATGGTCCGTGGTGGTGGTGGCTCGTTCGTCGGCATCTCCTCGATCGCATCGAGCAACACCCACCGGTGGTTCGGCGCATACGGCGTGAGCAAAGCGGCGTTCGACCATCTGCTCAAGCTGGCCGCGGACGAGCTCGGGCCGTCGTCGGTGCGGTTCAACAGCATCCGTCCCGGCTTGACCCGCACCGAGATGGTCGGCCCGGTGTTCGAACTCCCGGCAGCCCGCGAGGACTACGAAGCCTGCACGCCGATGCCGCGGTTCGGCGAGGTCGAGGACATCGCCAACCTGGCGGTGTTCCTACTCAGCGACGCCGCGGGCTGGATCACCGGTCAGGCCATCGGTGTTGACGGCGGGCACGCTCTGCGCCGCGGCCCCGATATCTCGGGAATGCTGGAACCGCTGTACGGCGCCGACGGCCTGCGCGGAGTCGTCGCAGCAGACTCCTAGGGAGCTAGGCCGGAGGTTTTCCTCCGGCCTCCCACGCGCTGAGTGCACCTACCGCCGACCAGTCCAATTCGCCGCCGCCGGTGGCCAGCAGCGTGAGGAAACGGTCACGAAGCAGGCTGGCGACGGGGAGCGGCACCTCTAGCGCCTCGCCCGCACTCAGGGCCAGCTTGACGTCTTTGAGGCCCAGGGTGGCGGCGAAACCGGCCGGGGTGAATTCCTCGCGGGCCAGCAGCCCGCCGTAGGTGCGATACACGGGCGCGTCGAACAACGTGGAGGTCAGCAATTCCACGTACTGCTCCTTGTCCACCCCCGCCTTGCTTACGAGTGCCATTGCCTCACCGAGGGATTCGATCACCGAGGCGATCAGGAAATTTCCGCTGATCTTCACCAGGTTGGCAGCTTGAGGTTCGTCCCCGAGCACGAACGTGCGCTGCCCGATCGCATCAAAAATCGGCGACACCGTCTCGACAGTTGCCGGGGCGCCGGCCGCCATGACGAACAACTTGGCCGCTGCGGCCGCATCAGGACGTCCGAACACCGGTGCGGCGACGAATCCCTGGCCCGCCCCGCCATGGGCCTCGGCCAGCCGCTGGGCCAGCGCGACACTGATGGTCGATGACGAGACGTGAACGGCACCTTCGGACAGGGAGGCCACCACGCCACGATCCCCGAATGTCACCGCCTCAAGCGCGTCGTCGTTGGCGAGCATGGTGACGACGACATCGCCCTGACAGGCGTCGGCCACCGAAGCTGCCGGTCGTGCCCCCTGGGCGGCCAGCGCGGTCACCTTGTCTGGGGAACGGTTGTACGCGGTGACCTCGTGTCCGGCCTTGAGCAGGTTGGCGGCCATGGCCGCGCCCATGTTGCCCAGGCCGATGAATCCGATCTTCATCCCTCCACTCTTACCGGCTACGTTTGGCCAAGGGAGGATTCATGAAGTTCTCGACCACGATGTTCCAGGACGGCAACAACACCGGTATCGAGGTACCCGCTCACGTGGTGGAGGCGCTGCAAGCAGGAAAGCGCCCCGCAGTCGTGGTCGACGTGAACGGCTACCGGTACCGCTCGACGATCGCGCCGATGGGCGGCAAGTTCCTGATTCCGTTCAGCGCCGAGCGTCGCAACGAGTCCGGTATCGGCGGTGGCGATGCCATCGACGTGGACCTGACTGTCGACATCGAACCGCGCACCGTGGAGGTGCCCGATGATCTGCGGGCCGCCCTGGCGGGATCAGCGGGGGCCGCCGCCAAGTGGGAACGCCTGTCTTACAGCAAGCAGAAAGCCCACGTCACGGCGGTTCAAGGAGCCAAGGCCGCTGAGACCCGATCCCGGCGCATCGCGAAAGTCATTGCTGAGCTAGAGGTTTGAGCTCGGCAGTGTTCTCAGCGTGGTTGCAGGCCCGGTGCACGGCGTTGACGATGCCCTGGTAGCCGGTGCACCTGCAGAAGTTGCCCGAGAGACCCTCGCGGATCTCCGCATCGGTGGGGTTCGGGTTGTCGCGCAGCAACGCGGTGATCGAGGTGACGAATCCCGGGGTACAGAAGCCGCACTGCAGTCCGTGGCATTCCTTGAGGGCGGACTGCACCGGAGACAGCTCGCCACCCGGGCCGGCGATGCCCTCGACCGTCGTCACCTCCTGACCGTCCACCTGAACCGCGAACACCAGGCACGACCGGACCGCCTGGCCGTCCAGCAGGACCGTGCAGGCACCGCAGGCGCCGTGCTCGCAGCCGAGGTGGGTACCGGTGAGGCCGCAGTTGTCCCGCAGGAAATCGGCCAGCGTTACGCGGGGCTCGACAACATCCTGGTAGTCACGGCCGTTGACCGAAAGCGCAACCGGAAGTTCATGCATTGAGGGCCTCCTCGGTGGCGTGGGTGATTGCCTGGGTCCAGGCTCGGGACACCATGGCGGCGCCGATCCGCGCCCGGTAGGAGGCCGATCCCTGCAGATCGGAAGGAATGTCGGTGAGCTCGGACATCGCCAGCCGGCCGATCTCGTCGGCGGTGATGCCGCCGATCGGAGTGCCGAGCACCGCAGCCTCAGCTCCGGTGGCGCGCAGCGGCGTGGAGCCCAGCCCCAACAGGCCGATGCCGCAGCGGGTGATCCGGTCGTCCTCGTCGAGCTCGAACCCGACCACCGCGCCGGCGATCGCGAAATCGCCGTGGCGACGGGCAAATTCGGCGATCCCGAATCCGCAGCGGCCCGACGCCACCGGGAAGCGCACCGCGGTCAGGATCTCGTCGGAGGCCAACGAGGTCTCCCACAGGCCGGTGAAGAACTCCGTGGCCGGGATCTGGCGGGTGCCGCGCGCCGAGGTGGCCTCGATGGTCGCGTCGAGGGCCAGTGCGACGGCCGCGTACTCGGCGGCCGGATCGGCATGTGCGATGGCACCGCCCAGGGTGCCGCGGCTGCGGATTTGGAAGTGCCCGATGTGCGGCGTGGCCATGGTCAGCAGCGGGACCGAATCGGCGACTTCGTCGTCCAGTCCGACCATCGCGTGCGGGGTGGCGGCGCCGATCCGAACCTCGTTGCCCTGCAGTGATATATCGTTCAATTCGGGCAGCCGTGAGATGTCGATCAGGTTCTCGAAGTGCGTCAGGCGCATGGCCAGCATGGGCACCAGGCTCTGCCCGCCCGCGATTATCTTGGCGTCCTCGCCGAACTCGCCGAGCATGGACACTGCCTCGGTCACCGTCTCGGGCCGGTGATACGCAAACGGGGCGGACTTCATGACACCAACCGGAGCAGCGCGGCGTGCAGGTCCTCGGTGGTGAGTCCGCTGCTCTTCCGCTTGTTGCGACCGGCCCGGCCGAACAGGAAGCCGAGCACACCTGCGGCGGCGACCGCGCCGATGGCCGGGGCGAAGCGTTTGGCCATCGGCACCGCCATCACCTTGGCCAGGGCCAGCGCGTTGATCGGGGCCGCTTCCTGCGGCGCCTGTTCGGATGACCCTGCGGCGGAGCCGGTTTCAGCCAAAGGAGCGGTGCCACCGAGCAACTCGGTCTCCAGGCTCTTGGCGAACTGGTCGATCAGGCTGCCCGACACATCGGCCAGCACGCCGCGGCCGAACTGGGCGGCCTTGCCGGAGATGGCCAGATCTGTGGTGACGACAACCAACGTGGCATCGCCCTCGTCCTTCAGTTGGGCCGTCACGATGGCCGAGGCGGTGCCGTTGCCGCGGGTCTCCTTGCCGTTGGCCTTGAGCACGACCCGTTGGGCCGCGGCGTCCTTTTCCTGGAACGTCGCATTGCCCTGGTAGGACACCGTGATCGGGCCGACCTTGACCTTGACCGCACCGGTGAAGTCGTCACCGTCCACGCTCAGGAGGGTAGCGCCGGGCAGACACGGGGCGACGCGTTCGACGTCGGTGAGAACCTCCCAGGTTTTCGCCACCGGTACCGCGACCCGGAATTCGTTGTTGAGCTCCACGATCAGTGGTCCCTTCCGTGTTGTTTCTTCGAGCGGGGTTCCTGCGCCTGCTCGATGGCTTCGACAATGGCTGCCGGGGTGGCGGGCAGGGTGGTCAGGGTGACCCCGAGTGGGGCCAGCGCGTCGTTGACGGCGTTGATCACCGCGGGCGTCGAACCGATGGCACCACCCTCGCCCGCGCCCTTGTAGCCGCCGATGCCGGGGCCGGGGATCTCGACGTGGCCGTATTCGATCACGGGAACCTCGGTGGCGGTGGGCAACAGATAGTCGACAAACGTTGAGGACAACGGGTTTCCGGCATCGTCGTAAGACAGCTTCTCCAGCAGGGCCCCGCCGATACCTTGGACGGTGCCACCGGCGATCTGGCCCTCGACCACGTTGGGGTTGATCATCGGGCCGACATCCTCGCTGACGATGTAGCGGGTGAGGGTGACATGCCCGGTGACGACGTCGACCTCGCAGGTGCAGGCGTGGGTCGCGTTCGCCCAGTGGATCATTGCGGTCGGCGGCGAGACGAATCGCGCGGTGGCTTCCAGGTTCGCCGACATGCCCGGCGGCAGCATCTGCGGCTCGTAGTGGGCGCGGAAGGCCAGATCGGCGAAGCTCACGCTCTTTTCGGCATCGTCGCGGACAACTGCCCTCGACCCGCCGAGCTCGATCTCGGACTCCTCGACCTCGAGTCGGGCTGCGGCCATCGCGACCAGCTGGTTGCGCAGGATGGTGCCGGCCTCGTTGACCGCGCCGGCCGTCATCGGGGCGCTGCGGCTGCCCTGGGTGCCCGCGCCGTAGGGGGTCACCGCGGTGTCACCCTGGATGGTGGCGACATCGTTGATATCGGCGCCCAGTGCGTCGGCAGTGAGCTGGATGACGGTGGTTTCCAAGCTGTTTCCGGTGGATCCGCCGTTGACGTAGACGTTGATCTTGCCGGTCGGCTCCATCCGGATGGTGCAGCCCTCGCTGGCCAGGTGGCCGGTGGCCGCGCCGGTCGGCTCGATGTAGGCCGAGAAGCCCAGCCCGAGGTAGCGGCCCTGGGCCAGCGCCTCGGCCTGCTCTTTACGGAAGCCCTCGTGGTCGAGGATCTTCACCGCCTGCTCGAAGGTCTCGATCGGGGCGACGTGGTCATAGGGCATGCCATTCGGGTTGAAATAGGGCATCTCGTCCCTGCGGAGCAGGTTCTTGCGCCGCAGGTCCACCGGATCCAGGCCCATCTTGCGCGCGGCGATGTCGAGAAGTATTTCGCGGGTGAGGGTTTCGTACTGCCACGGCCCGCGGTACGCGTGCAGGCCCGCGGTGTTGGAGAACACTGTCTTGTAGTTAAAGCTGGCCTTGGGCACCCGGTACGGGCCGGGGAAGAACATGCCGATGGCCGCGGTGGTCAGCACCGGGTAGGGGGTGGGGTAGGAGCCGACGTCCTGGACGAAGTCGATGTCGGCGGCCAAGATGTTGCCGGCGTCATCGAAGGCCATCCGTACGTCGCCGTCGACGTGGCGGGACTGACCGGCCGACATCAAGTTCTCGCGGCGGTCCTCGATCCACTTCAGCGCTGTGCCTGATCGCGCGTTCGACGTCGCGGTGGAAACCTTGCGGGCGGCCAGCATGATGCACATGTCCTCGCGCATCGGGACGACCTTCTGCCCGAACCCGCCGCCGGTGTCGCGCATGATGACCCGCACGTGCTGGGCCGGGATGCCGAGCAAGCGGGCCGCGAACGCGCGGAGTTCGTGTGGGGTCTGGGTGGACGCCCAGATGGTCAGCTCGCCGGTCGACTGCGTCCATTCGGTGACCATGCCGCGGCACTCGATCGGCACCGGCACGTGCATCTGCTGATAGATGTGTTCCTTCACCACATGCGCAGCGGCACCGAAAACCTCCTCGTCCGGCGGCATTCCCGCCATACCGCCGGCATTGTTGTCGGGGAAGGCTTCGTGGACGGACACGTCGGAGGTCAGGGCCCCGCGGAAGTCGGCGATCGCGGGCAGCGGTTCGTAGTCGACGTCGACCAGGTCGACCGCATCCTCGGCGATGTAGCGGCTCTCGGCGATGACAAGGGCCACCGGATCGCCGACGAACTTCACCTCGCCCTCGGCCAGGGGTGGCCGCGGGGTGTCGGGGATGTCCTTGCCGGCGACGGCGTGCCAGGCCTCCTTGACCTCGGGGTTGAGATCAGCGGCGGTCAGCACGGCGTGCACGCCGGGCAACGCCAGGGCCGCGGCGGCGTCGATGGCGGTGAATTTCGCATGCGCGTAGGGACTGCGGACAAAGCAGGCGTGCAGCATGCCGGGCCGCGTGATGTCGTCGACGTACGTGCCGCGTCCGGTGAGCAGGCGGGTGTCCTCGACCCGCTCGACCCGTCTGCCGGCATAGCGGGTTGCGACGGTCTCCGGTACGGCTGACGCCATAGGATCACTCCAATTCCGTCGGTCAGTTTGGGCGCAGCACTTATGCGCATAACCCACCGGCCGTCGGGGTTCCGACGCCCGCATCAAGAGTGTGATTATCGTACATCGGAAAGCGATATGCCTAAAGAAGAGAGTGCCATTTCCGCAATAGTGCGTCGGCTGTTCGCCACGGTACTGGCGGCCGCGGGCTGTCTGTTTCTGCTGGCCGGCCTCGTCTGGGCGCCGGTGGCGTCAGCCAGGCCGGCGGCTGAGGCCGGGCTGGTCGACGTGCGCTCGGTGGTGCCCGACGCGGTGATCGACCTCCGGTATGCGACCACCGACAACTTCGTCGGTCAGCGGCTCTATCCGGCCGGCGCTCCCTGCCTGGTGCACGAGTCCATGGCCCCCGGGCTCGCTGCCGCGGCCGCCGCCTTGCGGCCCGACAAGCTGGTGTTCTGGGACTGCTACCGACCACATGAGGTTCAGGTGAGGATGTTCGAGGTGGTGTCGAATCCCAATTGGGTGGCCCGCCCGAGCGCCTACGCCCGCAGTCACGAGGCCGGCCGCTCGGTCGACGTGACGATCGCCAGCGGGGGGTCGCTGGTCGACATGGGCACCGGGTTCGACGACTTCACGCCGCGCAGCTTGGCGTACGCCACCGATGGGGTGAGCCCCGCGGCTCAGGCCAATCGGGCGAGGCTGCGCGAGGCCATGAAAGCCGGCGGGCTGGCCGTGTACTCGGGGGAATGGTGGCACTTCGACGGTCCGGGTGCGGCCGACCCGCGGCCCTACCTGGATGTACCGCTGGGATAGTCCCGAGCCCTGTTTTTGAGGTTTGGGATGTGCCAGCATAGGGAACCGTAACGTTCGACACGATCCGGTAGGCGTGGAGTCGAAATGAACGTCTTCAAATTGTTCCAGGGCGCGGCGCTGATCGCTGCTTGCGCCGTCCCCATCGCACCCATGCCCGCCGCGTCGGCGCAGCCGTGCCCGGATGTCGAGGTGGTGTTCGCCCGCGGCACCTACGAGCCGCCCGGGGTCGGCGGCCCCGGACAGACCTTTGTCGACGCGCTGCGTGCACGTGCCGGACAACGGTCGGTCGAGGTGTATCCGGTGAACTACCAAGCCAGTGGGAACTTCGGCGACCGGATCGAATTCGCCAAGACGGTCGTCGACGGCATCCGGGATGCGTCCAGCCACATCGAGGCCACGGCCAGGGACTGCCCCAACACCAAGGTGGTGTTGGGCGGATACTCCCAGGGCGCCGTGGTAGCCGGTTACACCACTGCGGCCACCATTCCGGACGGCATCCCGCCCGAGTACAAGGAGTTCATCCCCCAGCCCATGCCTCCCGCGGTGGCCGACCATGTGGCCTCGGTGGTGCTACTGGGTACGCCGTCCGACGAGTTCATGCGCGACATCGGCGCGCCGGCAATGGTGATCGGCCCCCGGTTCAAGGACAAGACCATCGAGTTGTGCGAGCCGGGTGACACCATCTGCGACGGAACGCCGGCCGGGGTCCCCAACTTCGCGCACAGCGCCTACCTGCTCAACGGGATGCCGGGGCAGGCGGCGGATTTCACGGTGAGCAAGCTCTGAGGGTGCCGAATTGATAACGATCTGAAACCTCAATGGTTGCAATGCCATCCGGGAGGTCGGGGTATTTGCTGAGCACCACTATGTTCACTAGGTGCACCGTCGAACGGCCCTCAAGATCCCGCTGGTACTGGCAGCAGCGGCGGCTCTTCCTCAGGTACTGGCCCCTCTTTCCATGATCCCGCGGGCGACCGCCGCACCAGGCCAGTGGCCGGTCGAACGGGCCAACGCGTGGTATCAGGCGCAGGGCTGGTTGGTGGGCACCAACTTCATCACCTCCAACGCGATCAACCAGATCGAGATGTTTGCCCCCGGCACCTACGACGCGCGGCGCATCGACAGTGAATTGGGGGCGTGCCGCCTACTCGGGTTCAACACGGTGCGGGTGTTCCTGCACGATCTGCTGTGGGCGCAGGACCGTGCCGGATTCCAAAGCAGGCTGGCCCAATTCGTCGGGATCGCGGCGCGTCAAGGCATCAAGCCGTTGTTCGTGTTCTTCGACTCGTGCTGGGATCCGAATCCGCAGGTCGGTGCGCAGCGGGCACCGACGCCGGGTGTGCACAACTCAGGCTGGGTGCAGAGCCCCGGGGCGCAACGCATCGACGACCCTCGCTACCGGCCCGTGCTGCGTGACTACGTGGTCGGGGTGATGAGCCAGTTCCGCAACGACAACCGGGTCCTGGGTTGGGACCTGTGGAACGAGCCGGACAACCCCGCCAAGCAGTACCGCAAGGTCGAACGCAAGGACAAGATCGACGCGGTCGGGGGACTGCTGCCCCAGGTGTTCGGCTGGGCGCGTTCGGTCAATGCCGTGCAGCCCTTGACCAGCGGCGTGTGGCAGGGCAGTTGGGACCGCGGAAGCCGCAGCGAGATGGACAGCTTCCAGCTCGACAACTCCGACATCATCTCGTTCCATTCGTACGCCGGCCCTGCCGAATTCGAAGCCCGCATCGCCGAACTCGCCCCGTTGGGTAGGCCGATCCTGTGCACCGAGTACCTGGCTCGAGACCAGGGCAGCACCGTCGAAGGTGTGCTTCCGGTTGCCAAGCGGCACAACGTCGGTGCCTACAGCTGGGGCCTGGTGGCCGGCAAGACCCAGACGTACTTTCCGTGGGATTCGTGGGACAAGCCCTATACGAAGGTGCCGAATGTGTGGTTCAGCGATCTGCTGCAGCCGGATGGACGGCCTTATCGCGACGCCGAATATCAGACACTGCGGAAGCTGACCACCCGGGTCTAGAACAGATCACCCGTCTGGCCCAGCATCACCTTGCGGATCAGCGGCAGGGGGAGCGGCCCAATCCTCACGAACGCATCGTGGAAAGCCTTGAGCGAGAATGCGTCACCGACCGCTTTTCGGTAGTCGTCACGCAGTTTCAGGATGGCCAGTTTGCCCATGGTGTAGTAGCCGTAGGTGGCGTCCGAAGTACCGCGCTTGGCCTCCGATTCCGCGACCGGTTCAGGCTGATAGGCCTGCTCGACGAACATTCGCTGGGCCTGTTCGACGGTCATGCCTTCGGTGTGCATCTTGATGCCGACGATGAATCGGACATCGCGCAGCAGGGCATCCTGGACCTGGGCCAACCGGTAGCGCGGATCGTCGGCGTGCAACCCTTCGTCGAGCATCATCTGCTCGCAGTAGTGCGCCCATCCCTCGAAATTGCTTGTCGCGCCGAACACCTTGCGGACGTCGGACGGATAGTCCTTGGCGTAGAGGAACTGCAGGTAGTGCCCAGGCCACACCTCGTGGACGGATACATTGCTGATCGACGGGCGATACCACTGCGACATGAACTCGTCCTGCTCGTCTTTCGGCCAGGATGGATCGGGCAGGGTCATGTTGAAATACGCTTCGGTCGCCGCCTTCTCGAACGGTCCGGGGATGTCCATCGATGCCGAGGTGGTGGCGCGCATGAACGGCGGTGTCTCTACCACCTTCGCCGGCGGAGCCGGTGGGACATCGACGATCTGCTTCTCGCGGACGAACTGGGCCAGACTGTCGAGATTTTCCTGGGTAGCCGCCAGCAGGTCCGAGGCAGGCGGGAAGTCCTTCTGTACGTCGGCCAACACGTCGAATGGAGCCTTGGCGGGATCGATCTGCCGGGCCGCCTCGGTGAAGGCCTTCTGGTTGCGTGCGAGGTCTTCGTTTGCCACCGACAGCAGATCGGGCAGTGGCGTGGTGATCATCTCGTCGGCGTCGAGTACCTTCCGATACGTTTCCGCGCCGTACGCGAACGAACCGTTGGACCGTGGCAGTAGGTCGTTCTCCAGCCAGGCCTTGTAGTCGCTCAGTGCCGTGACCACCGCGTCATTGGCCTTGCCGAACTCGGCCAGTAATGCAGGGTCTTTCACGCCGGCGAACGCTGCGGGAACGTCGTGGGCGAAGAAATGGCGGTTGCCGTCGACCTGGTCGATCGCGACCTGAGTGTAGATTCGCGGCGAATCGTCGAGATTCTCACGGGCGTGGGCGAGCGCAGCCGGCATCAGCTTCAACCTGCTGGTCAATGACCGCAGACGTTGTTCGGGCGGAGCGAAACTGCGCGAGATCATGACGTATGCGTCGTTGGTGATACCGCTGCTGTATGTGTCGGGGTTCTTCGCCCATGGACGAATAACCTGCTCGCGCAACAACATTCCGTCGAGTGCATGCTTGGTCTGCTCGAGGTCCAGCTGGGCGTCCAACGTCAATGTGCTGGCGTCGATACCGTCAAGGCGCGCCCGGTACGACTTGACGGCTTCCACATTGGCGGTGACCGCCGCCGCCGAATAGTCGGGTATCAGGTCGTCGTACGTGTGGATGCCCAGATGCGTGGCATTCGAGGGGTTCTGCCGGTAGGTGTAATCGAGGATCTCTGTGGCGAGCCGGCGGAACGCCTGGTCCCCGGAATCGGCGGCCTGGTCGCCGGTGGTACCACAGGCCTGCAGGAACCCTGCGGTGAGCAGCAATGCCACGAGCGTTGACCCCAGACGCCTCATGTCTGGAGGCTAGATCACGCTACGGACGACACGGAAGCGGAGGGCTCGTGTTTAGCCGTGGTCGATGCGGGGATTCAGAGGACTATGGATCAACATGACGGTGGCCGACCGATACCGAAAGACGCCCGCAAAGTTACTGAGGGACAAGAGGAGCTGCAGGACGAATTCGACCGTCGGGGTGAGGATCCTCAGGGGCCGGGACTCCACGAGAGTCACGAGAACATCGCCGACGAGACGTGAACGCTAGAACGACTGTCCGTTGGCGTAGCGCTCGCGGCGGTAGAAGCGGCCGTTGCCACGGTTCCGGCTCTTGTACGTCGGCAGCTGGGAGTCACAGTTCGGGCAGACCAGTCTGAGATTTTCCCGCCGATTGTTGGTCGGGTTCCCGTCGATGTGGTCCATCACCAAGATGAGGGGTAGGCCCTGCCACGTGCCGGCCTCGCTGCAGATCGCGCAACAGCCCGACTGAGCGGCCGTGAGGCTAAAGGCGGATGTAGTGCCTGTGGAGAGAGGTGATGGACGCCTCGCCGGATTCGAGCCAGCGTTCTGTGCTGGCTTTTCGGCGGGCTGATCCCTGACATGCGTTACTGCAGTAGACCTTCTGACTGCGCTTCTCCAGTGGTGAACCACAGCTGCGACAGAGCCTCATGTGAGGAAGTTACTGACATGTACCGACAACAATCGGTGCGCGTGGAGCCTCCTATCGGGATTGAACCGATGACATTCCGCTTACAAGGCGAACGCTCTACCACTGAGCTAAGGAGGCGGGTGGAACGCGCCCAGTTTAGCGGGTCAGCTCTCGGCGTCGATAACTCGCTGCGAGCTGACCGGCTTCGGGGAGGTTCGCCGGGACGAGCGCCGCGGCAGCGGGATGCGGTCGGCGATGTTGCTGAGCGGGTTGACGACCTGGCTGAGCGTGATGACCGCTTCGTGCAACGCGTCGATCGTGGGCGCGAGTGCTTCCAACCCGGGCGCCAGCCGGTTGAGGGTGTCGGCGACGTCGGCGAGCTTGAGCAGCGGGCCGTCGGGATCGGTCAGGGTGTCCAGCAGCCCGCCCTCGGCGAGGAGCTTGTCGGCCACCCCGTCCTCGCGCAGTACCCGCTCGAACAGGCCGTCATTGGCCAACAGTTGATCGGCCAGCCCGCCGGGCGCAATCACCCGGGACACGGCGCCATCGGCAGTGGTCAGCCGGTCCAGCAGGCCGCCCTCCGTGGTGACTTGATCGACCAGGCCGCCGGGGGCCACCGCCCGGGCCACGGCGCCGTTGTCCGCGGTCAACCGGTCCAGCAGGCCACCCTCGGCGGTCAGTTGGTCGACGATCCCGCCCGGTCGCAGCAAACGGTTGATCGGGCCCTCTGGTGCCAGCGCCCGGCCGAGCGGCGCGTCGTCGTCCAGCAGCCGGGCCAAGCGGTTCGCCCGCTCCACCGCATCATCGATGCCGAACAGCGAGGCCATCGATGACCTGCCGTTCAGAGGGTTCGCGTCGCCGATGCCGCGTTGCACCGCGTTGAGTGTCTCGTTGGCGATGCCGAGACCGGCGTCGGCCACGGCCAGCCCGATTCGCACGGGCGCAGTAGCAACCTGGACCAGCGTCTTGGCGAGGTTCATGGGCGTCAGTGTAGTTACCCCGATCACAGTTAAACTCACAGGAAGTGCACAGCGTGCATGCAGGTTGAGTTCAACAGGCACCACCAACATCAGGGAATGGCCATGCCTGCATTACCTGAGAGCGTCCCGGAGGCCCGGGTTCTCGTCGTCGACGACGAGGCCAACATCGTGGAGCTGCTGTCTGTCAGCTTGAAGTTCCAGGGTTTTGAGGTCTACACCGCGTCCAATGGCGCCGCCGCCCTGGACAAGGCCAGGGAAGTTCGGCCCGACGCCGTGATCCTGGACGTGATGATGCCCGGCATGGACGGCTTCGGGCTGCTGCGCCGGCTGCGCGCCGACGGCATCGACGCGCCCGCGCTGTTCCTGACCGCGCGCGACAGCCTGCAGGACAAGATCGCCGGCCTGACCCTCGGTGGCGACGACTACGTGACCAAGCCGTTCAGCCTCGAAGAGGTGGTGGCCAGGCTGCGGGTGATCCTGCGCCGGTCCGGCCGGGGCATTGAGGAACCCCGTAGCGCCAAGCTGTCCTTCGCCGACATCGAACTCGACGAGGACACGCACGAGGTCTGGAAGGCCGGCGAGCCCGTTTCGCTGTCGCCCACCGAATTCACCCTGCTGCGTTACTTCATCATCAATGCGGGCACGGTGCTGTCGAAGCCCAAGATCCTCGACCACGTGTGGCGCTACGACTTCGGCGGTGACGTCAACGTCGTCGAGTCCTACGTGTCCTACCTGCGCCGCAAGATCGATACCGGCGACAAGCGCCTGCTGCACACTCTGCGCGGGGTCGGTTACGTTTTGCGCGAGCCACGCTGACGCCTCGATTTCGGCGGCATACTTTTGGAGTGTTTGACCGGGTAGAGCGGCGAGGAGTGCCGCTGCGGGTCGGCCTGGTGGCCGCGGCCCTGGTTCTGGTGGCGTGCGGGCTGCTCGCTTCCGGTGTCGCGGTGACCTCGATCATGCGGCACACCGAGATCAGTCGTATCGATCAGACCCTGCTCGATGCCTCGCAGAGCTGGGCCCAAGAGCCGCGCCGCCTGCCCTCGACACCTTTGGAAGGGCCGAATCCCGCGCGCCCGCCGTCGAACTTCTATGTCCGCGGCGTCGATCAAGACGGCCGGACCTGGATCGCGATCAACGACCGCGAGGCGGAACCCGAGCTTCCCGATGACAACAACGTCGGTCCCGCGCCGGTGACGGTCGAGTCCGTCGGGTCCTCGGACGTGCAGTGGCGGGCCATGACCGTACAGGGTCCGAACGGCGAGCTCACCACCGTCGCGATCGATCTTTCCGACGTCCAGTCGTCGGTACGCGCGTTGATCTGGTCGCAGGTCGGCATCGGTACGGTCGTGCTGGTGGTGCTCGGCGTCGTCGGCTACGCCGTCGTGCACCGCAGCCTGCGTCCGCTCGTCGAGGTGGAACAAACCGCCGCGGCCATCGCGGCCGGACAGTTGGATCGCCGTGTCCCCGAACGTGATCCGCGGACCGAGGTGGGACGGCTGTCCTTGGCGCTCAACGGCATGCTGGCGCAGATCCAGCGGGCGGTGGCGGCTTCGGACGCCTCGGCCGAGCAGGCGCGGACCTCCGAGGAACGGATGCGCCGCTTCATCACCGATGCCAGCCACGAGTTGCGGACGCCGCTGACGACGATCCGCGGATTCGCCGAGTTGTACCGCCAGGGCGCCGCGCGCGACGTCGAGATGATCATGGGCCGGATCGAGAGCGAATCGCGGCGGATGGGCCTGCTGGTCGAGGATCTGCTGCTACTGGCTCGGCTCGATGCGCAGCGCCCACTCGATCGGCATCGGGTCGACCTGTTGACCCTGGCCACCGATGCCGTGCATGACACGCAGTCGATCGCCCCGAACCGCCGGGTGCGCATGGAGGTGTTCGACGGCCCGGGCACCCCGGAGGTGCTGGGTGACGAGGCCCGGTTGCGTCAGGTGCTGAGCAACCTGGTCGCCAACGCGGTGCAGCACACCCCGGAAACCGCCGGGGTCACGGTGCGGGTGGGCACCGACGGCGACGACGCCGTCATCGAGGTGTGTGACGAAGGTCCCGGCATGAGTTCCGACGATGCGCGACGCGTGTTCGAACGCTTCTACCGCGCTGATACCTCACGCACCCGCGCGAGCGGTGGGACCGGGCTGGGCCTGTCGATCGTGCATTCCCTGGTGCTGGCCCACGGCGGCACCGTCAAGGTCACCACCGCGCCGGGTCAGGGGTGCCGGTTCACCGTCAGCTTGCCGAGGATTGCAGATCTGCCAGCGCGGCTTTGATCTTGGTCTGTGCCGCATCGAGGGATTCGGCCGACGGATTGTTGTCGACGTGGGCGAAGCCGAAATCGGCCAGGTTGTAGGCGGGGAACACGTGAACATGCAGGTGCGGCACCTCAAGACCGGCGATGATCACCCCGGCGCGTTGCGCACCGAACGCCTGACAGACGGCCTTGCCGATCAGCTGTGAAACTTCCATCACCCGACCGAACACCGCGGGCTCGAGGTCCTGCCAGTTGTCGATCTCGGCCCGGGGCACCACCAGCGTGTGGCCCTGCGTCATCGGCGCGATGGTCAGGAACGCGACGATGTCATCGTCCTGGTAGACGAACCGCCCGGGCAGTTCTCCGTTGATGATCTTCGTGAAGACGGACGCCATGGTGAGAGCATAGTGATCGGTCGAGGCGGGCCGGCGAAGCGTTTGGTGCAGTCCCGCGGAATCGCGGTCCTGACCGAACGTGTTCTATCTTTGCTGGACGGGGTGGGAGACTTTAGCTGGTCCGATGTGGCCGCACATAGATTTCGGGGGATTCATGGGACTCGTGCAAAAGGAGCTCGCAGATACGGTTTTGCAGGCTGAACTCGAGCAGATAGCCGAGGAAAACCTCAACCGGCACCTGGCCACCACCAAGGACTGGTATCCGCACGATTACATCCCGTGGGAGTCGGGCCGCACCTTCGCTGCCTCGGGCGGCCAGGACTGGGATCTTGAGCATTCGCAGCTCAGCGACGTGGCCCGGGCGGCGATGATCACCAACCTGCTCACCGAGGACAACCTGCCGTCGTATCACCGCGAGGCCGCCGGCAGCTTCTCCCAGGACGGGCCCTGGGGAGCCTGGGTGAACCGCTGGACCGCCGAGGAGAACCGGCACGGCATCGCAATCCGGGATTACCTCGTGGTCACCCGCGGTGTCGATCTCGCCGCGCTGGAGCAGGCCCGCATGGAGCATGTGACCAACGGCTTCGCTTCGACCGAGGAAGAGCGGGCCATGCACAACTCCGAATTCCTGATGACGGTCGCGTACGTGACCTTCCAGGAATTGGCCACCCGGGTCAGCCACCGCAATACGGGGAAGGTCTGCCACGATCCGATCGCCGACCGGCTCCTGCAGCGCATCGCCGCGGACGAGAACCTGCACATGATCTTCTATCGGAACGTGTGTGAGGCCGCCCTGGAACTCTCGCCCGACCAGGCCCTGGATGCCGTCGGCTGCATCGTCGAGAATTTCCGGATGCCGGGACAGGGGATGCCGGACTTTCGCCGCAACGGTGTGCTGATGGCCAAACACGGGATCTACGACCTGCGCCAGCACCTCGAAGAGGTGGTCATGCCGACCCTGCGCAAGTGGCGGATCTTCGAGCGCGACGATTTCAGTGCCGCCGGTGAGGCCCGTCGCGATCAGTTGGCGGCGTTCCTGGAAGGCCTACAGACGAAGGTGATCAAGTTCGAGGAGCAGCGTGACCGCATGCTGGCCCGCGAGGCCGCCAAACGCGAGCTCGCAGCATCCTGAACCCGGCGGCGCCGGCGCGAGCTAGGCCCCGGAGATGGACTCGTGCAGTTCCTCGACAGTCCACGGTGGCTTGCTGTGGTGGTCGCGGTATCCGATGAAACCTGGTGCAGGCCGGGCAAATTCGCCGATGAACCCGCCCGCGGCGATGAAGATGCGGCCCGTCACGCCCCGTGCGGCGTCGCTCACCAGGTAGGCATACGTCGGGGCCACGTATTCCGGCGGTGCGGCGTCCAGCGCGCCCTGCATGCTGACGTCGTCGAGCAAGCCGCGCCGGTTGAGATCGGCGATGTGCTGCTCGTAGTCCGAGCCGGTGGACAGTCGGGTGCGGGCGCCCGGGCACACCACGTTGGCCCGCACTCCGTGCTCCTTGAGTTCGGCGGCGATCGCCAGGGTCAGCGCATTGACCGCGCCCTTGCCCGCCGGGTAGCCGCTGCCGCCGTAATCCCCCAGGAACGCAAAGGAACTGGTGTTGACGATGGCGCCGCCCCCTTGCGCCACCATTTTCGGCGCCGCTGCGCGGCAGGTCTCGAACACCGTGCCCAGGTGCGCGTCGAGCAGGTTCCGGAACTCGTCACTGGTCACGTTCAAGATGGAGGACCCCGCCGGTTCGGCGGTACCGGCACAGTTGACCAGGATGTCGACGCGACCGAACTCGGCCACACAGGTATCGACGAGCGCGTCGGCCACTTGAGGCTCGGCGGGCGAACCGGCATGGGCGACACCGGAAATGGATTCGGCCGCGGCTATGGCAGCCGCCAGGTCGCGACCGTTGACCACGACGCCCGCGCCTTGGGCGGCCAGCATCTCGGCGACCGCCAGGCCGATGCCGCGGGTGCCACCGACCACGATCGCGCCGCGGCCGGCGAGCGCTCCGCCGGTCAGCTCTCTTCCTGCGCGAACACCATGGCGCCGATGTTCCAGTAGCCACGCAGGTTGGTGATCAGCCCTTCGTCGTTCACCTTGTAGGTGAAGACGCCGCGCACGGTGGCGGTGAACCCGTTGGGAAACTTGGTGCGCAACACCAGGATGTAGGCGATCTCACTCGGCGAGCTGGACGGGAACGTCTCTTCGCACGTGACGGTCAGCTCGTTGGGCCCGATGTTGGTGTCGTAGAAAGCGCCGAGCGCTTCCTTGCCACGCACGCCGGTGCCGTCGGGGTTGGTGACAGCCTCACCGATCGGGTCCTCGACGAGGATGTCGTCGGCCATGAGCGCCAGCCAGCCCTCACGGTCACCGGACTGCACGCATTTCCACGACGATCGCGAAGCGACGACGACGGGTGTCTCAGTGGATGTCTCGGTCACGAAATTCCTTCCTAGATATGCCGAAACGGCATTCCGGCAGGAGGTCACTCGACCTTTTCCTGCTGGAATGCCGTTTCGCGGGCAACTGGTGTGGGATCAGCGATCGGCGTCGGTGTAGCGGATGACGCCGCGGATGTTGCGGCCCTCGAGCATGTCGGCGTAGCCGTCGTTGATCTGCTCGAGCTTGTACTGCCGGGTCACCATGTCGTCCAGGTTGAGCCGGCCCGCTTTGTACATGCTCAGCAGCTGCGGAATGTCGTGGTGCGGGTTGCCGCCGCCGAAGATGGTGCCCTGCAGGCGCTTCTGCAGCAGCGTCAGCATCGACAAGTTGAGCTTCACGTCGTTCTCGGCCATGTTGGCGACCGCGGTGGCCACGACGGTGCCGCCCTTGGCGGTGATGTTCATGTAGTGGTCGATGTCCTCGCCTTTGAGCTCACCGACGGTGACGATCGTCTTGTGCGCCATCCGGCCCTGGGTGACCTCGGCGACGCCGGCCATCGCGGAGAAGATGTCCGGGTAGGCGTGGGTGGCACCGAACTTGAGCGCATTGTCGCGCTTGAACTCGACCGGGTCGACTGCGAAGACGTTGCGGGCGCCGGCGGCCAGGGCGCCCTGCAGCGCGCCGGTGCCGACACCGCCGACACCGACGATGACGACGTCCTCACCCGGGCGGACGTCACCGCTGCGGACGGCCGAGCCGTAGCCGGTGGTGACACCGCAACCCACGAGGCAGGCCACCTCGAACGGGATCGACGGGTCGATCTTCACCACCGAGCTCTTGTGCACCACCATGTATGGGCTGAACGTGCCCAGCAGGGTCATCGGGATGACCGGCTGGCCATTCTTGACGGCGTGGATGCGGTTGGTGCCGTCGGAGACCGCGGTCCCCGAGAGCAGGAGGGCGCCCAGGTCGCACAGGTTCCGCAGGCCCTCCTGGCAGGCCGGACACTCGCCGCAAGATGGGATGAACGACAGCACGACGTGATCGCCGGGCTGGAGGTGGTCGACGCCGGGGCCGACCTCGGTCACGATGCCCGCACCTTCGTGGCCGCCGAGCACCGGGAAACCCGCCATCGGGATGTCGCCGGTCACCAGGTGGTGGTCCGAATGGCACATGCCCGCGGCTTCCATCTGAATCTTGACCTCGTCCTTGACGGGGTCACCGATCTCGATCTCCTCGATCGTCCACGGTTGGTTGAACTCCCAGATGAGAGCGCCTTTGGTCTTCATCGCGTGTGCCTTCCACTAGAGCCGTTGACCACAGACTAGAGCCATTAGTTGCGTGGGTCACACCCACCCCCAAGCAACTGCTTGGCCGGGAGCTACCAGATTTTGACCGGAGCGTTACCGAGTGGGTAGTAGCCGGGCAGCTTCTCCCCGGACAGCGAACGCTCGATGCGCTTCTGCATCGTCGGGGTGAGGTCGCCGGACTCGATGAGCTTCCCGTACCCCTTCGCCACGTGGCCGAAGTCGAAGAAGTCCCGCTGCCACTCGATGAGCAGTTGATCGTTGAGCCGGAACCAGCTGCCGCCGATGCCGTAGATCTCGTCGCGGGTGCCGTCGGACTTGTTGGCGATCTGCTTCCAGAAACCGACGATCTCGTTCTGCTTCTCGTCGATCAGCACCCGCTGGTACTCGTAGACCCAGTTCTCCAGGCCCTCCATCTCAAGGCCCAGGGCCACATCGCGGATCTCATCGCGCCCGACGCACATCACGTCTTCCTTGGGGCCGATGTTCCAGCCGTAGGTCGCATCTTCGGTGTAGAAGTCGGCCAGCGGCTTCCAGTCTCCGGCCTTCTCGGCATCCTGATTGGCCTTGAGCCAGCGGTCGGACCAGGCTTCTAGTTCTTCGCGTGACGCCATTGTCATTCCTTCTCTGTGATGGATAGTGCTTGGGTAGGACACATTTCGACGGCCATCTCGACGGCATCACGGAGCTCGTCGGGTGGTTCATGATCGATGATCTCGACGACGCCGCGTTTCGGAACCCGGAACACGTCCGGAGCCTCGAGCTCACACATGGCGTGGCCCTGGCACAGATCCTCGTCGACCTCAACGCGGTAGCAACCCATGGGTGCGCTCCTAAACCCGCTTCCGGTAACGGACCTTGGCCGGCTGGGCCAGCTGCACGACCATCTTGGAGTGGTCGTTCTGGTAGCTCTCCGACGGCTGTGACATCTCGAACTCGTACTCGCGCAGCAGAACCGAGAAGATCGCCTTGATCTGCATCTGTGCGAACGCCGCACCCACGCAGCGGTGCTTGCCGGCACCGAAGGGGATCCAGGTCCACCGGTTGATCAGATCTTCCTGGCGCGGCTTCTCGTAGCGGGCGGGATCGAAGGCGTCCGGCTCTGGGAAATCCTCCGGGATCCGGTTGGAGATCGCCGGGGAGGCCGCCACCATCTGGCCCTTGTGGATCGGATGGCCCGCCACCTCGAACTCGTCCTGGGCCACCCGCATCAAGATGATCAGCGGCGGGTGCAGGCGCAGCGTCTCCTTGAGTGAGTTGTCGAGCTTCGGAATCTGGCGCAGCGCATGGAAGCTCACCTCCTGACCGTCGGCGTAGAGCTCGTCGAGCTCCTGCTGCACCTGGCTGTACACCTCGGGGTTGCGCAGCAGTTCGATGAGCGTCCACGACGAGGTGCCCGAGCTGGTGTGGTGGCCCGCGAACATCAGCGAGATGAACATCCCGGTGACCTCGTTGGCCGTGAACCGGGGGTTGCCGTCGTCGTCCTTGATCGAGACCAGCACGTCGAGCAGGTCGCGATCCTCTTTGCCCTTCGGCGGATTGGCGATCCGGCCGTCCATGATTTCCTGGACCAGCGCAACGAGTTTCACGCGCGACTCGTCGCGGATCCGGAAGCTCTCGATGTCCAGGTAAGGATCGACGTAGCAGAGCGGGTCGGTGCCCCGCTCCAACTGGTGGTAGTACTCGGCAAACCGGCGATCCAGCTGCTCGCGGAACTTCAGCCCGATCAGGCACGCTGTCGAGGTGTAGATCGTCAGCTCGGAGAAGAAGTCGAGCAGTTCGATCTCGCCCTCGTCGCCCCAGTCGGCGATGATCTTCTTGACCTCGTTTTCGATGGTGGCCGCGTGGCCCTTCATCTGCTCACCGCGCAGCGCGGTGTTGTGCAGCATCTCGGCCCGACGCTCGGGGTCGGCATCGAACACGACACCCTCACCGAAAATCGGCGTCATGAACGGGTAGGCCTCGGCCTGGTTGAGGTCGCTGTCACTGGAACGGAAGAAGAACTCGTTGGCCTCCGCGCCGGACAGCAGCACCACCTGCTTGTCGGCGAGCTGGAACCAGCCGACGTCGCCACACTCGTCACGGATGCGCTGCATCAGGCCGATCGGGTCGGTGCGGAATTCTTCGAGGTGTCCGTGTTCCTCGCCTTCACCGCCCGAAACGCGCTGCACTTCCTTGAGTTCTGAGCTTGTCATTATCCTTCTCAGCCTTCCACTTTCAGCTTCTGGCGATCCTTGACGTCGGCGAGCGGAGCTTCGGGCTGAATCTCCAGTTCGGCGATGAAGCCTCCGCGCGGGGTTTCCGCGACGAAGGTGATGGCCCGCGCGAGATCGGCTGCGCGCAGGAAGTAGTCGTGCCGAGCCTGGCCCCACTTGGCCCAGTCCTCGAGCATCTCGCCGACCTTGTCCATGGGCGCACTCCAGCCCATGGAGGTTTTGGTAGGTCCTGGATGGACCACAGAGGCGCGCACACCGGTGCCCTCGAGCTCCATCTGCAGGGTCTTGGCCATGCCCAGCAGGCCGGCTTTGGCCGCGCCATAGCCGCCCATGTACGGCCGAGGCCGCAGGGACACGTCGGAGCCGACGAAGATGATGTCGCCGCGCCGGCGTTCCACCATGCCCGGAAGCACCGCGGTGGCAAGGCGATTGGCACCGATCAGGTGAATCTGGATCTGATTCTCGAATTCGTCGGTGCTGATCTCGTGTAGCTGACCGAAGAAGGTGTCACCGGCACCGGCCACCAGCAGTTCGATGTCCCCGAGCGCCTCGGTGGCACCATGCACGAACGACTTGACCGACTCGGCGTCAGTCACGTCGAGCGGCAATGCAATCGCCTGACCGCCACCGGCTTTGATCTCGTCAACCAGCTCCTGGCATTTCTCGACGCGGCGTGCGCCGAGGGCGACCGGGAAGCCGTGCGCGGCCAGCTCGGTCGCCGTGGCGGCGCCGATGCCTGACGACGCGCCGGCCACGATGGCGGGTCGGCGGTCGGGATGGGGTTCGAAACGGGCCATTTAGCGTGCCTTAATCTGTGATGGGTTTCAGCGGTGGGACACCGCAATGGGCAGGTGCGCGAATCCTCGTACGGAACTGGAATGCACCCGCACGGCCGCGGATTCATCTATTTCGTATCCGCGGATTCGTTTGAACAACTCGGTCAGTGCCACCCGGGCCTCCATGCGTGCCAGATGCGCGCCGAGGCAGAAGTGGGCACCACTGCCGAAACTCACCAGCTTCGGACCGATCTCGCGGTCGATCCGGTACTCATCGGGATTATCGAAGACCCGTTCGTCGCGGTTGGCCGAGCCGATCAACAGGACCAGCACATCGCCGGCGGGAACGGTGGTGTCGTAGTACGTCTGGTCTTCGGTGACCAGACGGGCCAGGATCTGACTGGAGGCGTCATAGCGCAGGGTCTCCTCGACCCATGGCACGACCAAGTCGTGGTTGTCGAACACCGGAGCCAGCTGTTCGGGGTTCTTGTGGCCCCAATATGCGGCGTTGGCAAGAAGTTTGGTGGTGGTCTCGTTGCCCGCGACCACCATGAGGAACAGGAACGCCATGATCTCGTCGTCGGTGAGCTTGTCGCCGTCGATCTCGGCTTCGACAAGTGCCGAGGTGAGGTCGTCGGTCAGATTCTTCCTGCGTTGCTTGACCATGTCGGCGTAGTAGACCAGCAGCTCGCCGGATGCGGCGATGGCCGAATCGGGCACGTCGGCGACGCCGTCCTCGCGGTGCATCACGGCGTCGGCCAGCGCCCGGATGTGGGCCCGGTCTTCGTCGGGCACGCCCATCAGTTCGGAGATGACGTCCATCGGGAGCTTGCCGGCGAAGTCGTCGACGTAGTCGAAGCTGTTGCTCTGCAACGCGATGTCCAGGTGCTGGTGGGCGATCTCAGTGACCCGGCCCTCCAGTTCGCGAATGCGGCGCGGGGTGAAACCTTTCGAGACCAGCGTGCGCAACCGGAGATGGCCGGGATCGTCGAGGGCGAGGAATGACATCACCCGGTGGGCTTCGTCATTGCGCGAGATCGGGTCCAGCGAGACGCCGTGTTTGTTGGACAGAGTGACGCTGTTGCGGAAACCGGCGACCACATCCTTGTGCCGGGACAACGCCCAGAACTTGAGATCCTCGTTGTGATACAGCGGTGACTCGTCGCGCAGTCGGCGGTAGTACGGATACGGGTCTTCGTGGAAGTCGTAGTCGTACGGGTCGAGGATCAGATCGACGGTGTTCAAGCTCATTTGTCTTCTCCCAGGATTAACCCGACCACGTAGGTCAGACGGTCGGCGATCTGGCGATAGGTGAAGGCGCCGCTGCCGGCATTGACCAGCGCACCGAAGAACGTCATCTCCAGGGCGGAGACGATGCGGGAATCGGCGTCCGGTCCGACGGCCGAACGGATGCGTTTGTGGATCTCGGCGCCGATACGGTCGCGCACCTTGCGCACCGCGGGATCGGTGCCGCCGCCCAGCAGGGCTGTGGTGCAGGCGGCCGCGACCTCGGGCTCGTCGGCGACGACGAGGGTCAGTGCCCGCAGCGCCGCATCGACCCGGGCGGTCATGGAGTTGTTCACGTCGGTGAAGTAGGGGCATCGGCTGACGAGGTCCAGGTACATCTCGGCGATCAGGTGGTTCTTCGACGAGAAGTACGTGTAGGCCGTGGCCGGCGCGACGCCGGCGCGTGCGGCAACCGCGCGCACCGTCAGATCGGCATAGGACGATTCGCGCAGCATCTCGGTTCCGGCGGTCAGGACCTTGCGGAAGGTTTCTTCCTGCCGGCGGTTGCGCGGCGATTCCTTCTCTGGCTCCGGAGCGGGTTCTGTGACTGCAGACACGGCATCGCTGGACACATGTCCAAGTTATCCGACGATGCCGAGGTTCAGCAAGTGTGGGTCCGGAAAGGCTAGGATGAACTGGTCATTTTGATACGGAGTGAACAGGGCCGGGGGACGCCCTTGCGGCTCGACATTGTCTGCGGCTATCGTTCGAGACGAGACAGCCGGACAGTTGTCCAGAATTCGTGAAGTGGAGTTCACCGATGCCGGTACTGGCCGATCGCCAGAGTCAACTGCTTATCGACGGCAAGCTCGTCGCCGGGGGCGGCGGAACATTCGAGACCGTCAATCCCGCCACCGAGGAGGTGCTCGGCGTCGCCGCCGACGCCAACGCCGAGGACATGGGCAACGCCATTAACGCCGCGCGTCGGGCATTTGATGACACCGATTGGTCGACGAACCACGCGCTGCGGGTGCGCTGCCTGCGTCAGCTGCGCGACGCGTTGCGCGAAAACCTGGAAGACCTTCGGGAACTGACGATTTCGGAGGTGGGCGCCCCGCGCATGCTCACCGCCGGTGCGCATCTGGAAGGCCCCATCGACGACCTGGCTTTTTCGGCCGATGCCGCCGAGAACTACGAATGGACCACCGATCTCGGCTACGCCACTCCTCAGGGCATCCCGACCAATCGCAAGATCGCGCGCGAAGCCGTCGGCGTCGTCGGTGCGATCACCCCGTGGAACTTTCCGCACCAGATCAACCTGGCCAAGGTCGGCCCGGCCCTGGCTGCAGGTAACACCCTGATCCTCAAACCGGCTCCCGACACTCCGTGGGCGGCTGCGGCCATCGGCCAGATCATCGCCGAGCAGACCGACTTCCCGGCTGGTGTGATCAACATCGTCACCTCCAGCGATCACTCGGTGGGAGCGCTGCTGTCCAAAGATCCTCGGGTGGACATGGTTTCGTTCACCGGATCGACCGCAACCGGGCGCGCCGTGATGACTGACGCGGCGCTGACCATCAAGAAGGTGTTCCTGGAGCTTGGCGGCAAGTCGGCATTCCTGGTGCTCGATGACGCCGACCTGGCTGGGGCCTGCTCAATGTCGGCCTTCACGGTTGCCATGCACGCCGGTCAGGGCTGCGCGATCACCACCCGCCTGGTCGTGCCGCGGGCACGCTACGACGAGGCAGTCGAGATCGCCGCCGCCACGCTGGGCGGGATCAAGCCGGGCGATCCCAACAGCAAGCGCACCGTCTGCGGGCCGCTGATCTCGGCGCGCCAGCGCGACCGGGTCCAGTCCTACCTGGATCTCGCTCTGCAGGAAGGTGGCCGGTTCGCCTGCGGCGGTGGACGTCCGGCAGATCTGGACACCGGGTTCTATATCGAGCCGACTGTGATCGCCGGCCTGGACAACGACGCCCGGGTGGCCCGCGAGGAGATCTTCGGGCCCGTGCTGACCGTGATCGCCCACGACGGCGACGACGACGCGGTGCGCATCGCCAACGATTCGCCGTACGGGCTGTCCGGCACGGTGTTCTCCGGTGACGACGAACGCGCCCAGGCCGTGGCCGCTCGCATGCGGGTCGGCACCGTCAACGTCAACGGCGGCATCTGGTACTCGGCAGATGCCCCGTTCGGCGGCTACAAGCAATCCGGGGTCGGCCGCGAGATGGGCCTGGCCGGCTTTGAGGAATACACCGAAATCAAGACCATCGCCACGTTGGCCAACTAGGGAGGTGCCGAGTGGCCAGTTGTGACACGCAATCTCGCGAAAACCGTGCGATAACTGGCCGCTGGGCGGGAAAGGAATAAGACATGGGACAGTTTGACGAGAAGGTAGCGATTGTCACCGGGGCCGGTGGCGGAATCGGCCAGGCCTACGCCGAGGCGCTGGCACGTGAGGGTGCGGCGGTCGTGGTGGCCGACATCAACACCGAGGGCGCGCAGAAGGTTGCCGACGGCATCAAGGGTGAGGGCGGCAATGCCCTGGCGGTGCGAGTCGACGTCTCCGACATCGACTCGGCCAAGGACATGGCCGCGCAGACGCTTTCGGAGTTCGGCGGCATCGACTACCTGGTGAACAACGCCGCGATCTTCGGCGGGATGAAGCTGGACTTCCTGCTTACCGTCGACTGGGACTACTACAAGAAGTTCATGAGCGTGAACCTCGATGGCGCGCTGGTGTGCACCCGCGCGGTGTACCGCAAGATGGCCAAGCGCGGCGGCGGGGCGATCGTCAACCAGTCCTCGACCGCGGCGTGGCTGTACGCCAACTACTACGGTCTGGCCAAGGTCGGCATCAACGGCCTCACCCAGCAGCTCTCGCGCGAGCTCGGCGGACAGAACATCCGCATCAACGCCATCGCGCCCGGCCCGATCGACACCGAGGCCAACCGCACCACCACGCCCAAGGAGATGGTCGACGACATCGTCAAGGGAATCCCCTTGTCGCGCATGGGACAGCCGGAAGACCTCGTCGGTATGTGCCTGTTCCTGCTGAGCGATCAGGCCAAGTGGATCACCGGCCAGATCTTCAACGTCGACGGCGGACAGATCATCCGGTCATGAGCACCGACGAGCGCTTACGCGAGGAGCCGACCAGCACTGTGTACGGCTACATCGGCCTGGGCAACATGGGTGCCCCGATGGCCAAACGCCTGGCCGAATGGCCGGGTGGGTTCATCGTGTACGACGTGCGGGCTGATGCGATGGCACCTTTCGGGGAACTCGGCGGGACGTTGGCAGACAACGTGGTCGACGTCGCCGACGCGGACATCATCAGCATCACGGTGCTCAACGACGAGCAGGTGCGTTCGGTGATCGCCGAGCTGGCACCAAAGGTGAAGCCGGAAACGGTGATTGTGATCCACTCGACGATCAGCGACACCACCGCCGCGGAGCTCGCCGACCAGTACAAGCCCCAGGGCATCCACGTCGTGGACGCCCCGGTCAGCGGTGGCGGCGCGGCTGCCGAGAAGGGTGAGCTGGCCATCATGGTCGGCGCCGATCGGCCCGTCTATGAGCGGATCAAGCCGGCGCTCAAGCAGTTCGGCTCGATGGTGATCCATGCCGGCGATCCCGGTGCCGGTACCCGGATGAAGCTGGCCCGCAACATGCTGACCTTCACCTCCTACGCTGCGGCGTGTGAGGCGATGAAGCTGGCCGAGGCGGCTGGACTGGACCTCGGCGCACTGGGCCGCGTGGTGCGTCACACCGATGCGTTGACCAGTGGGCCGGGTGCCATCATCGTGCGCGAGAACATGGCCGAGCTGGCCCCGGATCATTGGCTCTACGACGCCTTCACCCACACCCGCGGGTTGGGGGAAAAGGATCTGAGCCTGGCCATCGGCCTGGGTGATGTTGTAGGAGTGGATCTTCCGCTGGCCCAGGTGGCCTTGCAGCGGCTCGCTGACGGCCTCGGCGTTCCGCACAAGAACGATTAGGAGAACTTTCGATGGACGAGTTGCGCGCCAAGGGCCTGGCCAAGATGAACGAGGTCTACGGCTGGGAGATGCCGAACATCGAAGGTGATCCGTACTTCGATCTCACCGTCGACCACCTGTTCGGCACCATCTGGAACAAGCCCGGGCTGTCGATGCGCGAGAAGCGGCTGATGACATTGTCGGCGGTGACGGCGGTTGGTTCGCAGGACCTCGCCGAGATTCAGGTCAATGCCGCGCTGCTCAACGATGAGTTCACCGAGGAAGAGCTCAAGGACATCGCCATCTTCCTCACCCAGTACCTCGGCTTCCCTCTCGGTTCCGGCCTCAACGGAACAGTGTCCAAGGTGGTGGCCAAGCGGCGCAAGGCCGCCGAGAAGGGGCTGGACGAGGACCGGCGCGCCAATGTGAACGCCGCCGTCAAGATGAATACCGGGAGCGAGCTCGATGACAAGTAGGTATGCCTCGCTGACCCACGACGAACTGGTCAAGCTGGTGCCCGAGCTCCTGCTCATGGGCCAGATGATCGACCGCTCTGGGATGGCCTGGTGCATCAGCAATTTCGGCCGCGAAGAGATGCTGCAGATCGCGATCGAGGAGTGGGCGGCGTCCAGCCCGATCTACACCCGGCGGATGCAGAAGGCGCTGAAGTACGAGGGCGTCGACGTCATCACCATCTTCAAGGGGCTCCAGCTCGACATCGGCGCCCCGCCGCAGTTCATGGATTTCCGCTACACCGTGCACGACCGTTGGCACGGGGAGTTCCACCTCGACCACTGCGGGGCGCTGCTCGACGTCGAGCCGATGGGCGAGGACTACGTGCGCGGCATGTGCCACGACATCGAGGACCCGACCTTTGACGCCACCGCGCTGGCCACCAACCGCAAATGCCAGGTGCGCCCGATTCACCGGCCGCCCCGCACGCCCGCCGACCGGCAGCCGCATTGCGCCTGGACGGTCATCATCGACGAGTCCTACCCCGAGGTCGACGACATACCGGCGCTCGATGTGATCGGCCGGACCCGGGCTGCCCGAACGGAATTGGACCCGATCGATCCGTCCGATGAGGGTGCGTCCGACTACTCAGGGCCGCTGGTGTCGGATTTCGATTTCGCAGCGTTCTCGCATTCGGCGCTGGTCCGGATGGCCGACGAGGTGTGCCTGCAGATGCACCTGCTGAACCTGTCGTTCATTCTCGCGGTGGGTAAGCGGGCCGGTACCGATACCGCGCTCGCAACCGACATCTGCACCAAGCAGCTGATTGGTGTGGCCGGGATCGGCGCCGAGCGTATCCATAAGGCGCTGGGCCTGCCCGGCGGCATCGAAGGCGCGGTGCGCGTGCTGGAACTGCATCCGCTGCTCAACCCGGCCGCCTACGTCGACGCCGAGTTCGGTCCCGACACGGTGTCCGTGGTTCGTTCGCCGGCGCACGAGGACGGGTCCTGGGTGGCCCTGGTTTCGCCGGCCGAGACCCGGCCCCTGCAGGCCATCGTCGCCGCCGTCGACCCGCACCTTTCCGTCGAGGTGATCGGTTCGGACGCGGAGTGGACCGCTCGGGTGATCGAAACCGAGACCGCGGCAAAGGAATTCGGTGAAGTCGCGGTGGTGAAGTTCAGCGGAGGCGCGGAGTTCGTGTTCCAGCCACGGAAGTCATTGCCACTGACCGTGGTGTGATTCGTACGGCTAGGTGGTGTTCATGTTCAGGTGGACGAAGCGGACGTTGGGATCGCGCTCGTCGATGATCACCGTGCGGTACACCGACTTGCCCTCAGAGTTGCGATAGCGGTCCTGCGCACTGACCACCGACGGAGAGCTCGCCAGATCCGGGCCGGCGATGATCGGTTCGAACGGGGGATAGGCCCGGGCGAGTGGCTCGGTGAAATGTGACTCCGTCAGAAGCGTAGGCAGGTCGGAGGATGGCATCTTCAGTACCAGTTGGTATCTGGTGTCCATCGCGCTGTCGACGTGAGCTTGCAGCACCTCCGCGCCGGGAGGTATCGCGATGCCGCCGAATTCGGTTGCCTGCTTGACCAATTCGGGGATGGTCGAGGTCTCGTCACGGGAGCCGAGGGTGCGGCCGACCGGGTCATCATGTGAAGCGCAGGCAACCGCCATGAACAAGGCGACGGCGGCAAGTCCGAGTAAGGACGGACGCTTCGTCTGCATGAGATTCATTGAGGTCTCCCTGGGTCGGATCTTGTGCCGTCACGGTTGTCGGGGGCGCTGGGCAAGTTGAGGGGGGCGTTGGACGGCACCGTGCCGTCGTAATGGAACACGCTTCCGGTGCCAGTGATGTTGTACTCCTGGGCAATTCCGGCGGTGTGCAGGGCTCCCATTCTGGCGTCGGTGATCGTGATGCCGTCAGTCCCTGGGATGGGGATGGTCGTCGATTTCGTGCCGTCCCAGTTGTACCGGTCGAAGATGTGGGTTTGATAATCCACACTCACCGTTGGTTCGCCTCCCGGAACCGCCGGGGGTTGTACCGTCACGACGCCGGTCACCGACTGTTGTATGCCACCCATCGCGTAGAACCAATCCGGGTTGTCTTCTTGGCGGATGTAAGGGCCTTTCCACTCCGACTGGAAGGGCACAGGCGTTCCGTAGTTGCCCGTCGCGGCCGCTTCAGCGGCTATGCGTTGGACTTCCGCGTTGACGATGGTGTCCGTCTGTTGCTGAATCTTGGGAACATCACGCTGAAGCTGGTCGGGGTCAATGGCAAGGTCTTCACCTGAATTGTCGAGGTAGTGCCTGAGATGCCTTGCGGCGTTGGTCCATCCACGTGCCTCGGCTGCATCGGCAGCTTTCTCCGCGAGTTCCTTGAACGCCACGTCGTCGGCCCGGCTGTACCACGGTTGTGACCCGTGTGGTGCCTGACCGTCGTCGGGCTCGGGTGGTGGTTTCGGCCCTGGAATCTCGGTGCCCGTAGGTTTGTCACCGGTGTCGGCCCCTCCTTGCTTCGGCCCACCGATCTCGTCGTAATCCCTGCCGAGGCCCTGGATGCGCTCGCCGATGGCGGCCATCTCGCCGTTCGACTGCCGAATGACATCGTTCACCTGGCCGATGCCTCTGTTCGCGATGGCGAGCTTCGCCCGTTCTCCAGATTCGCCGCTGGGCACAGATGCGGCTGCGTCGGTCACCCAGGCATGGATCTGATCGAGAGTCTGCCGACCCGTGGTGACCACCCCGGCGGCCCGGGTCACCTCGGCGGCCATCCGTTGGTCAAGGTCGGCCAGCTTGCCGTAGACGGCAGCGTGTTCGGCGTTCTTGGCAGCGTAGGCCTGGGAGGCTGTGCCCTGCCAGCGGTCGTCGGGTGCTGCGGACTCAATCGTGGACTGCATTTGACGCAGCCGACTGCCGTCGCCGAATTGGGAACCGTCCTGCGGTACCCCGGCACCGAATGTCTCCCGGGCACGCGACCACGTCGAGTAGAAGGCGTCTAGCGCACCCATGCGTTCCCCTCCTGATCACAGCCTCCGGGCTCAGTCTAAATGTGAGACGACGGCCGCAAGCACATCGGATTTCGCCAGGTCGAGCTGGTCCCCACCGAGGGGACGCTAGTTCGGCAACGTCAGTCCCAGATAGCCCCCGCCCTCCGGGCGCAGTATCACGTCTGTCGAAAGGACGCGCACCACTGGCGATCGGGCCGCAATCAACGTCCTCCTGATGAGGTTCCGCCCACTGCTGGCCGACCCGGGGCGCGGGTGCCTGCTAATGCTGTGCATCTTCGAGCCTGTCGAGAACTTCCAGTGTGACGCGCTCACCGTCGGGTAGACCGAGCGCACTTGAGCTGATCAGTGTGGTGCCAGTGAGCCGATACGTGGCGTAGGCTCCGTCGGCTTCATCGTCGTTGAGCAGCAAGGTGTTTGGGTCAGGTTCTTCGACAGTTCGGTCGTAGTAACCGGTGCCTGTCGCCTTACAGTCGAGCACGGCTGAAGCAAGCCGATCGAAGGTTGCCTGCGCCGTCGCTGAGTCGGGATAGACGGCAACCATTTGGCGAACATCAGCGATGGTCGGGAGTATCGGCGTGTCAAGCTGTGTGGCGTAGCCGGCTGCCCGGAACCGCATGCAGCCGGTACCTAATACGGTGGGTGGGTCGAACACCGCACGACATACTTCAGGTGTATCCGGGACCGTAGACGGTGCCGTGGCATTCAATTCCGGTACTTCGTGAAATCCGGCGACGCCGGAGATGCTTCGTACTTCTTCAACGCTTAGCACCGTGGCCTCAGTTGAATCCGCGCTCGTCGCTTTTGTGGGCATGGTGGGTACGCCGGTGCTACACGCCGTGTCCAGAACTGTGAAACCGCAGAATGCTGCGACGTGGGTAAACGGCCGGTCCGACGCCAATTTGCCGAGGCACGGGCGCTGCCGCCGGATTTGTCGCTTCCACGATCTAGAGTCGCGGGGTGGGCGTCTCAACGGTCCGCGCATGTGCCCTGGTGGTGGGTCTGTTCACGGGGTGCACGACGGCGTGCGCCGCTGGTGCGCCGGATTCGGTCACGGCGCCGAGGACTCCCATCACCTGGCCGCAGCCGGGTTCGGTGGCGCAGCAACCGGCGCGGGTGCAGCCGGTGGACGAGGCCGCGCTGGGTGCCAGCTGGCGGCCGGGATGCCCGGTACCGCCCGCCGACCTCCGCCGAATCACCCTGTCTTATCTCGGTTTTGACGGCCGATCGCACCGTGGTGAGTTGGTGGTCAACCGTGATGCGGTCAGCGACGTGATCGCGATCTTCACGGAGTTGTATTCGGCCCGATTCCCGATCGAGAAGGTGCGCACGGTGGACCACTATCCGCGCGCCGACGACGAGCTGTCCATGGAGGACAACAACACCTCGGCGTTCAATTGCCGGCCGTTGCCGAGCGGATCGTGGTCGTTGCACGCGTACGGCCGTGCGGTCGACCTCAACCCCCTGATCAACCCGTACATCTCAGCCTCCGGCGACCTGCAGCCGGTCACGGCCCGGGTGTACCTGGACCGCACCCGCACCGATCAGGGGATGATCCGCGACGGTGACGTGGTGGTCCGGACCTTCGGCGAGCGTGGCTGGCGGTGGGGTGGACATTGGCTGGACCCGGTCGACTATCAGCATTTCGAACGACGTTGACGCGCTGAACCCGTCTAGATCCCGGCGGACGGCGCTTTGGGCGCCAGTTTCCCGGCCACGACGGCCGATCCGACCCACCGGCGCAGGTAGCTACGTAGCGCCTCGCCGGTGCGCGGAGGCCGGCCCGGGTCGATGACGAACGACTGGATGATCCGCAGGAGGTGCTCGGCGAGCTCATCGAGCTCGGCGTCGGTGTAGCCGAGGCCGGCCCAATCGACGTCGAACTTGCGCAACAGGGCGCGGGCAAAGTCGACCGCGACATCGGAGGTCACCGACTCGGTGTGCACGTCGGCGCGACCGGGAGCGACGAGCAAACCGATGCGTTTGTCCTTGGGGAGCCAATCGAGCGCAATGGCGATACCCTCGGCGACCGCCTCCACCGGGTCCGTGACTCCCTGCAGGTGGGCGGCCACCCGGTCCAGGAAGTCGCTGGCCGCATACACCGCGGACGCCACCAGTAAGGCGTCGGTGCTCGGGAAATAGCGGTACACGGTCTGGCGGGTGACCCCGAGCGTGCGCGCCACGTCGGCGATGGAGAAGTCGGCGCCCCGCTCATCGATGGCGTTGCCCGCAGCGACGAGGATGCGGGCAATCGCCTCCTCGTCGCTGGCCGGCGCCGAGCCGGACCACCCGTGCGTTCGCATAGGCGAATCCTAGAACAACGGATCGACCAAGCCGCTGATCAGCCGCGGTAGGAGACCTGCAGGTCCTTGACGCCGTTGATCCATCCCGACCGGAGACGTTGGGGCTCGCGCAGTTTGGTGATGTCGGGGATCTGATCGGCGATCTCGTTGAACATCAGCTTGATCTCCATCCGCGCCAGGTTGGCGCCGATGCAGAAGTGCGCGCCGTTTCCGCCGAAGGCCAGGTGCGGGTTGGGGTTGCGCCGGATATTGAAATCAAACGGGGATTCGAACACCTCTTCGTCGTAGTTGGCCGAGCTGTAGAACAGGCCGACACGCTGCCCGGCCTTCACGGTGACATCGCCGATCTGGGTGTCGACCAGGGCGGTGCGCTGGAAGCAGTGCACCGGCGTGGCCCAGCGGATGATCTCGTCGACCGCGGTTTCGGGGCGTTCACGCTTGAAAAGCTCCCACTGGTCGGGGTTTTCGAGGAAGGCGTTCATGCCGTGCGTCATGGCGTTGCGGGTGGTCTCGTTGCCGGCCACGGCCAGCAGGATCACGAAGAACGCGAACTCGACGTCCGTGATGCCCTCGCCGCCTTCCTCTCCCATGTCGGCCTGCACGAGACGCGTCACGATGTCGTCGGCCGGGCACTTCCGACGCTCCTCGGCCATGTTGTAGGCGTAGCCCATCAGTTCGGCGTTGGCCATCGTCGGATCGGCGTCGAAGTCCGGGTCGTCGGTGTTCATGATCGCGTTGGACCAGTGGAACAACTTCTCCCGATCCTCCTCGGGTACGCCGATCAGGTCGGCGATCGCCAGCAGCGGCAACGGCATCGCCACTTCGTCAACAAAATTGCCGAAGTTTCGTTCCGCAGCCGCGGCCACGATCTCCCGCGCGGCGACGGCGAGTTTCTCCTCCAGCGCGGCCACCGAACGCGGGGTGAACAGTCGCGACACCAGCTTGCGCAGCCGGGTGTGCTCGGGCGCGTCGTGGTTGATCAGCAGCGCCTTGGTGAGGTCGAGTTGTTCGGAGGTCACCCCCTCGGGAAGGCGCATGACGGCACCCTTGGCGTTTGTCGACCACACTGCGCCGCCGTCGCGGGAGATGGTCTTGATGTCCTCGTGGCGGGTGACCACCCAGTAGCCGCCGTCGTTGAAGATCGATTCGCCCTGCTCGTTCCACCACACCGGCGCGGTCTTGCGCAGTTGGGCGAACTCCTCGACGGGGATTCCGCGGAGCAGGACGTCGGGATCGGTGAAGTCGTAGCCGGCGCCGAACGGGCAGGCGCTCATCGTTGTCATGCCGGGGTCATCTCCTTGTGTGACGGCGGGCACATTCCTGGATTCGACCATACACCGTGGCGTCAAGTGTATGCCCGTAGGTTTCCCGCTACGCTACGACCGTGCGCGTCCTCGTTATCGGATCCGGAGCCCGTGAACACGCCCTGCTGCTGGCCCTGCGCCGCGACCCGCAGGTGGAGGAGTTGGCGGTGGCCCCCGGCAACGCCGGGACCCAATCCATTGCCGACCAGTACGACGTCGACATCACCTCCGGCGAGGCCGTGGTGAAGCTGGCCCAGCGCCTCGAAAGCGACCTGGTGGTGATCGGCCCCGAGGTTCCGCTGGTGCTCGGCGTGGCTGACGTCGTGCGGGCCGCCGGGATCGCCTGCTTCGGCGCGAGCAAGGACGCCGCCCGCATCGAGGGCTCCAAGGCGTTCGCCAAGGACGTCATGGCCGCGGCCGGGGTGCCGACTGCGAGCAGCGAGATCGTCGACAACCCGGCACACCTGGACGCCGCGCTGGACCGCTTCGGTCCGCCCGCCGGCCAGGCCGCCTGGGTGGTCAAGGACGACGGCCTGGCCGCCGGCAAGGGCGTGGTGGTCAGCGCCGATCGCGACGCCGCCCGCGCCCACGCCGCCAGCCTGCTCGACTCCGGGCACCCGGTGCTGCTGGAGTCGTTCCTGGACGGCCCCGAGGTGTCGCTGTTCTGTGTCGTCGACGGCGCCACCGTGGTCCCGCTGCTGCCCGCCCAGGACTTCAAGCGGGTCGCTGACGGAGACACCGGACCCAACACCGGCGGCATGGGAGCCTACGCCCCGCTGCCGTGGCTGCCGGACTCGGTCAAAACCCAGATCGTCGACGAGGTTGTCAACCCCGTTGCGGCAGAACTGGTTGCCCGGGGCAGCTCGTTCTCCGGCCTGCTCTACGCCGGCCTGGCGATCACCTCGAACGGTCCAGCGGTGGTGGAGTTCAACTGCCGCTTCGGCGATCCGGAGACGCAATCGGTTCTGGCCCTGCTGGATTCGCCGCTGGGGCAACTGCTGAACGCTGCAGCGACCGGTGAGCTCGCCTCCTTCGGCGACCTGCAGTGGCGCGACGGCTATGCCGTGACCGTGGTGGTGGCCGCGGAGAACTACCCGGGCCGGGCGCGTGTCGGCGACGTCATTCACGGTTCGGAAGCCGACGGTGTGCTGCATGCCGGCACCGCGCGCCGCGAGGACGGTGAGGTGGTGTCCTCCGGCGGCCGGGTGCTCTCGGTCGTCGGCACCGGTACCGACTTACCTGCCGCCCGCGACGTGGCGTACGCACTCGCCAAGTCGGTTCGCTTGCCGGGCAGTCACTTCCGCAGTGACATCGGTCTCGCCGCCGCAGAGGGCCGGATCACCGTTTAGCGCCGTGAGAGTCAGGCGACCAGCAGCGGGGCCATCCAGGAGATCTCGGCGGGCAGTTGCGAACTCCAGAAGCTGCCGTCGTGCCCACCGGGGGAGAAGCCGCCGGCTGGAGGATTGGGCAGTTCGGAGATGAACTGCTTGGTGGCCGAATAGAACGGATCACTGTTGCCGCAATCGATCCGGATCGGAATCGATCCCAGCGCGGGCTGGCCCCAGACGCTGTTGGCGGCGTAATCGGCTGCGCTGTCGAAGGCCCCCGGCGCTGCGGCACCCGACGACGTCCAGAGCGCCGGGCTGACCGCACAGATCGCGGCCGTGCGCGCAGGTCCCAGGCGCGAACCCAGCAGCAGTGCGCCATAGCCGCCCATCGACCAGCCCAGGAAGCCCACCCGCGAGGTGTCCAGGCCCTGATCGCCGAGTATCGGGATCAGCTCGTCGAGCACCATCGCGCCCGAGTCCTCCCCGGATGCGCGCTTGTGCCAATAACTTCCACCACCGTCGACGGCGACCACCGCGAACGGTGGCAACCCGGCCGCCACCGCCTCGGCCAGGCCGTGCTCGACGCCTCCGGCCATCACACCGGCGGCATCCTGACCTTTGCCGTGCAGGGCGATGACCGGACGGAGTTTGCCGGTTTGGCCCGGCGGGCGCGCGATGGCCCAGTTGGTGTTCGTCCCGCCGCGGGCGGCCGAGGTGAACGAGCCGCTCGTCATCGTGGGCGCTGCGACGGGGCTGGCCATCGAACCCGGGGCGGAGGCGAGGGCGAAGGCGCCGGCGGCGCCGGCGGCCGCACCGACGCCGAGGCGCAAGACTGCGCGACGGCTCAAGTTGGGCATGCGGGCCATCTTGCCATCGCCCGACAAAGGCATCGGTCAGCGGCGTTCTCGCGGCAACGCCGGCGCGCTAAAAAACCTGAGTAGAGCCTGATGATTGACCGAAAGCCCGATGTGGACGGGACCGTGCTGGCAGCATGTGGAAGGTGACGGCAGCGGTCACCCCTAAAGGGGAGCGTCGGCGGTACGCCCTCGTCAGGGCGGCCGCTGAGTTGCTTTGTGAAGGCGGTTTCGACGCCGTCCGGCATCGTGCCGTCGCGCGCCGGGCCGGCCTGCCGTTGGCCTCTACGACGTACTACTTCTCGTCTCTCGACGACCTCATCGGGAAGGCCGTGGAATACATCGGAACCCGGGAGGCCGAACAACTGAAGGTCGGTGTGGCCAACCTGTCGCGGCGGCGTCGCGGTGCCGAGTCGACCGCCGGCGTCCTGGTCGATTTGTTGCTGGGAGAATCTCTGGAGCGGCCGGGAAGCGAGGAGTTGATCTCGCGCTACGAGCGCTATATCGCCTGCGCCCGACAGCCCGGGCTGCGCGACATCCAACGTCGCATCCTGCAACAGCGCACCGATGCGGTGCTTGAGGTGGTGGAACGCTCGGGCCGCTCGGTGCGAGCCGAATTGGTCACCGCCCTGGTGTGCGCCGTCGATGGAGCCGTGGTTGCATCGTTGGTGGACGAAGGCGAAGGGGCCAGAGTCAACGCCCGCGCCACGTTAATCGACGTGATCGACGTCCTTGCGCCCGTCGACGAGCAGGCGGGGACGCGTCTGACCGGCTGAAGGAGGGGGAATGTCGCAACCCACAACCGCGGAGGAGCCACAGCTCAAGCGGGTGATGGGTCCCGGACTGTTACTGCTGTTCGTCGTCGGAGACATCCTCGGCACCGGTGTGTATGCGCTGACCGGGCAGGTCGCCAAGGAAGTTGGCGGCGCCGCCTGGGTTCCCTTCCTCGCGGCCTTCCTGATCGCCACCATCACCGCATTCAGCTATCTCGAGCTGGTCACCAAGTATCCGCAAGCGGCGGGTGCAGCGCTCTACGCGCACAAGGCATTTGGCATCCAGTTCGTCACCTTCCTGGTGGCCTTCATCGTCATGTGCTCCGGAATCACCTCGGCCTCAACGGCTTCGAGGTTCTTCGCGATCAGCTTCTTCGATGCGGTCGAGGTCAATCTCGGGCAGTTCTACGCCGATCACGTGGCCAGCCTCAAAGTGGTCGGAGTCGTCCTGCTGGCTCTGCTGTTCATGGCCCTGATCGCCGCGGTGAATCTGCGGGGAGTCAGCGAGAGCGTCAAGCTGAACGTGGTTCTGACGTTCATCGAGATCACCGGCCTGGTGATCGTGGTCGTGGTCGGATTGTGGGCCATCGTCAGCGGGGTGGATGTCGACTTCTCCCGCGTCGTCGCCTTCGACACCTCCGGTGAGAAGAATGCCTTCGTCGCGGTGACCGCTGCGACGTCGCTGGCGTTCTTCGCGATGGTCGGATTCGAGGACTCGGTCAACATGGCTGAGGAGACCAAGGATCCGGTGCGGATCTTCCCGAAGGTGCTGTTGACCGGTCTGGGTATCGCCGGCCTGGTCTACGTCGTCGTCGCCATCATCGCGGTCGCACTGGTACCGGTCGGAACACTTGCCGAGTCTGACTCGTCCCCGCTGGTGAAGGTGATGGAAGCCGCGGCGCCGGGCCTTCCGTTCTCAAACATCCTGCCGATCATCTCGATGTTCGCGGTGTCCAACACCGCGTTGATCAACATGCTGATGGCCAGTCGGTTGATCTACGGCATGGCCCGCCAGCATGTGTTGCCGCCGATGCTCGGCGCGGTGCATCCGAAGCGCCACACGCCGTGGGTGGCGATCATGTTCACCACACTCATCGCGTTCGGACTCATCTTCTACGTGTCGGCGTTCGCGAGCGGGGACACCGTCGCGATCCTCGGCGGCACCACATCGCTGCTGCTGCTCGCGGTCTTCTCGGTCGTCAACGTGGCGGTGCTGGTGCTGCGCCGCGATGTCCGAAAAGGGGGCGGCCACTTCAAGACTCCGACCGTGCTGCCCGTCGTCGGCGTCGTCGCCTCGCTGTATCTGGTGCTGCCCACCTCGGGACGGCCGGCGGAGCAGTACATCCTCGCCCTGGCGCTCGTCGTCACCGGAGTCGTACTGTTCGGCATCACCATGGTGATCAATCGGCAACTCGGCATTCGTGGGGCCGGCATCACCGACCCCACCCACCTCGGTGACGCTCCCTAGGATTCGGTGCGAAGTTTCGCAATCCGGTTCTGCAGCAATGCAACCCGGTGCGCATTGCCGTCGAGACCGAGGTAGCGGTCGTCGAACACGGCCAACAACGCGTCATCGAGTCGACGCACCGCGCCGGGCGGGTATCGGTAGTCCATGAGCCGGTTGATCTCGTCGGTGTCCACCGAGTCCAGCACGCCGGTAAGCGCTTCCAGTGACGTGATGCCGAGTTCGAGCAGCAGCCCGGAGATCCACCCGTAGTGGTCGGTGCGCGACCAGCCGGCATCGGCGAAACGGTTGCCCAGATAGGTGGCCAGCACCGGGGTGGCGATGCGTGAGTCCCTGGAGAACTCCGGGGATTCGGCCTCC
The DNA here is from genome assembly GCF_011745145.1 of Mycobacterium sp. DL440. Lineage (NCBI taxonomy): Bacteria > Bacillati > Actinomycetota > Actinomycetes > Mycobacteriales > Mycobacteriaceae > Mycobacterium > Mycobacterium sp. DL440. Next base: position 4,391,090 of record NZ_CP050191.1, on the reverse strand, counting down.
TCCCCCTCGGTCATGGTCAGCCGCAGGCGTTCCCGGATCTCGGTGAACTCACGGTCGGCCAGTTCCAGAAGCCCGGCTGCCAACGTGAATCGGCGGTCCAGCTCGCTGACGTGCTCAGGCGGGATCGAACCCTTGTATCGCACGTCATGCTCGAACTCGGCCCACGCGTGCTGCAGCACGGTCCGCACTTGGATGGATGCCGGATACTGTTCGCCCTCGACCCCGAACAGTAGATGCCGGCTCGCATAGCCCCACCGGCCCTGCCTGGCGGTCTGCAGACCCATGTCCTGGTCGTCGAGCAGCCGCATCTCCTCGGCCAGCAGGTTGGCCACCGCGTCGACGTCCTCACGCAGATAGGTGATGACGCGCAGGCCCACCTGATCGGTGATCTCCACCAACGGATCGCTGTACATCCGTGTGCCATCGGGGGCACGCCGGGTGGCTTTCGCGGCGAACGAATCGATGCTCTTGGTACGTGCCGTGATGCTCAGGTAGTTGATGCCCGCCTCGTCGAGCAGCCCGGTGACCAGTTTGAGGTACTGCTCGGTGGCGGCCACCAGGTCCGGGCGGCGGGCCCCGTACTCGGCGACCGCCGTCGAGGGTGCCGCGTCGCTGACCGGTGCGGGTCGGGGTCTAGGCAGGCGCGTTACGGGCAGGGACGGGGTGACGATGTAACCCGAGGCGACGTCGCCGTAGATCGTCACATCCTCCGGCCGGTCGTACCAGTACAACGCGATGTAGGCACAGAGCATGGCGTCGACGGGATCCTCGTCCCGGTCGAGCTGGCCCGGCCGGGTGGCTGCCTCGATCCGCTTGCGCAGCTCCACCCAGTTGACATTGCGGTTCGCCCGCAGCCTCGGCGTCGCCGTGTCGAGCTCCTCGATCAATGTCATCAACCGCAGCAGCTCGCGCTGCCGGTCGCCGAAGGCGCCGCGCTTGTACTTCAAGGTCTTGTCGAGCCCGAACAGCACGATGGTCGCCGGGTGCGGGTAGACCTCGATCGCGCGCCGATTCGACGGCGACGACGGATCCAGGTCCAGGCCCAGTGCCGACGCGATACGCGCGCCGCGCGGATGCTTGAACTCGGGCCGCTCGGTGAACGCCGGGCGCGCCCCGGCGTCGAACCGCTGGAAATCCCGGTTGAGATCCCGCTCACACGGCCGGTGGCCCGTCGGGTTCTTCACGATGAGCGGCGCATCGATGGCAACCAGACAGTCGCCGCTGATGTAGGGCTCGATCGCCGCCCTTATGTCGTCGTCGTCCTGCGCCACGCCCACGTGAAGGACCCGGCCACTGGAGTCGATGACAGCGACACCCGTCTGATTCTTCTCGCCCCACGCGAGGTCGAGCCCGACGAAGTACATCCGTCCACTGTCTCATTGGTACCCCGGCCCGGGCCGTAAGCTGTGTGTTCGTGACGATCCCGAATGTTCTGGCCAACCGCTACGCGAGCGACGAAATGGTCGCGATCTGGTCGCCGGAGGCCAAGATCGTCGCCGAACGGCGACTCTGGCTCGCCGTGCTGCGTGCGCAGGCAGAGCTGGGTGTCGCGGTTCCCGACGGCGTGGTCGACGACTACGAGCGCGTCCTGGAGAACGTCGACCTCGCCTCGATCGCGGCCCGCGAGCGCGTCACCCGCCACGACGTCAAGGCGCGCATCGAGGAGTTCAACGCGCTGGCCGGCCACGAGCACGTGCACAAGGGCATGACGAGCCGCGACCTCACCGAGAACGTCGAGCAGCTGCAGATCCGCCGCTCCCTGGAGCTGGTATTCGCCCACGGTGTCGCCGTCGTCGCCCGACTGGCCGAGCGGTCCGTCGTCTACCGCGACGTGGTGATGGCGGGCCGGTCGCACAATGTGGCCGCCCAGGCCACCACGCTGGGCAAGCGGTTCGCCTCGGCGGCCGAGGAGACTCTGCTGGCGTTGACCCGGCTGCGTGAGCTGATCGACCGCTACCCGCTGCGCGGTATCAAGGGTCCGATGGGCACCGCCCAGGACATGCTCGACCTCTTCGACGGGGACACCGACAAACTGGCCGAGCTGGAGCGTCGGGTTGCCCAATTTCTGGGATTCACAGACGTTTTCACCAGCGTTGGGCAGGTGTACCCCCGCTCGCTGGACCACGACGTGCTCTCGGCGCTGGTGCAGGTGGGGGCCGGCCCGTCCTCGCTGGCGCACACCATCCGGCTGATGGCCGGCCACGAACTGGTCACCGAGGGTTTCGCGCCCGGGCAGGTCGGCTCCTCGGCCATGCCGCACAAGATGAACACCCGCTCGTGTGAGCGGGTCAACGGCCTGCAGGTGGTGCTGCGCGGATATGCCTCGATGGCCGCCGAGTTGGCCGGTGCGCAGTGGAACGAGGGCGACGTGTTCTGCTCGGTGGTGCGCCGCGTCGCGCTGCCGGACGGGTTCTTCGCCGTCGACGGGCAAACCGAGACGTTCCTGACCGTGCTCGACGAGTTCGGCGCCTACCCGGCCGTGATCCAGCGCGAGCTGGACCGCTACCTGCCGTTCCTGGCCACCACACGCATCCTGATCGCCGCGGTGCGGGCCGGGGTGGGCCGCGAAACCGCCCACGAGGTGATCAAGGAACACGCCGTCGCCGTCGCGCTGGGCATGCGTGAGCGCGGTCTCGAACCCGACCTGCTGGACCGTCTGGCCGGCGACCCGCGGCTGCCGCTGGACCGGGCCGCCCTGGAGGCCGCGCTGGCCGACAAGCAGGCCTTCACCGGAGCGGCCGGGGCCCAGGTCGACGGAGTCGTCGCAGCCGTCGACGAACTGGTCAGCCGCTACCCGGAGGCCGCCAAGTACACCTCGGGTGCCATCTTGTGACGTTGGTGGCCGACCTCACCGATCTGGACAATTTCGCTGCCGGTTTCCCGCACGAGTTGTTCGACGTGCACCGTCGCGAGGCGCCGGTGTACTGGCACTCTCCGACGGAACACACTCCGGACGGTGAGGGCTTCTGGTCGGTGGCAACCCACGCCGAAACCCTTGCGGTACTGCGGGACGCGGAAACCTTCTCCTCGGTCACCGGTGGCGACCGGCCCTACGGCGGCACCCTGCTCCAAGACCTGTCCATCGCCGGGCAGGTGCTCAACATGATGGACGACCCGCGGCATTCCGAGATCCGCCGGCTGGTCAGCTCCGGGCTCACCCCGCGCATGATCCGGCGAGTCGAAGACGATCTGAGGACTCGCACGCGCCGGCTACTCGACGGGATCGAGCCTGGCGTGGGGTTTGATTTCCTGGTCGACGTGGCCGCCGAACTGCCCATGCAGATGATCTGCATACTGCTGGGAGTGCCCGAATCCGAACGGCATTGGCTGTTCCATGCGATCGAGCCGCAGTTCGACTTCGGCGGTTCACGCTCGGCGGCTATGCCGCAGATGTCCGTCGAAGAGGCCGGTTCGCGGATGTACACCTACGGCTCCGAGTTGATTGCGGCCAAACGCGCCCAGCCGACCGACGACATGCTCTCGGTGGTGGCCAACGCCTTTCGCGATGATGAAGCGGCGGCTCTATCTGATTTGGAGCTGTATCTGTTCTTCAGCCTGCTGTTCAGCGCGGGCGCCGAGACCACCCGCAACTCGGTGGCGGGCGGGCTGCTGGCACTGATCGAAAACCCTTCGCAGATGGCCTTGCTGCGTGACGATCTCGGGGAACTACCCACCGCCATCGAGGAGATGGTGCGCTGGAGTTCGCCGTCACCGTCCAAGCGGCGCACCGCCACCCGTGCCGTGTCCTTGGGCGGATGCGACATCGAGGCCGGGCAGAAGGTGCAGGTCTGGGAGGGCTCGGCGAACCGGGATCCGCTGGTGTTCGAGCGGGCGGATGTTTTCGACATCACCCGTAAACCCAATCCGCACTTGGGTTTCGGCTACGGCATCCATTACTGCCTGGGTGCCAACCTGGCCCGGCTGGAGCTACGGGTGTTGTTCGAGGAGCTGCTGGCCCGCTTCGACAGCGCCCGCCTGGTCAAGCCCGTCGAGTGGACCCGCAGCAACCGGCACACCGGCATCCGGCATCTGGTGGTGGAGCTCGGGGCGTGAAACCCGAGGCATTTGCCGCGGTGATGGCGACCGGCATTGTGTCGATCTCCGCCGTGCAGCACGGTTACGGCGTCATCAGTTGGCCGCTGGCGGTACTCGCGGCTCTCGGGCTGCCGGTGCTGATGTACCTGGTGGCAACCCGCCGGCGATCCTTTGATCTGCGGAGCATCGACACGATCGTCGGACTGTTCACCTACGTGGCGGCGTGCGCGGTGGTGGCCGCCCGATTCGCCGAGTATCGGCCGGCGCTGTGGATTCTGGGGGCGATGGGCCTCGCCGGCTGGCTGTCGCTGACCCCGATGCTGCTGGTGCGGATGCGGAGGCTGGGCCTCGCCGGCCTGCGGGATCGTGCACGTGGCACCTGGGAGCTGGCCAGCGTCGGGACGTCGGCGCTGTCGCTGGTGTTCATGGTTGAGGGAATCATGTTCTGGGCGTTCATCTTCTGGGTGGCCGCCTTGGGCCTGTACTGCCTGATGACCGGGCTCATCGCGTGGCGGGCACTGGCAGAGCCCGAGGTCCGGCGCAACGTCCCACCCGATCACTGGATCCTGATGGGTGGCATTGCCATCGCCACACTGGCCGGTGAGCACATCCACGTCGGGCTGTCTCCCGGCCCGTTCGCCGATACGGTGCGCGGGCTCACCCTCGTGACGTTCGCCGTCGCGACAGTGCAGATCCTGCCTCTGGCCATCACCAGCTGGCGTCAGATGCTCGACTGGCCGGCAGTGTTCCCGCTGGGCATGTACTCGGTGACCGCCTATGGCCTGACTGTCGAAACCGGTTGGAATGCACTGATTGTCGTATCACATGTGTTCTTCTGGATCGCATTCGTGGCGTGGCTGCTGGTGGTCGGCATCCTGGTCCGGCGCGTCATTCGCCTAACCTCGGTACATGGACTCAGGCCAGAATGACCATCTCCGAGTCTCCGACGCCGAGCGCGCGAAGGTGGGACAACTACTCGAACGCGCGGTAGCCGAGGGCATGATCACGCTCGACGAGTTCAGCGAGCGCTACGACGCCGCGTTGGCTGCCCGCACCCGCGGCGAGCTGAGCGCAGTGATGGCCGATCTGCCGATGGCCCTGCCCCCGGCCGTCCCGACGTCGCACCGGCCCGCGGTGGCACCCGAGGAGTTGCGGGGCTGGATGTCCTCGATCGTGCGGCGCGGGCAGTGGAGGGTGGCGCCGGCCCTGCATCTCAACACCCGGCTGTGCAGCACCACCCTGGACTTCACCTCTGCGACTCTGTCCGGGCCCGTGGTCGAGATCGTCATCGACGACTACTGCAGCAGCACGGAGCTCATCGTGCCCGACTCGGCCACCGCCGATCTCAACGGTGTCAACGCCGTCGCGGGAAGCGCCACGGTCAAAGTTCGCTCCAGCCCGCCATCGGACCAGCTGCACCTCATCGTGCGCGGTCGGGTCAGGATGGGTTCGGTGACCGTGCGGCACTCGTTCGGAAGCTGGCTGCGGCGCCTGAACGGCACTCGATAGCGAAGGTGATTTCGGCGATCACCCAAATCACCGGGAAAGTCAGTCGATGCGGCGCAGACGCATGCCGGCAGAACGCAGCTCCAGGGCGGCCAGGCCGCGAATGGCCCGCTGGTCTTGACTGCGCCACGCTCCGACTGGGTCATCGGACACCGCGGTCAGCTTGGCCAGCGGCCGGTTCGCCAGTGCCCGCAGCGCGAGCAGCTGTTCCCCGGCGGCCGTCGAGGCCAGGGTGATCGCGGTCCACTTGCGCCGGAAGAACCGCACCCGCAGGTACAGCCAGGGCATCGCCACGAACAGGATCGGTGCGGCGGCCACCGCCAGGGCAAGCACCCAGGCCAGCCAGCTCGCCGTGCTGTCCAGGTTGTGGCCGGCGCCGGCAATGTCGAGCGCCGCCTCGCTGGCAGCACGTAGCGGCTTGCTCAGCGTGTCGCCGACCAGGGGAACGCTGTCGGTGCTGTCACCGGCGGAGCCAAGGTTGTCAGCAACCCCGTTGGCGCCGCTCTCGACCTGTCTGCCGACCTCGGCGATGGTCGACACCGCTGAATGCACAGCCATCCCGACCAATATCCACACTGCGGTCCAGGTGATGACGGCCACGTCGCTGAACAACTGGGCCAACAAGCGGCCGGGTCTGCTGGCATAGGGCAGGTACCGCGATCTCATGAGACCGATCCCAACACATAGGCTGGCCCAATGCGCCCTGCTCTGCCCGACTACCAGCACCTGGCCAGCGGCAAAGTCCGCGAGTTGTACCGCATCGACGACGAGCACCTGCTGTTCGTGGCGACCGACCGCATCTCGGCCTACGACTACGTCCTCGACTCGCAGATCCCGGACAAGGGCCGGATTCTGACGGCGATGAGTGTGTTCTTCTTCGACTTGATCAGCGCGCCCAACCACCTGGCCGGGCCGCCGGACGATGAGCGCATCCCCGCCGAGGTGCTGGGCCGTGCGCTGGTGGTGAAGCAACTGAAGATGCTGCCCGTGGAATGTGTGGCCCGTGGCTACCTGACCGGTTCCGGGCTGCTCGACTACCAGGCATCGGGCTCGGTGTGCGGTATCCCGCTGCCGCCCGGGTTGGGGGAGGCGAGCAAGTTCGACGAGCCGCTGTTCACCCCGGCCACCAAGGCCGATATCGGCGAGCATGACGAGAACATCTCGTTCGCGCAGGTGATCGACCTGGTCGGGCCGGTGCTGGCCAACCAGTTGAAGGAACGCACGCTGCAGACCTACCTGCAGGGGGCGGACCGTGCGTTGACCAAGGGCATCATCATCGCCGACACGAAGTTCGAGTTCGGAGTCGATGGGCACGGCAATGTGGTGCTGGCCGATGAGGTGTTCACCCCGGATTCGTCGCGGTACTGGCGCGCAGAGACCTATCAGCAGGGGGTGGTTCAGGACAGCTTCGACAAGCAGTTCGTCCGCAACTGGCTGACCGGACCGGACTCGGGCTGGGACCGGCGCAGCGACACTCCGCCGCCACCGCTGCCCGAGGAGATCGTGGCCGCCACCAGGGACCGGTACATCGAGGCGTACGAACGGATTTCGGGCCTGCGGTTCGAGGATTGGATTGGCGCATGACCCCATCTGTCCAGCCGCCGGTCGCCAAGCGCGGCAACCATCGCCGCGAGCACCACGGTGATGTGTTCATGGACCCCTACGAATGGTTGCGCGACAAGGACGATCCCGAGGTGATCGCGCACCTCGAGGCCGAGAACGCCTACACCGAGGTCGCCACCTCTCAGCTGGAGCCGTTGCGGCAGAAGATCTTCGACGAGATCAAGGCGCGTACCAAGGAAACCGATCTGTCGGTGCCCATGCGCCGGGCCGGCTGGTGGTACTACGCGCGCAGCTTCGAGGGCAAGCAGTACGCGGTGCACTGCCGGTGCCCGATCGGCGATCCCGACGACTGGACGCCGCCTCAGCTCGACGAGGGTGCCGATATTCCCGGTGAGCAGGTCCTGCTCGACGAGAATGTCGAGGCCGACGGTCACGAGTACTTCTCGCTCGGCGCGGCCACGGTGAGCCTGGACGGCAACATCCTGGCCTATTCGGTGGACGTCCTGGGCGACGAGCGATACACCTTGAAGTTCAAGGACTTACGCACCGGTGAGCTCTATGACGACACGATCGCCGGGATCGGCGCCGGCGGCACCTGGGCCGCCGACAGCCGTACGCTGTACTACACCACGGTGGACGACGCCTGGCGGCCCGACACCGTGTGGCGGCACCGGCTGGCGTCGGGCCTGTCTGCGGAGAAGGTGTATCACGAACCGGACGAACGGTTCTGGGTCGCGATCGGTCGCAGCCGTAGCGACAGATACCTGTTCGTCGCGTCGGGCAGCGCAGTCACCACCGACGTCCGCTATGTCGATGCGAATGACCCGACCGCCGAGCTCACCACGGTCTGGGAGCGACGCGACCTGGTGGAGTACTCCGTCGAGCACGCTGTGGTCGGGGGCGAGGACCGGTTCCTGATCCTGCACAACGACGGTGCCGAGAACTTCATGTTGGTGGAGGCCCCGGTCAGCGACCCGAGCGATGTCCGCACCCTGATCGAGCACCGATCGGACGTGCGTCTGGACGGTGTCGACGCGTTCGACGGGTTCCTGGTGATCAGTTACCGCAGTGAGGCATTGCCGAAGATGGCACTGTGGCCGCTCACCGCGGACGGTTACGGCACGCGCGAGGAACTGACCTTCGATTCCGAGCTGACCGCCGCGGGGATGGGTGGCAATCCGAACTGGTCCGCGCCGAAGTTGCGGATCGGCGCCACCTCGTTCATCACTCCCGCGCGGATCTACGACCTCGACCTGGCCACCGGTGAGCGCACGCTGCTGCGGGAGCAGCCGGTGCTGGGCGGCTACCGGCCGGAAGACTATGTGGAGCGCCGGGATTGGGCGACCGCATCCGACGGGGCGCGGGTCCCGATCTCGATCATCCACCGGGCCGGGTTGCAGTTCCCGGCGCCGGCATTGATCTACGGCTACGGTGCCTACGAGTCGTGTGAGGATCCGCGATTCTCGATCGCCCGGTTGTCGTTGCTGGACCGCGGCATGGTGTTCGTGATCGCGCATGTGCGCGGCGGCGGCGAGCTGGGCCGGCCGTGGTACGAGCACGGCAAGCTGCTGGAGAAGACGAACACCTTCACCGATTTCATCGCGGCGGCACACCATCTCGTCGATGGCGGCGTGACCCGCCCGCAGAATCTGGTGGCTCTCGGCGGCAGCGCCGGCGGATTGTTGATGGGCGCGGTGGCCAACATGGCCCCGGAGCTGTTCGCCGGGATTCTGGCCCAGGTGCCGTTCGTCGATGCACTGACGACGATCCTGGATCCCTCGCTCCCGTTGACCGTGACCGAGTGGGACGAGTGGGGAAATCCGTTGGAGGACCCCGAGGTGTACCGGTATATGAAGGCCTACACGCCCTACGAGAACGTGGCGGCGCAGGACTATCCGGCAATCCTGGCGATGACCTCACTCAACGATACCCGGGTGTACTACGTCGAACCCGCCAAATGGGTTGCCGCCCTGCGGCACACAAAGACCGACGGGCATCCCGTGCTGCTCAAGACGGAGATGGTGGCCGGCCACGGCGGTCTGTCCGGACGCTACGAGCGGTGGAAGGAAGCCGCGTTCCAGTACGCCTGGTTGCTAGCTTCCGCCGACCGCGACAACTACGGCAGCGGCCAGGTACACAGCCTCTTCGGCGGTCCGGACGCCTAACCGCGAGGTCATCGACTTCGGCGGGTTCGGCATCCGTGCCGCATACACGTTGGCCGGGAACATCGCCAGCATGAGCAGGAACAGGCATCCTGCGGCCGCTACCCGGGTGGGCGGATAGAGCAGCCCTGCCGCGCCGGCCAGTTCCAGCACGCCGGTGACCGTCACCAGCGCGCCCGGGGCGGGCAGTGCCGGAGGCACGATGGCGATCATGTCGCGCCGCAACGGATCGACGAAGTGCGCGACGCCCGTCATGACGAACATCGCGGCCAGCCCGACCGCGATGGCGCGGGGCCAGCTGGCCACGTAGTCCACGCCCAGCAGCCCGATGATCCGAGCTGCCACGCTGCCCACGATCAGGGTCAGAAGGACGGCCATCGCAGGCTCCAATCTTGTCAATGTCTAGATCGACACGTTACGCCTGATCTAGCCGCTGTCAAGATGCGGGATTAGGATGGTCCACATGGGCTATCACCACGGCGACCTCAAGGCCGCGATCCTCGCGCAGGCCGCCACCCTGGTGGCCGAACGCGGCGCCGACGGCATCTCGCTACGCGAACTCGCGCGGGCCGCAGGCGTCTCACACGCGGCCCCCGCGCACCACTTCACCGACCGGCGCGGGCTGTTCACCGCACTGGCCACCCAAGGATTTCAGTTGCTGGCCGCGGCGCTGACCGGGGCCAGGCCGCAATTCATCGACGCCGCCAAGGCCTATGTGCGGTTCGCCCTGGACCACCCGGGCCACTACGAGGTGATGTTCGACAAATCGCTCTACGACGACACCGATGCCGACCTGGCCGCGGCCGCGTCGGCCGCGGATGCCGAACTCAACCGCGGCGTCGGCACCCTGGCCGATCCCAAGGCCGCCGCCGACCCGGAAAGCGCCGCGCTGGCCGCATGGTCGCTGGTGCACGGGTTTTCGATGTTGTGGCTCAACGACGCGATCGACACCGCAGGCGATCCGATCGCCAAGGTGGAGAGTCTGGCCGCGATCCTGTTCGACAACTAGGTGGGATGGCTCCGGTAACCTCGCGCACATGAGCCTCAACGAGATTCCGCTGACCACTCTCGACGGAAAACCGACGACGTTGGCCGAGTTGGCAACCGGCGCAGCGCTGGTGGTCAACGTGGCCTCCAAATGCGGGTTGACACCGCAGTACAGCGCCCTGGAGAAGCTCGCACAGGATTACTCCGCGCGCGGGCTGACCGTCGTCGGCGTGCCCTGCAACCAGTTCATGGGCCAGGAGCCCGGCACCGCCGAGGAGATCCAGACGTTCTGCTCGGCCACCTACGGCGTGACATTCCCGTTGCTGGCCAAGATCGACGTCAACGGCGCCGACCGTCATCCGCTCTACGCCGAGCTGACCGAGGCCGCCGATGCTGCCGGCGAGGCCGGGGACATCCAGTGGAACTTCGAGAAGTTTCTGCTCGCCCCGGGCGGGACGGTGGCCAACCGGTTCCGGCCCCGCACCGAGCCGGACGCACCCGAGGTGATCGCGGCCATCGAAGCGGTCCTGCCCGCCTGATCGCAGGGTCTATCTCAATGGACACTCGGCGTCAGAGTGTTCGACACCGTCCCGACATGTGACGTTGCCACACTGGCAGCGTGACCGGACAACTCATCGTCTCGATATCGCAGATCAGCGATCGCACGATGGCTGACGTCGAGTCGTTCTGCGCCGAGCTCGACACCCGTGGCGTGCCTGCCTCGATGATGGTGGCGCCGCGGCTCAAAGGTGGTTACCGGTTAGACCGCGATGCCGACACGGTGGAATGGCTGGTCCGTCGGCGCCGCGGCGGTGACGCCATCGTGCTCCACGGCTATGACGAGGCTGCGACCAAGAAGCACCGCGGCGAGTTCGCTTCGTTGCCCGCTCATGAGGCGAACCTGCGGTTGATGGGCGCCGACCGGGTGCTCGAACACATGGGCCTGCGCACCCGGCTGTTTGCCGCCCCGGGCTGGACCGTATCTCAGGGCACCGTGACGGTTTTGCCGCGCAACGGCTTTCGACTGCTCGCCGATCTGAACGGAATCAGCGACCTGGTCCGTCAGACCACGACGCGAGCGCGGGTCGTTGGTATCGGCGAGGGATTTCTGTCCGAGCCGTGGTGGTGCCGGACAGTGGTGCTCGCCGCCGAACGCACTGCGCGACGCGAAGGCATGGTGCGGGTCGCGGTCGCGGCGCGGCACCTGCGGCGGCCCGGTCCCCGGCAGGCCATGCTGGATGCAATCGACCTGGCTTTGCTGCACCGGTGCGTGCCCACCGTTTACCAGTGGCGAGGATTTTCAGCACTGACCGAGGCCGCCTGACCGATTTCTTGGGCGCAAGCTTCGGCTTTTAGTCCGGGGTGAGCCCATCCAGTTTCTCGCAGGTGTAGCCCGGCGGTCAGAGTGGTCGGGCGTGGCTGTCGATGTATTGCTTGATGATCGACGAGGGTGGCCCGCCGCAGGAGACGGCGAAGTAGGAGGGCGACCGGAGGTGTCCGCGCATGCGTGCGCGGACACAGACGCCGGTGTATTCGCGCACGCACCGCGTAGGTGGTGTGGCCCTTGAGCCTTGGGCCAGGGTGGAGATCGCCAGTGTGGGCGGGTAGGCAACGGGCAGGTGCAGGTGGCTGGCTTCGCCGTTGAACTCGACCAACTCGGAGCCCGGGTCGTCGCACCGTCGCGCCTGGTGGTTTCGCAGTAGGTGAGCATGGCGTCGGTGAACACTGCCGGTCGGTATTTCGTGACGACGACCGGATGGGCGTGCTGCGAGGACACGCTGTGCCGGGCGGTAGGTCGGGGTTGTCACAGGTGGTCGTTACCGTCGTGGGTATGCAGATGCGTTGTCGGTATCGCATCGAACCGACACCGGCCCAGCAGGCGTTGTTGGCGCGGGTGTTCGGATGCACTCGGGTGGTTTTCAACGACGCACTACGGATCCGGGATGAGGCGTATCGGTCCGGGATCAAGCTGTCCGATACCGAGATTCAGCGTCGGGTGATCACCATGGCCAAGACCACCGCGGAGCGGGCCTGGTTGTGCGAGGTGCCCAGTGTGGCGTTGGTTCAGTCGGTCAATGATTCCCGCCGGGCGTGGCGTAATTTTTTCGACTCGGCCAGCGGGAAACGCAAGGGTCGGCGGGTGGGCCGCCCACGGTTCAAGTCCCGCAAGGATCATCGGCAGTCGTTCCGGCTCACCCGCAACGGTTTCAGCCTGAAAGGCAACGGCCGGTTGTTCGTGGCCAAGGTCGGTGAGGTCGCGGTTCGGTGGTCGCGTGAGCTGCCCAGCACACCCTCGAGTGTCACGGTTATCCGAGAACCCGATGGCCATTTCTACGCGAGTTTCGTCGTCGAGGTCGCGGTATCGCCATTGCCGCCCGTGGCCCGCGAGGCTGGGGTGGATGTCGGTGTCGCTCGGCTGGCCATAATCGCTGCCACTGATGGAGCACGCTCGGATATCGCTAATCCGAAGTATCTGAGTCGCAAGCTGGCGAAATTGGCGCGGTTGGAGCGGGAGAAGTCCCGCCGGCAGAAAGGATCGAACAACAGGGCCAAGACGCGGCGTAAGGTCGCCATCGCTCATAGCGAGGTGGCCCGTGCTCGGCGGGACTATCACCACAAGGCGGCTTTGGCGTTGGTTCGCGAGAATCAAGTGATCCACGTCGAGGACCTCAACATCGCTGGGATGGTCCGCAATCGGCGGCTCGCACGTGCGATCAGTGATGCGGGGTGGGCGCAGTTCGTGAAGATCATCGGGGAGAAAGCCGACCATTACGGGCGCACTGTGCACCGGGTGTCGCGGTGGTTGGCGTCGAGTAAGACCTGCTCGGCATGCGGGCACCGGCTCGATGAACTGCCCTTGCAGATCCGTACTTGGGTGTGCCCGTCATGCCTGTCGGTTCACGACCGCGACCACAATGCTGCCAAGGTGATTCTCGCTGCCGGGCGGGCAGAGAGACTAAACGCCTGTGGAGCCCGCGTAAGACCGCAACCTGTTGCGGCAGTGGGTGTTGAAGCAGGAAGCAACCCGACAGCGGAATAGCCGCCCCGGGAATCCTCGGCCTTCAGGCCGGGAGCACGTCAATAGGGCTAGTCTTGCGTTCCATGGCAGACGCCGATGTCATTGTCGTGGGTGCGGGTTTGGCTGGATTGGTCGCTGCAGGTGAGCTGGCCGCGGGTGGCCACCAGGTACTGATCCTGGATCAGGAGAATGCCGCCAACCTGGGCGGCCAGGCGTTCTGGTCGTTCGGCGGCCTGTTCTTCGTCGACAGCCCCGAACAACGCAGGCTCGGCATCCGCGACAGCCAGGAACTGGCACTGCAAGACTGGCTGGGCACCGCAGGCTTCGACCGGACCGAGGATCACTGGCCCCGGGAGTGGGCGCACGCCTACGTCGACTTCGCCGCCGGAGAGAAACGCAGTTGGTTGCGGGCTCGGGGTCTGCAGACCTTCCCCTTGGTTGGATGGGCCGAGCGGGGTGGCTACGGGGCGCTGGGGCACGGCAACTCGGTGCCGCGCTTCCACATCACCTGGGGGACCGGGCCGGCCATTGTTGACGTGTTCGCCCGCCGCCTGCTGGACGAGCCCCGCGTAAGGTTCGCCCACCGCCACCGCGTCGACGAACTCATTGTCTCCGAAGGCGCCGTTGTCGGGGTCCGGGGTTCGGTGCTGGAGCCCTCCGACGCGCCCCGCGGGGCGCCATCGTCACGAAACATCGTCGGAGACTTCGAGTTCCGTGCGTCCGCGGTGATCGTGGCCAGCGGTGGGATCGGTGGCAACCACGATCTGGTGCGCAAGAACTGGCCGGCTCGGATGGGCCGCGTACCCGAGCAGCTGCTCAGCGGCGTGCCCGCGCACGTCGACGGTCGGATGATCAGCATCTCCGAGGACGCCGGTGCACACGTCATCAACAGCGACCGGATGTGGCACTACACCGAAGGCATCACCAATTACGATCCGATCTGGCCCGACCACGGGATTCGCATCCTGCCCGGACCGTCGTCATTGTGGTTGGACGCCAACGGAAATCGACTTCCCGGGCCGCTGTATCCCGGCTTCGACACTCTCGGCACGCTCGAACACATCTGCCGCACCGGGCAGGACTACACCTGGTTCATCCTCAACGCCCGGATCATCGCCAAGGAATTCGCGTTGTCCGGCCAGGAACAGAATCCCGACCTCACCTCGCGCAGCGTACGTGACGTGCTGGCGCGGGTGCGCCCCGGCGCGCCGGCGCCAGTGCAGGCCTTCGTCGACCGGGGTGTCGACTTCGTCAGCGCGCGTTCACTGCGCGAATTGGTGGCCGCCATGAACGACGTGCCCGACGTGCTGGAACTCGACTACGCCACGGTGGCCGCCGAAGTCACCGCACGCGACCGCGAGGTGGTCAACAGGTTCACCAAGGACGGCCAGGTCACCGCGATCCGGGCGGCCCGCAGCTATCTCGGTGACCGGTTCCGCGTCATCGCCCCGCATCGCCTCACCGACCCGAAGGCCGGTCCGATGATCGCCGTCAAACTGCATATCCTGACCCGAAAGTCTCTGGGCGGGTTGGAAACCGATCTGGACTCCCGGGTGCTCAAGGAGGACGGTACCGCGTTCGCGGGCCTGTACGCGGCGGGGGAGGCGGCTGGATTCGGCGGCGGCGGGATGCACGGTTACCGGTCCCTGGAAGGCACGTTCCTGGGCGGCTGCATCTTCTCGGGCCGGGCGGCGGGACGCGGCGCGGCTGCGGATATCGCCTGAGCCCCGCTCGCGGTCAGAACTGCGTGCCGTTTTCCTCGGTGAGTACCTGGAAGTCGGTCTTCGTCATCTCGGACAGCCGTCCGTAGTAGATGCCGCGTGCACCCGGTTCGATGATGCCCTGATGGATCGGCACCGCCCGGGTCGGTGCGACCGCGCGCAGGAAGTCCACGGCCTCAGAGATTTTCATCCACGGGGCGGCCGCCGGGGTGGCCAGCACGTCGACCGGCTCGCCGGGGACAAACAGTGCGTCCCCCGGATGCATGAGCCGCGCGGGATGCTCGTCGTCGCCCAGCAGGTACGAAATGTTGTCGACCACAGGGATTTCCGGATGGATCACGGCATGCCGGCCGCCGGTGCCCCGCACATTCAGTGAGCCGACCCGGAACGCGTCACCGGGATGCACAGCCTGCCACGGCTCGCCCAGTTGGGCGGCCGTCTGCGGGTCGGCATACAGCGCCGCCTGCGGGTTGGCCGCGATCAGCGCGGGCAACCGGGCGATATCGGCGTGGTCGGGGTGCTGATGGGTGATCAGGATGGCCGACAAGCCGGTGATGCCCTCGAAACCGTGCGAGAAGGTGCCCGGGTCGAACAGCACAGTGGTGTCCGAAATGCTGGCCAGTAGGCACGAATGTCCGAAATGCGTGAGTTGCATACCTATATTGTGGCGCTCGGTGGGGATATGGCGGGTGATCGTGGCGATGTTGATCGTGCTCTGCGGGCTGGCCGCAGCGCCTCCTCCGGCGTGGTCGGAGCCCAGCGCGGACTGCCCGCCGCTGTGTGACCGCATCCCGGATTCGGCATGGGTGCCCGCGTCGCAACTACCGCTGGCTCGCGAGTACCGCTGGCCCGGGCTGGCCGGCTTGGCCGTGACCGCAGTGGCACCGCGCTTCCGCCTCGAGGAGGAGTGTGGGTCGCCACTCGTGCCCGGAGATCCGCGCGGCTACGCCGTCGCGGCGCGATCGGAGGTGACGCGGCCCGCCGGGCACTGGCAACTGCGGGTCCAGGTCCTCCATTGGCGCGGGGAGACATGGCAGGGCGGTCAGACCGCGCTCGCAGTGGTGCAGGGGGCGGCCGACGCGCTGCGTAGCTGTCCGGGGGCCGGGACGTCGATCACCACCGACCGGCCCGGGCGGCTGGTGGCGGCGATCAACTTCGGCAACCTCAGGGCCATGCACCAGTACCTTCTCGCCGATCCGGACAACAGCACGGTGGTGGAGCTGGCCATGTGGTCGAGCGAGCCACCGCAGGTTCCATGGTCGGCGCCATCGGATCGCCAGGTGCTCGATGCGCTGGCCGACCCACTGTGCACGGCTTACATCGGGTCGTGCCGGTAGAGTGTGCGCCGTGGCAAAGGTGGTTGTGCACGTCATGCCCAAGACGGAGATCCTCGACCCTCAGGGTCAGGCGATCGTCGGGGCACTTGGTCGGCTTGGACATGGTGGTATCTCGGACGTCCGTCAGGGCAAGCGTTTCGAGCTCGAAGTCGACGACTCCGTAGCTGACGAAGCTTTGGCCGAGATCGCCGAATCTCTGCTGGCCAACACGGTTATCGAGGACTTTTCGGTGAGCCGGGAGGGCTCGTGACCACCCGTGTCGGGGTGATCACCTTCCCCGGGACGCTCGACGACGTCGACGCGGCCCGTGCGGTACGTCTGGCCGGTGCCGAGGCGGTCAGCCTGTGGCACGCGGACGCCGACCTCAAGGGCGTCGACGCGGTCGTCGTGCCCGGCGGCTTCTCCTACGGCGACTACCTGCGTTGCGGGGCGATCGCGAAGTTCGCCCCCGTCATGGGTTCGGTCGTCGAGGCGGCCGGTAAGGGCATGCCCGTGCTCGGCATCTGCAACGGCTTCCAGGTGCTGTGCGAGGCCGGGCTGCTCCCGGGTGCACTGACCCGCAACGCCGGCTTGCATTTCATCTGCCGCGACGTGTGGCTGGAGGTCGCCTCCAATACCACCGCGTGGACGACCCGGTATGACGCCGGCGCGGACCTGCTGATCCCGCTGAAGTCGGGCGAGGGCCGCTATGTCGCCTCCGAGGACGTGCTCGACGAACTCGAGGGTGAGGACCGTGTGGTCTTCCGCTACCGCGAGAACCTCAACGGCTCGATGCGCGGCATCGCCGGAGTGTGCTCGGAGAACCGTCGCGTTGTCGGTCTGATGCCGCACCCCGAACACGCCACTGAGGCGCTGACCGGTCCGTCCGATGACGGGCTCGGGTTGTTCTATTCCGCGTTGGACGCGGTTCTCTCGGTTTAGCGCAGATTTCTCTGGGCGGGCGCAAATTTCAGCAGAGGCATCGGCGAACTAATGTGTCCAAAATGACCCTGCGGAAGGCGTTGCCGGGATATCTGCTCGCCAGATCGACAGCGCCTGCCCTCACGCTGCGGGCGCGCACGGAGGCATGCCCGCAGCGTAGAGCACTTACGCGGTGAGGGCGACGGACGCCTCGGCGGTGTAGGCCAGGAACGTCAGGGTCTCCTGCAGGTACAGCTGCACGCTCTCCGCATCGTGGGACAGGTAGCCGATCGAAACGTCGGTGCCCAGCTGCAGGTCGAAATCGCCACCGCGGGTGGACAACACGAATGCACCATCGATCGCGGGCGCCCAGATGATCTCACCGTCGACCAGCCGGCTCAGGTGCTCACGGATCGGATAACCGTGCGCGGTGGTCTCGCTGACCTTGGTGTAGATCTCGGCCGAGAGCAGCACCGAGTACGGCCCGTCGACACCGGCCAGTCGCAGCTCGGAGAGGGCCTGGGCGATCACGTCGGGAATCTCGCGGGCATCGTCGGGCAGGGCCAGCGCCGGATTGGAACTGGAGCTGCGGATGCCTTCGATCTCGGCCCCCGGATACCCCTCGAAGATGGCCCGGTCCTCGACGAAGGCCAGCTTCTTGGCGGCGTCCTTGACCGGATCCCAGTCGGAGTCCTGAGCGCCGCGCTCGACATCGTCGATCGCGGCGCGTGACACCGTGAACGGCACGCGCAGGCGCACCAGCGGCCGGGAACCGCGCAGGTGGGCGACCACGCCGTCGCCGGGTGACTTCACGTCGAGCAGATGCCCCGTGCTGATCGCCGCGGTGACCGGACCGCCGGGCTCACTGACATCGACCACGCGCCGGCCGGCGATGTGGCGCTTGAAGGTTCGGCTGGCCTCTAGTTCGATCTCGGCCCAGGCGGACTCGGTGATCGGAGCAAGCTCGCGGTACAGGTTGTTCATTGCGGGATTCCTTTCAAGCTGCCGATCGCAAGGGAGGGGTCTTTCTCGGGCTCCGCCGGTTCCTCGACCGAGACCGGAAGCGGCGGAGGATCATCGAGGAAGTCGATGGTGGGGACGAAGAACATGCCGCCGGTCACGGCAGTGGAGAAATCGAGGATCCGGTCGGTATTACCGGGTGGATCGCCGATGAACATGTTGGTCAGCATGCGTTCGGTGATGGCCGGATCGGCACAGTATCCGATGTAGTACGTACCGAATTCACCGCTGCCGAGCTCACCGAACGGCATGTTGCGGCGCACGATCTTCAGCTCGTTGCCGTCTTCGTCGGTGATGACGTTCAGCGCGATGTGAGAGTTGGAAGGCTTGACGTCGTCGGACATTTCGATGTCGTCGAGCTTGGTTCGCCCGATCACGCGCTGCTGTTCCTCGACCGACAGGGAGCGCCAGTCCCTCATCGCATGCACGTACTTCTGGATGTGGACATAGCTGGCCCCGGCGAAATCGGGATCCTCGGCCCCGATCTGAACGGCGGCCGCCGCGGTGGACCCGTTGGGGTTCTCGGTGCCATCGACGAAGCCGAGGAGGTCCCGGTTGTCGAAGTACTGGAACCCGTGCACCTCGTCGACAACCGTGACGGCACTGCCGAACTCCTGCAGCATGCGGTCGGCCAACTCGAAACACACGTCCATGGTGTCCGCGCGGATGTGCAACAACACATCACCCGGGGTGGACGGTGCCTGATGTCGTCCGCCGTCGAGAGCGAGGAACGGATGCAGATTGGCCGGACGCGGCCCGGCGAACAGGCGATCCCAGGCCGCCGAACCGATCCCAGCCACCAGCGACAGCTCCTTGGTGGTATCGCGGAACCAGATCGAGCGGACGATGCCCGAAATGTCGGGAAGCACGTCGTGAACGGCTTGCTCACCGTCGTCTTCGATCGTCAGTACCAGGAAGATGGCCGCCCGCGTCAGAAGGTTCAGCACCGGCTGCGGGATCGGATCGGGCACAAACCGACCCTACCGACACCGGCGACCGGTTCGCCGGTCAAGATGAAAAGATGCCAGCTAGCGCTCAGGGCCTGTGCGAGTTCATCGACGCCTCCCCGTCTCCGTTCCACGTGTGCGCCACCGCCGCGCACCGGCTGCGTGACGCGGGATACACCGAGCTGGCCGAAATCGACAGCTGGCCGGGCTCGCGAGGAAAGTTCTTCACGATCCGGGCGGGTTCGCTGGTCGCCTGGAATGCCGAGGGGGCCGACCCTCATGCCCCGTTCCGGGTGGTCGGCGGCCATACGGACAGCCCTAATCTCCGGGTCAAACAGCACCCGGACCGCGTCGTCGCGGGCTGGCAGGTGGTCGCGCTGGCGCCGTACGGCGGTGCCTGGCTGAATTCCTGGCTGGACCGCGACCTCGGGATCAGCGGTCGGCTCTCCGTACGCCGGGGCGGCGCGATCGAAGACGTCCTGATCCGGATCGATGATCCGATCCTGCGCGTGCCGCAACTCGCCATCCACCTGTCCGAGGACCGCAAGGGCGTCAGCCCCGACCCACAGCGCCACGTCAACGCGGTGTGGGGCCTGGGGGAGCGTCCGCGGTCCTTCGTCGGATTCGTGGCCGAGCGGGCCGGGGTCAGCGAGGACGGCGTGCTGGGTTTCGACCTGATGACCCACGACCTGACGCCGTCGGCGATCACCGGCGCCGATGGGGAGTTCGTCAGCGCGCCCAGACTGGACAACCAGGCCACCTGCTACGCGGGACTGGAGGCGTTCCTGGCCACGGGTACCGGCACCCATGTGCCGGTGCTGGCGCTCTTCGACCACGAGGAAGTCGGCTCGACCTCGGATCACGGCGCCCAGTCCGAACTGTTGCCGACCGTGCTGGAGCGCATCGTGCTCGCCACGGGCGGTACCCGGGAGGACTTCCTGCGCCGTGCAGCCGGTTCCATGGTGGCGTCCGGGGACATGGCGCATGCGACGCACCCGAACTACCCGGACCGCCACGAGCCCGGACACCTCATCGAGGTCAACGCCGGGCCCGTGCTCAAGGTGCAGCCCAACCTGCGCTATGCCACCGACGGCCGCACCGCGGCGGCGTTCGCGCTGGCGTGCGATCAGGCTGGGGTGCCGCTGCAACGCTATGAGCACCGCGCCGATCTGCCGTGCGGGTCGACGATCGGGCCGATGACGTCGGCGCGCACCGGGATCCCGACCGTCGACGTGGGCGCGGCACAGTTGGCCATGCACTCGGCGCGCGAGTTCATGGGAGCCAAGGATGTGGCGGCCTACTCCGCGGCGCTGCAAGCCTTCCTGGCGCCGGACCGGTAACGCAGAAAGGTCGGGCGCCCCGACGGGTCGCCCGACCTCCTCGGCTTGGCTCGGTGTTTAGTGCTTGGTGAGGACGACTTCGTCGGTCGTCGGATTCCAGGTCACGATGCCGTGCTCGAACGTGGTCTGCTTGTTGCCGTCGGGGTTGGTGGTCTCATCGCTGGTCGGGTAGCCGAGCTCACCCTGTGAGCCGCCCAGTTCGTTCCACTTGTCGCGGATCTTGCCCCACACCACATAGGACTTGGTGGAGTGAATGATCACGCCGCCGGCGAACTGCTGGTAGACGCCGCCGTCTTCGTTCTTCTGCTCCGCACCGGTCGGTGCGCCGAGAGAGGTCTTGGCCGCGTCGTCGAGCGTGTTGTACTTGGCGAGGATCGGCCCGGCGACGGTGAACTCGGTGCCGTCGGCGCCCTTCATCTTGGTTTCTTCGGTGCTGCCTGCCTCGGCGGGGGTGGTGGCCGCACCGGCGGTGGTCTCGTCGGGAGCGGCGACCGACGACGAGACCGACGACGCCACTGAACTCGCTGAACTGGCCGCACCTTCGGCGGTGTCCTTGGCCGACTGGCAGCCGGCGCCGGCCAGGGCGATCCCGAGTACGGCGGCGGTGACGGTGACGGTTCGTTTCGTTGCTAGCTGCATTGGCATTCCCTTTCGGAGTTGGCTGGCCACGGCCAGGCCGTAGCCGTTGGCGATGTTATCGACCCGAACGCGGCCTGTGGGCACCTTTGCTGGACTCGCGTAATTCGACTGCCGGTCCGACGGTGGCTTCCGACCGAGGAGGGCATCGTCGAAAACGACACCGAATGGGCTGCTCAGGTGACCTCGGCTCGCTGGGATCCCGACCGTCGATGTCGGCGGGGCTCAGCTCGCCATGCATTCCGCGCGCGAGTTCATGGGCGCCCGGGATGTCGCCGCCTACTCGGCCGCGTTACAAGGATTCTTGTCACCGGCCTGATCTAGGGTCGGCTCCATGGCACTTTCCGTGGAGATGATCACAGTCGACTGCATCGATCCCGATGCGCTGGCCCAATGGTGGGCGCAGGCTGTCAACGGCACGGTAAATGCCGTTGTCCCAGGCGAATTCGTCCTCGTCGACCTGTCCAACGGGCCCAACCTCGGTTTTCAGCACGTCGACGACCCGACTCCGGGCAAGAACCGCGTACACGTCGACTTCCACGCTGCGGACATGGAAGCCGAGGTGGCCCGGCTCGTGGGCCTCGGGGCCACCGAGACCGGGCGGCACAGCTTCGGCCCCGAGTTCAACTGGGTCGTGCTGGCCGATCCCGAAGGCAACGCGTTCTGTATCGCGGGTGCATAGCGCCGAGACGGAAGCAATCGCCGGTCGGACGTGCGAGATCGGCAACGATAGACTCTTGGGCGTGACGTCTGAGCTCACCCACGATATCGACACGGTGCAGCGGGCAGCCGCCACCCCTGATCAGCCCCAGCCGTACCGCGAACTCGGCCTCAAGGACGACGAGTACGAGCGGATTCGCGAGATCCTGGGTCGCCGCCCCACCGACGCCGAGCTGGCCATGTACTCGGTGATGTGGAGCGAACACTGCTCCTACAAGTCCTCCAAGGTGCACCTGCGCTACTTCGGTGAGACCACCACCGACGAGATGCGCGCCGGCATGCTGGCCGGTATCGGCGAGAACGCCGGCGTCGTCGACATCGGCGACGGCTGGGCCGTCACCTTCAAGGTGGAGTCGCACAACCACCCGTCCTACGTGGAGCCCTACCAGGGTGCGGCCACCGGCGTCGGCGGCATCGTCCGCGACATCATGGCGATGGGCGCCCGACCGGTGGCGGTCATGGACCAGCTGCGCTTCGGCGCGGCCGACGCACCGGACACGCGCCGTGTGCTCGACGGCGTGGTGCGCGGTGTCGGCGGCTACGGCAACTCGCTGGGCCTGCCCAACATCGGCGGCGAGACGATCTTCGACCCCTCCTACGCGGGCAACCCGTTGGTCAACGCGCTGTGCGTGGGTGCCCTGCGTAAGGAAGACCTGCACCTGGCCTTCGCCTCGGGCACCGGCAACAAGATCATCCTGTTCGGTGCGCGCACCGGCCTGGACGGCATCGGCGGGGTTTCGGTGCTGGCGTCGGACACCTTCAGCGGTGACGAATCCGGTGCCGGGCGTAAGAAGCTGCCGAGCGTTCAGGTGGGCGACCCGTTCACCGAGAAAGTGCTCATCGAGTGTTGCCTCGAGCTCTACTCGGCCGGCCTGGTGGTCGGTATCCAGGACCTCGGCGGTGCCGGATTGTCCTGTGCCACCTCTGAACTCGCCTCCGCCGGCGACGGTGGCATGCACATCGAACTGGATCAGGTGCCGCTGCGGGCCAAGGACATGACCCCGGCCGAGGTGCTCTCCAGCGAGTCGCAGGAACGCATGTGCGCCGTGGTCACGCCGGAGAACGTCGACGCGTTCATGGCCGTCTGCCGCAAGTGGGAGGTGCTGGCCACGGTCATCGGTGAGGTCACCGACGGCGACCGGCTGCAGATCACCTGGCACGGCGACACCGTGGTAGACGTGCCGCCGCGGACCGTGGCCCACGAGGGCCCCGTCTACCAGCGTCCGGTGGCCCGCCCCGACAGCCAGGACGCCCTGGTCGCCGATACCTCTGCCAAGCTGCCGCGGCCCAAGACCGGCGACGAGCTCAAGGCCACTCTGCTGGCGCTGATCGGCAGCCCGCACCTGTGCAGCCGGGCGTTCATCACCGAGCAGTACGACCGCTACGTGCGCGGCAACACCGTGCTGGCCGAGCACGCCGACGGTGGCGTCCTGCGCATCGACGAGACCACCGGCCGCGGCGTCGCGATCTCCACCGACGCGTCGGGCCGCTACACCCAGCTCGACCCGTACACCGGCGCACAACTGGCATTGGCCGAGGCCTACCGCAACGTCGCGGTCACCGGGGCCACCCCGGTCGCGGTGACCAACTGCCTCAACTTCGGGTCCCCCGAGGATCCCGGCGTGATGTGGCAGTTCAGCCAGGCCGTCCGCGGATTGGCCGATGGTTGTGCCGCCCTTGGCATTCCGGTGACCGGCGGCAACGTCAGCTTCTACAACCAGACCGGCTCCACCGCTATCCTGCCCACCCCTGTGGTGGGGGTGCTCGGCGTGATCGACGACGTGAAACGACGTATCCCCACCGGCCTGGGTCATGAGCCGGGTGAGACGCTGCTGCTGCTGGGTGACACCCACGACGAGTTCGACGGATCGGTCTGGGCGCAGGTCACCGGCGACCACCTCGGCGGAGTTCCGCCGAAGGTGGATCTGGCCCGCGAGAAACTGCTGGCCGAGGTGCTTACCGCGGCTTCGCGCGACGGACTGATCTCCGCGGCGCACGACCTGTCCGAGGGCGGGTTGATCCAGGCCGTGGTGGAGGCCGCGCTGGCGGGTGAAACCGGTTGCCGCGTCATCCTTCCGGAGGATCTGCCGGAAGGCATCGATCCGTTCGTGTTCCTGTTCTCGGAGTCCGCCGGCCGGGTGCTGGTGGCCGTGCCGCGCACCGAAGAGAGCCGGTTCCGATCGATGTGTGAGGCCAGGGACCTACCCGTCACGCGGGTCGGCGTGGTGGACCAGGGGAGCGATTCGATCGAGGTCCAGGGACAGTTCAGCATCACCCTCGCGGAGCTACGGAGCACGTCGGAGGGCGTGCTGCCCGGGCTGTTCGGGTGACGGGGAAGACCCTCGACGAACGTCATCCTCTGCTGCGCTGGGCCTGGAGCCTGGTGCGACTGGACTTCACCGGTATCGCCGTCGGAGCCCTGTTCTTCTGCCTCTCACTGACCCCATCGCTGCTGCCGCGTGACTGGCTGTTCGCCGGGCTGATCGGCGGAATCAACGCCGCGATCGGCTACGGCATCGGGGTGGTGTTGGGAAAAGCGCTGTACCGCTTTGCGTTACGGCGCAGGGCGTGGTGGCCCCCGGGTAAGCGCGTATTGCTCGGACTCAAGGCAGTCGTCATCGCCGGGGCGATCACGGCATCCATCCTGATGCTGATCCCCGCGGCGGCCTGGCAGCGGCAGGTCTCGGCGCTGATGGGCATGGAAGGCCCGGCGACCCTTGGCTATCTGCGCACTCTGATCATTGCGCTGGCGGTGGGGGGCGCGTTGATCGGCACCGCACGCGTGTTGCGCGATGCCGTGCGACTACTGGCCAAGGTGTTCATCCGACGCTGGCATCTGCACCGGGAGGTGGCCCAGTTCATCGGCACCGCGATCGTGGTGGTGCTGGTGGTCACGTTGGTCAACGGCGTGCTCTACCGCGGGTTTCTGGCCGGGGCCAGCCGGGTGTTCCAACCGCAGAACACCACCACCGGCGAGGGCATCGTCCAGCCGTCCGAGCTCGAAAGGTCGGGCAGCCCAGACTCATTCGCGGCGTGGGATTCTCTGGGCTTCCAGGGCCGCAATTTCGTGGCGACCGGCCCGCGGGCCGCCGAGCTCGAACACGTCAACGGTGCGCCGGCCAGAGAACCCATCCGGGTGTACGCAGGCCTGTCCACCGCAGACACCGACGATCAGCGGATCGCGGTGCTGCTCAGCGAGCTTGAACGCACTCACGCCTTCGACCGCAAGCTGCTGGTGATCGTCCCCACCACCGGTACCGGTTGGGTCAACCCGGTGGCCGCCCGCGCGCTCGAGCTGATGTACAACGGTGACACCGCGTTGGTCGCCATGCAGTATTCCTATCTGCCGAGCTGGATCTCGTTCATGGGCGATCAGGAAAAGTCGATGAACAACGGCCGGTTGATGATCGACGCGATCCACGGCCGCTGGGAGCAGTTGCCCCCCGAGCACCGTCCCAGGCTGGTGCTCTACGGGGAGAGCCTGGGATCCATGGCAGGGCAGGGCGCATTCAGCTGGCTGCCCGACATCTCCAGGATGGGCTTCTCCTCGGTGCTGTGGGTCGGCCCGCCCAACGCCAGCCCGCTGTGGCGCGGCCTGATCGCGCGCCGGGATCCGGGCACCCCGCAGGTGCGCCCCCGCTACGACAACGGTCGCACCGTGCGGTTCTCGGAGGCCGCCGACGCCGCCGAGATCGCCGACGACGCCGCTGCGCCGTGGGAAGGTACCCGGGTCCTGTTCCTGCAACACCCGTCCGACCCGATCATCTGGTGGTCGGCGGATCTGCTGTTCTCCGAACCGGATTGGCTGGCCGAGCCGCCGGGTGGGGACCGCACTGCCTCGATGCGCTGGTATCCGATCATCACGTTCTGGCAGGTGGCCGCCGACATCACCAACGCATCCAGCGTGCCCAACGGACACGGGCACAACTACGGCGAATCGGTGCTCGACGGCTGGGCTGCGGTGGCCCCGCCCGAGGGCTGGAAGCCCGACGACACCGAACGTATCCGGCTGGCGCTGGAGAAGACCACAGCCAACGACGGACCCGAATACTGATGGCGCCCGGCCGGATTCGCGCCGTGGCGCTGGCGGCGGGTCTGGTGACGTGGAACGGCCTCGTTGATCCGAGGTTGCCGGCCCGGTGGCAGCCGCTGGTGCGGGCGGCCCTCGGCAGTGCACTGCTGCTCGGAACCGGGGCACGGCCGGGTCTGCGGCCACCGGCGTTGTGGTCGGGTGTGCGGCTGGGCGCTGCGGCCGCGACGGCGGTGAGCGCCGGTGTGGCGGCGACCTCGGCGGTGCCGATCGTCCGCGCCGGGATGCGCGAAAAGGTCCTGCCCGCAGCGCCCGGCAGCTGGCTGGCGCTGCGGATCCCGCTCGGGACCGTCTGGCCGGAGGAGGCCGCCTTCCGCGGTGCACTGGGCAAGGTCGGCGCGGAAGCGTTCGGTCCGGCCGGCGGTCAGGTACTGCAGGCCACCTCCTTCGGGCTGTCACACATTGCCGACGCCCGCGCCGCAGGCCAACCCGTGATTCCGACCGTGCTGGTCACCGGGGTAGCCGGGTGGGTGTTCGGCTGGCTCGCGCAGCGATCGGCGAGTCTGGCCGCGCCGATGCTGGCGCACCTGGCGATCAATGAGGCGGGCGCGCTGGCTGCACTGGCCTACCAAGCCGCGCCAGCAGCGCTGCCACCGCGAGGATCGCGGCCGTGACGACCAGGGGCCACAACGCGGGCATCGAGAAATCGGTGACCCGCAATGGGATCAACACCACACCGACCCCCACCACGACCAGGATGAGCCGCGGTGTCTGCTGTGCCGCAGCCGAACCCTCGATACGCGAATTGGCTTCGGTGACAAGCACATAGACCACCAGAAGGAGCAGCGCGGGGACCGCCATCTGCAGCCTGCCGAGGTAATCCTGGAACCGGGAGAACGCCAAGGCCAGCACGCACATCACCGCAGGAACCAGTAGCGCCACCTCCGGGCCGGCGCCGAACAGTCGCCCCGCGACCCGGGTTGCCGCCCACATCAGGGCCAGCAATGCGGCCGAGCCCAGGCACAACGCCCCGGTGGTGAACCAGTAGTACCCGGCATCGGCGAAGAACTGCGAGATGATCAGTGAAAGATTCACCGCGGTGTTGTGAAAACCACCCGTCGCGCCCACATTTGCGGCCACCAACAGCGTCGCCGCGCCCAGCGCGGTGATCCCCACCGCGGTGCCCACCGGTCGCGCCACCGACTCCAGGCGGCCACTCACCACCGTCGCAGCCTCGAAACCAACCAGGCCGAGGCCGAGCGGTATGGCCGCCGCCGTGGCCAGCAGGACCGAATCGACATGGGAGCCGCCCATCATCATCGGCGGTGTGCCCGCTGCCACCCGAGCCAAGATCGCCAGTGCCAGATAGAAGAAGACCAACAGGCCCACGCCGGCCAGCACGCCGGCCGTCGCACCCACCGCCCGGGTGGGCAGGTAGGCCACCACCGCACCGGCGATGACCACCACGGCCACCGACCAACCGGGCCACCACCAGCCGGCCAGCGCCGTCTCCAGGTCGGGTGCGCCAGTCAACGGTTGCAGCGCGAGCGTCAGGGCGGCGCCCACACCCAACAACGCATATGCCGCCAGCTGGACGAGGCTGGTGAACCGCCCGGCCGCCGGACCGACGGTGGCGGCGACGAGGTCGCCAGTCGACACCGCCTGCGGCGCGTACCGGTGCAGGCGGGCGAACGCGAAGACCAATACCGCCGCGATCGCCGTAGCGCACAAGCCAGCCACCCCGTTGAAGATCGCGGCGCCGATCGGTGCGAGGGACAGGCCGATGGCGCGCCACGCGGGCAGGGCGGGCGGCCAGGCTGCGGGCGACTCCGGGCTCGCCGATACTGCGCGTTTAGGCATCCGCACTACCGTTCACAAAGTCCCCTCTCGCCCGAATCCTCTGGGTCAAGATCGTAGAGCGGTCACGGATTGATCGTGGGCTCACCGATCTGCCGCCCCCAGACGTAGTCGACGAAGATCGGCGAGCCCAGCTCGACGTGGTTGTACGGCGCGATCGACAGCCCGGTGTCCATCACCAGATACGGCGCAGGCCACAGGTCGGCGGTGATCGGCTTCCAGCAGCCGGGCTTACCCTCGGGCCCGCCCTTGGCGTTCACCCGGGGCAGGTTGTCCGGGTACACGTAGGTGTTGCCCACACCGATGCTCGACAAGGTCCCCGTGCTTTCGAAGGAATATCCGTTGTCGCCGCCGAACGTCGCATAGAAGGCGGGCGCGACGTCGTGGTAGTTGCGGATAGTGCAGAACAACTGCCCCTGGTACTTGTCGAACAGCGTCGACGTCGGGATCAGATCCTGCGCCCCGCGCTGCAGATACGGGCCACCGCGCTCGAGGATGTCGGAACCGGTTCCGGCGAAACCGATCGCCGCGACCAGCGCGGCGTCGAGGTGACCGCGTTGGGAGTTGAACGTGGCGGCGCTGCTCACGGCGTTGGCGAGGCCGTCGAACAGGTCAGGTCCGGCCGCCGCATAGCGTTCGCCGAGATCGGCCAGCGCGGCGATGTCGTGGCGCAGCGCAGGCATGCGCGGGTTCACATCGTCGAGGATGGTGTTGCCGTCGGCCAGCGACTGTCCGAAAGCACTGCCCAGCCCGGACAACGCCTGGGCGGTGGCGGACAGGGTTTGGTTCAGCTTGATCGGGTCGACCTGTTCGGTGATCGCGGTGATCGTCTCGAACAACGTGTTGAACTCGGTGGTGACTGCCGTGACGTCGAGCGGGGTGGAACTCGAAACCCGTTGTGGGCTCGGATGTTCCGGTGATGTGAAGGCCACGTACTTGTTGCCGAACACGGTGGTTGCCTGGATCGAGGTCTGCACGTTGGCCGGCAGCAGGTCCAGGTACTTCGGGTTGATGTCGAGACGTACCAGAGCCCGGACCGGATCAGAGTCGGCGCTCACCGCGCCCACCCGGCCGATCGGAACCCCGTTGAAGGTCACCTTCGAACCCGGATCGAGGACCAGGCCTGCGCGTGAGGCCAGCAGCATCAGCGGAGCCTTGGGTTCGAAAGTGCCCCGGAACTGCGCCACGATCAACCCCAGGATCAGCGCAATGATCGCCAGAAACACTGCACCGGCCATGCGGTACGGCGGATTTCGGTGATCGGCAAACACTTTGCGAGACTCTATGGCATGGCCCCGCGAGGCAGTGTTGATCCGCAAAAGACCAGGGCGGCGGTCGCCGTCGTGGCCGACTGGTTGCGCGCACCCAGCCATCCGAAACCCGCCCGCACCGAACTTGCCGAGGCGGTCCGGCTGACCGCGCGCACCCTGGCGGCGATGGCCCCGGGTGCCAGCGTCGAGGTGCGGGTGCCCCCCTTCGTCGCGGTGCAGTGCATCGCCGGGCCGCGGCACACCCGCGGCAATCCGCCCAACGTGGTGGAAACCGACCCGCGGACCTGGCTGCTGCTGGCCACCGGACTGCTCGATCTCGACGCAGCCGGTTCCGCGGTGCAGATGTCGGGATCGCGGGCCGGTGAACTGGCGCGGTGGTTGCCGCTGGTGCCGTTGGCGGACCGACCTCACTGATTCACCTGAAGTACGGGTACTCCTGCACCCAGTGGAAGCCCCGGTTACGCAAAGTGAACTGGTGGAGATCCATCCGGTCCAGCCGGATCATGACGCTCCGGCCGGACAACTCACCGGTGAGCTGCAATTCCTGCGGTGACGGTCGCGATGCGGTCAGGTTGGCCAGAGGTGAGCCGTCCGGTCCCGACACCGTCAGCCGATCCCCGTCGACCTCGACCGGGGCATCCACCAATTCGCCGTTCATCTGCTGATAGGTCAGCACCTCGGGCAAATCGAAAACGACTCGCTGCCAACGGTATTGATCGGTGGTCAGCGGGGGTGCCGTCCTGCCGTCGACATCGAACCGGCTCACCGTCCAGATCCCGTACAACTCGGGTTTGGCGCGGCCACCGCCGTACTCGCTCCAGCTCTGCCAGCCGGTCAGCAGACAGCCGACCACCATCCAGATGCCGAGTACGGCCTGGAACCGCGTCGCGATGCTGTTGGCCCGGGCACCGGCGAACAGTTCGGGTTGCACGGCTGGTTCGGTGTTGCGCTGCAGCACCAGGAAGTCGGCCAGCCGCCGGCCTTGCGGGGCCAGCAGGATCAGACCCATCAACAGCAGATGTCCGGACAGAATCTTCACCGGCACGTCGAAGGTCATGTTCAGCAGGAACACCTGCACCATGCTGGCCACCCCGAGCAACGCGCCCAGCGTCGCGGTCCGCGGCAGGAACAACAGCAGCCCGGCGAGAACCTCGACCGCACCCAGCGTCATCTCGTACGGATAGGAGCTACCGACCTGCAGCCACAGCACCGAGGCCGGGCTGAAGTCGCCGTACGGGCGCAGCAGAGCCGCCAGCGGCGGAGCCGGCATCTGTGTCGGGATCAGCTTGGCGAATCCGTAGAACAGCATCTGACCGGCCACACACAGCCGCACAAACGTCAGGAACCAGGCCCACAGCCTCGAGTAGTCCTGCCGCTGCCGGTCCACCCACGACCACACCGCAGTGCCGACGACCGAAAACGCGAGCAGGCAGAAGGTCATCACCCAGATCGCGGCCTGGTCCCCGCTGCCCGAGTCCTGATGCAGCGCCGCCTCGACGCCGAAGACATGGCTGCCGACCCAGCGCAGCACCGGGTCCAGCACAGTCATCTGCCACATCACCGCCTGCTCCGGCAGCCAGCGGCTGACAACCCCCAGGAAGGTAAAGGTGATCTGCGCGAACAACAGACAGAACAGGCCGAAGTACAGGAAGCAGAACCGGAATGCGATCTTCGTCACCTCCGGCCACGTTTGCCGCCCAGTCGCCGCGTCGGAATCGAGGGGTTCGGTTGTCGGTTTCTCCGAGAGGTGGCGCGTCACGAAAACCATCCTTGCCGTTGGCATGTGGTGGGTCGATGGGGTTATCCCGACGGATTCGGGTGTGGCCGGCCACACCACCGGGCAGCGGCGCGGGAATCGCGATCATGCCGTCCGCTGTTGTAAATGCCGGAGCCAGAGCGGCCATTCGATTCTTTCCTTGGCCCACCTGGACCGTAGACTCGGTTATGTCACCAACCGCCGCCCCGGGAGCAGCCCTATCGTGACTGGTCAGCAACTCGACGAGAACGAACCGCGCGAAGAGTGCGGTGTATTCGGGGTCTGGGCCCCGGGCGAAGACGTCGCCAAGCTCACCTACTACGGCCTGTACGCGTTGCAGCACCGTGGCCAGGAAGCCGCGGGCATCGCAGTTTCCGACGGTTCGCAGATCCTGGTGTTCAAAGATCTCGGTCTGGTCAGCCAGGTGTTCGACGAGCAGACTCTGGCCGCGATGCCGGGCCATGTCGCCGTCGGGCACTGCCGTTACTCCACCACCGGGTCCACCACGTGGGAGAACGCCCAGCCGGTGTTCCGCAATACCGCCGTCGGCACCGGCGTCGCACTCGGCCACAACGGCAACCTGGTCAACACCGCCGAACTGGCCGCCCGGGCCCGCGAAGCCGGGCTGATCGACACGAGATCGTCGACGGCCACCATCGCCGCCACAACGGACTCCGACATCCTGGGCGCACTGCTGGCCCACGGCGCCGCCGACGCAACCCTGGAGCAGGCCGCGCTGGATTTGCTGCCCACCGTGCGGGGCGCCTTCTGCCTGACCTTCATGGATGAGAACACCCTCTACGCCGCGCGTGACCCGCACGGGGTGCGTCCACTGGCGTTGGGCCGGCTCGACCGCGGCTGGGTGGTCGCCTCCGAGACCGCCGCGCTCGACATCGTCGGCGCCTCGTTCGTCCGCGATATCGAACCCGGTGAGCTGCTGGCCATCGACGCCGACGGGGTGCGCTCCACCCGGTTCGCCAACCCCGAACCCAAGGGTTGCGTCTTCGAGTACGTCTACCTGGCCCGCCCGGACAGCGTGATCGGTGGCCGCTCTGTGCATGCCACGCGCGTGGACATCGGCCGTCGGCTTGCCCGCGAGCACCCGATCGACGCGGACCTGGTGATCGGCGTCCCCGAGTCGGGAACGCCGGCCGCTGTTGGTTACGCGCAGGAATCCGGGATCCCGTTCGGCCAGGGCCTGATGAAGAACGCCTACGTGGGCCGCACGTTCATCCAGCCCTCGCAGACCATTCGGCAGCTGGGCATCCGGCTCAAGCTCAACCCGCTGCGGGAAGTGATCCGCGGCAAACGGCTGATCGTCGTCGACGATTCGATCGTGCGCGGCAACACCCAGCGCGCACTGGTCAGGATGCTGCGCGAGGCCGGAGCGCTGGAGGTCCACGTCCGGATCGCCTCGCCGCCGGTGCGCTGGCCCTGCTTCTACGGCATCGACTTCGCCACCCCGGCCGAGTTGATCGCCAACGCCGCACCCGCCGAGCACCAGGGCGAGATGCTGGAGGCGGTACGGCACGCCATCGGAGCCGACAGCCTGGGCTACATCTCCCAGCAGGGCATGATCGCGGCCACCGAACAACCCCCGACCCGGCTGTGTTCGGCCTGCTTCGACGGGAACTACCCGATCGAGCTGCCCGGCGAGACCGCGCTGGGCAAGAACGTCGTCGAGCAGATGCTGGCCACCGCGGCGCGCACCGGTATCCCGCTGCAGCCCGACAACGACAACGCATCGGCGCTCAGGCGTCCTTGACGGCTCAGCCGTCGTGGCGTCCTTGACGGCTCAGCCTTGAAGAGGCCTTAACGCCTCCTGCGCTATACCCGTGCAATGGCGGGGCGGTAGCCTTGCTTGCGATGACTAAGGGCGCCGAACAGCACGGCATCGCCGAACACAGCAGCATTTCCTACGCTTCGGCCGGAGTGGACATCGAAGCCGGTGACCGCGCCGTCGAACTCTTCAAACCTCTCGCCGCGAAGGCGACCCGTCCGGAGGTCAGGGGTGGCCTGGGCGGCTTTGCCGGGTTGTTCGCCCTGCGGGGCGGGTACCGCGAGCCGGTGCTGGCCGCCTCGACCGACGGCGTGGGCACCAAGCTCGCCGTGGCACAGGCCATGGACAAGCACGACACCGTCGGGCTGGACCTGGTCGCCATGGTGGTCGACGACCTCGTAGTGTGCGGTGCCGAACCGCTGTTCCTGCAGGACTACATCGCTGTCGGCCGCACCGTTCCGGAGCGGGTCAGCGCGATCGTGTCCGGTATCGCCGAGGGTTGCGTCCAGGCGGGCTGCGCCCTGCTGGGCGGCGAGACGGCCGAACACCCCGGACTGATGGAACCCGACCACTATGACATCTCCGCGACCGGCGTCGGCATCGTCGAAGCGGACAACGTGCTCGGTCCCGACCGGGTCCGACCCGGCGACGTGATCATCGCCATGGCATCCAGCGGACTGCATTCCAACGGCTACTCGCTGGCCCGCAAGGTGCTGCTGGAGATCGACCGGATGAACCTGGCCGGCCACGTCGAGGAATTCGGCCGCACGCTCGGCGAGGAGCTGCTGGAGCCGACCCGCATCTACGCCAAGGACTGC
Source organism: Mycobacterium sp. DL440 (assembly GCF_011745145.1). Taxonomy (NCBI): domain Bacteria; kingdom Bacillati; phylum Actinomycetota; class Actinomycetes; order Mycobacteriales; family Mycobacteriaceae; genus Mycobacterium; species Mycobacterium sp. DL440. The sequence continues at coordinate 4,357,685 of NZ_CP050191.1, read as the reverse complement.
CTGGCGCTGGCCGCCGAGACACAGGTCCGCACGTTCTGCCACGTCACCGGTGGCGGATTGGCGGGCAACCTGGAGCGCGTCGTGCCCCACGGACTGACCGCAGAACTGGATCGCGGCACGTGGACACCGGCACCCGTGTTCCAGATGATCGCCCAGCGCGGCCGCGTCGAGCGTGCCGAGATGGAGAAGACGCTCAACATGGGTATCGGGATGGTCGCGGTCGTCGCCCCTGAGGACACCGACCGTGCACTGGCAATCCTGACCGCACGTCACCTGAACTGCTGGACGCTGGGAACCGTGAAGAAGGGCGGCAAGGACAGTGTGCGCGCCCAGCTGGTTGGACAGCATCCGCGGTTTTAGGTGATTAGACAGGTCGCGCTGATAAGCAACGTACGCAGTCAGCGCGACCTGGATCTAAGTTCTAAAACGGAGTGGCGACGGCTCAGCGCCGCCAGTCATCCTCGCCCGACCAGTCTTCGGCGTCGTCATTGGCGTCACCGGAATCGGGAGATCCCGACAGCTCACGTTGGAGCTGACTGAAGTCGGTATTCGGCGAGCTGTACTTCAGGTCACGTGCAACCTTGGTCTGCTTTGCCTTAGCCCGGCCGCGGCCCATGGGGGACCCCCTCGCGCAATAACGGAGCGGCCCAATAGCTAGGCGGCTCCGATCTGTGTGTCTTTATTGTCCTGCCGACACTTTACCGTGCCCGCCCGCGAAGTGCTGTCAGGCCCTGCCTCACGGTGAGCGGAGGGGGCCCGGCTGCCCTGCGTCGTCGCACAGCTTCACGACCGTCACCAGGAACGCAGAATTCGCGAAGAGACGGACGTCACGTCGTCGTTGACCGGGTGAGCTTACGTGCTGATGCGCAGTTTCACGGGCTAACGGCGCCGGAGCCGCTCGACTGCAGCCCGGCCGGCTCCGGCGGTGGCATCGGCGCCGGGCATGGAATCCGGGTCGATCACGGCCGGCGCCTGCGCCTCGGCCCCGGCGACCAGCTCGGTATCGACCGGCAATGCCCGCTTGAGCAGGGCCAACGCGATCGGTCCGTCGTCGGCATGCTCGACGACGGTGCCGATGCGGCCGACATTGCGCCCGCCCGCGGTCACCGTGTCGCCGGTCACTGGTCGGTCAGCGGAGCCATCGAGTTGCAGGATCACCAGCATCCGGGGTGGTTTGCCGAGGTTGTGCACCCGCGCGACGGTCTCCTGGCCGCGGTAGCAGCCCTTGTCCAGGTGCACCGCACCGGAACCGGGGCCGCCGATCCAACCGACCTCGTGCGGGATGGTCCGCTCATCGGTGTCCACCCCCAGCCGCGGCCTTCCGGCCGCCACCCGGTGCGCCTCATAGGCCCACACCCCGGCCGGCCGGACCCCGGCGTCGGTGAGCCGCCGGGTGTATTCGGCGACTGACGCACGCGGCACCACCAGGTCGAGTTCGAATCCGGGGGCAGGCAGCCGGCGCAGGAAGCCGCCGCCGGGCAGCGCCGCCGCCGTCGACTCCTGTGGCAGTTCCTCGCAACCCAGGGCCGTGATGACCTGCTCATCGGCCAGCCCCGGCCCCAGTAGTGACAACACCGCCATATCGGCCGGCTCGATCTGCACGTCGGCCCAGAACACCATCTTGCGTAGGTAGGCCAGCAGCGGCTCGCCCCGCCACGGTTCGGTGTCCACGTAGGTGGTGCCGCCGAGGTCGGTCTGGATCCAGTGATCTTCGACACGGCCTTGCAGGTCCAGGCTCAGATTCTCGGTGACCGCACCGTCCGGCAACGCGCTGACGTGCTGACTGGAGATGCTGTGCAGCCACGTCTGACGGTCCTTGCCGGCCAGGGTGAGGACTGCCCGGTGTGACCGGTCCACCACGACCGCGGCGTCTGCTGCGGCGCGCTGTTCCCCGAGCGGATCACCGTAATGCCAAATGGCGCCCGCGTCTGGACCTGCCTCGGGCGCCGGAACCGCTGACGGTAGTGCAGTCATAGGCCAACTGTACGTTTGTCGCTCTTCCTCCAAGCTGCTCGCGGGCGCAAACTACGCTGGGGCCCCATGGCGAGCCCACCAGCCGTGCTGGTCACCCTTGACGGGCAGATCCACGACCCCAACGCCCCGCTGCTGCACGCCGACGACCTGGCCGCGGTACGCGGCGACGGGGTCTTCGAGACGCTGCTGGTGCGCGACGGCAGCCCCTGCCTGCTGGAGGCGCATCTGGCCCGGCTGGCCCAATCCGCCAAGATGCTGGATCTGCCCGAGCCGGACCTGGACGCCTGGCGAGCGGCGATAGCTCTGGGGACCGAGTGCTGGATCGCCGACAACGACGGCGACGGCGTGCTGCGCCTGGTGTACAGCCGGGGCCGCGAGAGCGGCGGCCCGGCGACCGCATTCACCACCATCGGCGCACTGGCCGACCGGGTGGCCGGCGTGCGACGCGACGGGTTGGCGGCGATCACCCTGGACCGCGGGTTGCCGCTGGGGGCCGGCGACATGCCGTGGCTGGCAGCGGGTGCCAAGACCCTGTCCTACGCGGTGAACATGGCCGCGCTGCGGCACGCCGAACGTCACGGCGCCGGCGACGTGATCTTCGTGAGCTCCGACGGCTATCTGCTGGAAGGCCCGCGCTCCACCGTGGTGATCGCGAGCGAAGGCCCCGACGGCCAGCCACTGCTGCTCACACCGCCGCCCTGGTACCCGATCCTGCGCGGCACCACTCAGCAGGCCCTGTTCGAGGTGGCCCGCAACAAAGGCTACGACTGCGACTTCCGCGCGCTCAAACCGGCGGATCTGTTTACCGCGCAAGGGGTTTGGCTGGTTTCCAGTATCACCCTCGCAGCTCGCGTGCACACATTGGACGGGCAGCGACTGCCCGATGCGCCGCTCGCCGCCGACATCTCCGGCCTGGTGGACGCGGCGATCGTCTGCGATCGCTGAGCTGCAGTTAAATCGCTTGTCGGGCTGGTCAGACGGGGGTACCTTCGTGGACACACAGGGAAGGAGGTGGTCCGTCAAGTGAATGACTTATGGACATGTGAGGTGGCTGCCCGCTAGCAGCGCCGGGGTATTGCCTGCGCGCGCTGGCGAATTCCCCGCAGCCACCCGGCCCCCGAGCCCCTCGGTCAGTCCAACCAGGTACCAAGGCTCGGGGGCCGCCCCATGTCTGGGGCAGGCCGAACCTGGTGCGTCCAACGGGCCTTCGCGACCCCAGGACGGTGCGGCGCCGCGGCGAGAACTAAGGCGAGAACTAACTCGGGCCCGGCGCCAGCGTCGAACATGCCTTGATGGCCTGCTGCCAGGTCTGCTCGTCGACCCCCGACGGTGGCCCGGCGACCGGGCCCGGCGCCGAGGGCACACCGTGCTCGGACAGGCAGTGTGCATAGGTCCCGTGCTCGGGCGGCGGCGAAGTCGGAGCCGGTTGCGGCCCTTCCGACGAACACGCACCGAGGAATGCTGCTGCGGCAAGCAGACCTGCCGCGATGATGGGCCGGCGCATCAGCCGACAAACCGTGACAGCCGGGCCGACAGATGCGGTACCAGACCGCCGTCAGCGTCCACACGTTCCTCCACGTAGCCCAGGTCGCCGCCTTCGACGATGCCGTAGAGCCGTTTGGCGCCGCCCACCAGCAGCCCGGACTTACTGCGGGCCAGCGCATCGGTGACCAGCTCCCAGGAAGCCTGTGTGAGGGGCTTGCCGTAGAAAAGTTCGACATAGCCGGCCGAATGGGCCAGCAGCAGTTCGATGGCCTGTGACTCGTCGCGGCCGGTCGGATCGTCGGGATCGGTCACGAATCGCCAGAACCCGGTTTCGCGGAGGCCCGGTGAGTCGTATTCACCCGATTCGCTCAACCGCCACGACCGAGAGTCCCAGTTCAGGTAGTCGCCACCGTCATGGGAGACGACGATCTGCTGACCGAACCGGTAGTCGCCGTGGGTGTCGCGGCCTTCGCCTTCACCGCGCCAGACGCCGACCAATGGCAGCAGCGCCAGCAGCGCGTCGTTGAGACCGACGCGGTCGCGCAGATTCGCGGTATCGGCAGGCATCGGCAGATCGTCGAAGACCGGAATGTTGCGGGCGGCCGTGACCTTGGCCCGTTCGGCGGCTGCCGCTACGGCGCGGTCACCGGACCCCGGCTGCGTGGCCGGGGCGTCGGGTGGAATGTCTCGGTCGGAGGTCACGACTCGTCGGTGACGAGGCGGTACAGCGCGTACAACGCGAACCACGTGATAACCACGACGGCCGCGACGAGCATTATCTCGAAGAAGAGCACCACGGGAGAGAGTCTAGTTCCTAGTCGAGGGTGTCGGCGCCCCGGGTCGGGACGCCCTATACCAGCCGAACGCGGGCCTGTGTGCGGGAAACGTGCGAATCCTCGTACACAAGCCCACGTTCGAGCGGTTGGGTGTTAAGCGGTGCCGATGGCCTAGCTCCTCATCGGCTCGTGCCTCGCCTTGATCGTCGCTAGGCGACCTTGACGTCGACCTCGTGGATGCCGGCGCCGGACGGGGCCACGCTGGCATCGCCGTTGCCCGCGGGGGACAGGGCGCGCAGCGTCCAGGTGCCCGGAGCGGCGAAGAACCGGAAATCGCCGGTTGCCGAGGCCACAACCTCAGCGGTGAACTCGTCGCTTGAGTCCAGCAGGCGCACGAAGGCGCCGCCGACCGCCTGGCCGGAGCCGTCCACCACGCGACCGGTGATGACGGTTTCCTTCTCCAGGTCGACGCCGGCCGGCAACGTCAGTCCTTGCTTCGGTGCAGAGCACATATCAACTTCCCAACTCGATCGGGGCGCCCACCAGGGAGCCGTATTCCGTCCAACTGCCGTCGTAGTTCTTGACGTTCTGGTGTCCCAGCAGCTCCTGCAGCACGAACCAGGTGTGCGAGGAACGCTCACCGATCCGGCAGTAGGCGATGGTCTCCTTCTCGCCGTCGAGACCCGCCGCCGCATAGAGCTTGGCCAGGTCCTCGTCGGACTTGAAGGTGCCGTCCTCGTTGGCTGCCTTGCTCCACGGAACGTTGATGGCGCTGGGGATATGCCCGGGCCGCTGGCTCTGCTCCTGCGGCAGGTGCGCCGGCGCCAGGATCTTGCCGGAGAACTCGTCAGGCGAACGCACGTCGACCAGGTTCTTCGTACCGATCGCGTCGATGACCTCGTCGCGGTACGCCCGGATGTTGTTGTCGAGGGGCTGGGCGGCGTAGGAGGTGGCGGGGCGGCTGACGGCGTCCTTGACCAGCGGACGTGCGTCGAGCTCCCAGCGCTTGCGGCCACCGTCGAGCAGCTTGACGTCGGCGTGGCCGTACAGCTTGAAGTACCAGTAGGCATAGGCGGCGAACCAGTTGTTGTTGCCGCCGTACAGGACCACCGTGTCGTCGTTGCCGATGCCCTTGTCGGACAACAGCTTCGAGAACTGCTGCTGGTCGACGAAGTCACGCTTGACGGCGTCCTGCAGATCGTCTTTCCAGTCGAGTTTCACGGCGCCGGGGATGTGCCCCTCGTCGTCGTAAGCGCTGGTGTTCTCGTCGACCTCGACGAACACCACGCCGGCGGTGTCGAGGTTGCTCCCGGCCCATTCGGTCGAGACCAGGACGTCGGAACGTGCCATGTACGAATTCCTTTCGGTTGCTTGCTATTTGATATGTCGGGCGGATGTCATGCGGGACTGGGGGCGCGGCGCAACCGGGCCACCAGCGGGTAGATCTGGCAACCCAGGCAGATGCCGAAGGCGGCGTTGAGGAAGGCCGCCACCAACGCGAACGCGGTGGCGGTCAGGCCGAGCGCGGTGATGCCGAAGGCGAACCCTGCGGTACCCACGACGGCGAACACGAAGCCGACCAGTTGGGCGAACTTCAGCGGCGGCACCGGCTCACGTTCGGCAACGGGCGCCAGGCGCGGTGCGATGAAGGTGGCGAACAACCGGCCGTACGGATGCTTGCGCGGGCCGCCGACCGCGCCGATCGCGAACACCACCGCCTGGGCGCCCAAAAGCGCCGCGGCCGCGAGCTCATTGACCCCGGCGACCAGCAGCGTGCCGATCAGTACCGCGGTGGTGACCCAGGCCGCGAACCGCGGCCCCCGCACGTCCACCTGGGCAGGCTGAACGCCAGCGATAGGGGTTGATGTCGATGGCATGTGAACAAACTCCTGGTGTTGTCGAAGGTCCGGTTGTGTGCAGGCTCAGGGCACAAGGCCCGAGCGGGCGCGCAAAAGCGCGCGGCTGCGCTCAACAGCAGCAACAACAACAGCAGCAACCCGCGACGCGGCACAGATCTACTGCGCGGCGCTTGGTGAGCACAAGCTCAAGGCGGGCTGACACGACCGACAGCTTACCCAATAACCGCCGCGTCAAGCCAACAGTGGTTCCAGCGCGGAGCGCAGGTCAGCGGCCTTGGGGACCCCGCTGGTGCGGTATCGGGGCCGTCCATCACTGTCGAAGATGATGGTGGTGGGGAGCGACAGCACCGAAAGCCGCCTGGCGGCTTCGGGATTGGCGTCCATGTCGATTTCGACGTGAGCAACCTCGGGTAGCTCGGCACAGACCTGGTCGACAACACGCCGCACCCCGGCGCAGGGCCCGCACCATTCGGCCGTGAAGTGCAGCACCGTCGGGCCGGTGTGGGACAGCCCGAGGTCACTGGTGTCGATGCTGGCAGCCTCGTCACCCGCCCTGATCAGGCCGGAGCGCAGCGTGATCAGGCGACCGATCACGTAGGCCACCCCGAGCGCGGCGATCAGCACCACGATCGCCAGCACCATCGAAGAGCTCATTACTGTCTGAACCCCGCCAGGTCGATGGTTACTCCCGAGGCGATCCCCTCGATGATCACGTCGGAGCCACGCGCACCCGCCGTGGTCGGGGCGATCCCGAACGGCAGTTTCTGCCCGGTGATGGTGTGGCTGAACTCGGCCAGCACCGCTGCGGTCTTCTCGTCGGGTACCGGCTCGTCAGCGGTTCCAGGGCCGGTCAGGATCCCGGTCGCGGTCAGGACCAGGGTAGTGTCGTCCCGGTCGGCGAAGGACAGGTCGACCGCGACGCTGACCCGCTTGTCCAACCCGGAGCCCTTGGGGGTTCCGGTGAACACCAGCCCCTGACTGCTGGAGATGCCGGACTCGGTGGTGCCCCCGGTGGCGTCGTTGGTTTCCCGCGAGGGAGCCTCCACCAACAGGTCGTCGATGCCCATGAACCTGCCGATGTGGGTGGAGTCGATGATGATGCGGCTCTCGGCCTTCGTGACGGGCAGTTTCGCGTCGGGCGGGATCAGCCACGACGAATCGATGGTGTCGATGCCGTGCAGGGTGGCCTCCAGCGAGACCCTGCCGACCACCGGGTGATCGACGCCGGCGGCACGGATCTCGATCTCCTTGTAGCGATGGTTGCGGACCTGGGTGAGGAAGGGGAAACCCAGGATCGCGACCCACGGGTCCCAGTTCAGGCCGGCGGCAGTGCGGACGTTGCGGGCCAGTCGGTACTCGGCATAGATCGCGGAGCCGAAATCGGCCCCGACAACCCCGACGATGAGCGCGGTCACGGTCGCGGTGAGCCCGATCAGCAGTTTGCGCACCGCCACATTGTCGCCCACGGCAATCTGATGGAAGCGTTCGGCGCGGCTGATCAGCAGGTGAGGCGTTATCGTTAACACGCAAAAGGCCGGTAACGGCTACATGTCAGTCATGAATCCGACCGTGTGGACATCGGGGTCCGGGCGATCGTTGGAAGTGATTGCCGGCGCGCCGGAGGACCCCCTTGGATCTACTGCTACTGACCGTCGACCCGCATCCAGAGTCGGTGCTGCCCTCCCTGGCCCTGCTGGCGCACACTGTGCGCACCGCACCGACCGAGGTGTCCTCGCTGCTGGAGGCAGGCAGCGCCGACGTGGCGATCGTCGACGCCCGTACCGATCTCGCGGCCGCCCGCGGCCTGTGCCGGCTACTGGGAACGACGGGCACTTCAGTCCCGGTCGTCGCGGTGATCAACGAGGGCGGGTTGGTGGCGGTCAACCACGAATGGGGCCTGGACGAGATCCTGCTCCCCGGCACCGGCCCGGCCGAGATCGATGCCCGCCTGCGGCTACTGGTCGGCAGGCGTGCCGGCGGCGCCAACCAGGAGAACGTCGGCAAGATCACCCTCGGTGAACTCGCGATCGACGAGGGCACCTACACCGCGCGCCTGCGGGGGCGTCCCCTCGATCTCACCTACAAGGAATTCGAGCTGCTCAAATACCTCGCGCAGCACGCCGGGCGGGTCTTCACCCGTGCGCAGTTGCTGCAGGAGGTATGGGGCTACGACTTCTTCGGCGGTACCCGCACAGTCGACGTGCACGTCCGCCGTCTACGCGCCAAGCTCGGCCCCGAGTACGAATCGCTGATCGGCACCGTCCGCAACGTCGGATACAAGGCGGTACGCCCGTCACGCGGCCGCACGCCCGCCGCCGAGGCGAGCGGCGCCGGCGAAGCCCCGCAGGACGACCACGGCGACGACGACTACGACCCGGCAACCGACGACGTGGACGAGCCGTTGGCCGAGCGGTTGCCCAGCCAGTGACCGAACTCGACTGGCGTACCGAGCTGTCAGAAGCCGAACAGGCCGGGATCCGTGCCCTCATCGCCGCAGCCACCGCGGCTGACGGCGTGGCCCCGGTCGGCGATCAGGTCCTGCGCGAGCTCGGCCATGACCGAACCCGCCACCTGTTGGCGACCGAGGGGGCAGATCTCGTCGGGTACCTGAACCTGGCCCCGGCCGGCGACGAGGACCCGGCGATGGCCGAACTGGTGGTGCATCCGGACACCCGACGGCGCGGTATCGGTGCGGCGCTGGCCCGTGCGGGGCTCGCCGAGGGCGCGGCAGGCACGCGCATCTGGGCCCACGGCAACCTCGAGGCGGCCCGCGCCCTGGCAGCCGAGCTGGACCTCAAGATGGTCCGCGAACTGCTGCAGATGCGTCGTCCGCTGACCGACCTGCCGCCACTGCGCACGTCCGAGGGCGTGCGGATCGGTACCTACGCGGGGCCACAGGACGACGCCGAGATCCTGCGGGTCAACAACGCCGCCTTCGCCTGGCATCCGGAACAGGGCGGCTGGACCGAACAGGAAATTGTCGAACGGCGGAACGAGCCGTGGTTCGACCCGGACGGCCTCTTCGAGGCTTTCGACGAACACACCGGCCAACTGCTGGGCTTCCACTGGACGAAGGTCCATGACGGCAACCTCGGCGAGGTCTACATCGTCGGCGTCGACCCCGCTGCGCAGGGGAGAGGCCTGGGCTCGGTACTCACCCTGCTCGGTCTGCACCACCTCGCCGCGCGGTCCCTGTCGACGGTGCTACTTTACGTCGAGGCAGATAACTCGGCGGCCGTGGCGACCTACCGAAACTTGGGTTTCGAGGTGTTCGGTGTCGACGTGGCGTACGCCGCCGGTTAACCCGTTTAGCTGTGAGCACGCTGAACCTATTCACTGCTGATTCACCTGCCGTCCGCGAGCCGTCCACTGCGGCCGAATACGTTGCCGGAGAGTTCGAAGCCGTCAACTGAAAGTGGGACAAGTGAAGCTCATCAGCATTGGCAAGCCGTTCGGTGTTGCGCTTTCCGCGACGGCGATCGCGGCGCTCACGCTGACCGCGTGCGGTAGCGACAACAACGCTGCCGGCACCACCTCGTCGGCCGCGGGCAGCAGCTCGGCCGCATCAGCGGAGTGCGGCGGCAAGAACTCGCTGACGGGCGAGGGCTCGACGGCGCAGCAGAACGCCATTGCTGAGTTCAACAAGGTGTGGGGCCAGGTCTGCTCCGGCAAGAACCTGTCCTACAACCCGACCGGATCGGGCGCGGGCGTGGATCAGTTCATCGCCAAGCAGGTCGACTTCGCCGGCTCCGACTCGGCGCTCAATGACGATCAGGTCAAGAAGGCCGCCGAGCGCTGCGGTGGCAATGAGGCCTGGAACCTGCCACTGGTGTTCGGCCCCGTCGCGCTGGCCTACAACGTCGAAGGCGTCGACAAGCTCGTGGTCAACCCGGACGTGCTCGCCAAGATCTTCCAGGGCCAGATCAAGAAGTGGAACGACCCGGCGGTGGCCGCCCTCAACGCCGGCGCCACCCTGCCGGACATCGACATCAAGCCGATTTACCGGTCGGATTCCTCGGGCACCACCGACAACTTCCAGAAGTACCTGGCCGCGGCCGCTCCGCAGACCTGGACCAAGGGTGCAGGCAAGGAGTTCCAGGGCGGTGCCGGTGAGGGTGCGCAGAAGTCCTCCGGCGTCGTGCAGGCCGTGCAGGCCACCCCCGGCTCGATCGGCTACGTCGAGAAGAGCCCGGCCACCGCTGCCGGACTGCCCTACGCCCAGATCGACAGTGGCGCCGGCGCGGTGGCGCTGGACGACCAGTCGACCACCAAGGCCGTCGGCGCCGCCACGTTCAAGGGTGAGGGCAAGGACCTCGTCCTCGACCTGAACGCGCTGTACGCCTCGAAGGAAGCCGGCGTCTATCCGCTGGTGCTGGCCACCTATGAGATCGTTTGCTCCAAGGGCTACGACGCCGACACCGCCGCGGCCGTCAAGTCCTTCCTGACGGTGGCCGCCAACGAGGGCCAGGCCAGCCTGTCGCAGGCCGGATACATCGCGCTCCCCGATGAGTTCAAGCAGCGCCTGCTGACCTCGGTCGAGGCCATCGCTTAGTAGCCGGACTGGCTTTAGAGGACGGATTTGGGCGAGGATGGATTTACCGACCGCATGACGACCAGGGGCCCCGACGGGACAATAGTGACAACGCCGAATCCAGCTGATTCGGGGTCGGGGGAGACGCTCGCGTCCCCCCACCCCGAGCCGGCGCCTATCTCCACCAATCCGTCCAAGGGAGCCAAGGTCCGCCTCGGTGACCGAATCTTCCGTTCGCTCGCCGAGGGTTCGGGCATCCTGATCGTCGCGCTGATCGCGGCGATCGGGGTGTTCCTGCTCTGGCGCGCGATCCCGGCACTGGCCCGTAACGAGGAGAACTTCTTCCTCTACGGCGGCAACTGGATCACCACCGACACCTCCGCGATGCACTTCGGCATCTTCGATCTGCTGCAGGTGACGGTGTTCGTCTCCCTGTTCGCCCTGGTGCTGGCGATGCCGGTGGCGCTGGGCATCGCGATCTACCTCACCCAGTACTCGTCGCGGCGACTCGCGGGCCCGCTGGCCTATCTGGTGGATCTGCTGGCCGCCGTGCCGTCGATCGTCTACGGCGTCTGGGGTCTGTACGTACTGGCGCCGGCGATCAAACCCTTTGCAGTGTGGCTCAATTCGAACTTGAGCTGGCTGTTCCTGTTCCAGACCGGCAATGCCTCGGTGGCCGGTGGCGGCACCATCTTCACTGCGGGCATCGTGCTGGCGGTGATGATCCTGCCCATCATCACCGCGGTGACCCGCGAGGTGTTCACCCAGACCCCGCGGGGCCAGATCGAGGCCGCGCTGGCGCTCGGCGCCACCCGCTGGGAAGTGGTGCGCACGACGGTGCTGCCTTTCGGGTTGTCCGGCTACGTCAGCGGCGCGATGCTCGGTCTGGGGCGCGCGCTCGGTGAGACCATCGCCCTGCTGATCATCCTGCGCGGCACCCAGACCGCGTTCGGTTGGTCGCTGTTCGACGGCGGTTACACCTTCGCGAGCAAGATCGCCGCCACCGCAAGCGAATTCAACGATCAGTACAAGGCGGGCGCCTACATTGCCGCCGGCCTGGTGTTGTTCGTCCTGACCTTCGTGGTGAACTCGCTGGCCCGCGCTGCGGTGTCCGGAAAGGGGCGCTGATGACCTCCACCCTCGAGCGGCCGGTCAAGGCGCCTGCATTCCAGGGCGTGAGTCTGCGCCGCAAGCTGACCAACCACCTTGCCACGGTTCTGGTGACCCTGTCATTGCTGGTCGCCCTGGTGCCCCTGGTCTGGGTGCTGTACTCGGTGATCGTCCGGGGCTGGGCCGCATTGAGCTCAGCCACGTGGTTCACCAATTCCCAGGCCGGGATGACGACGTTCATCGCCGGTGGCGGTGCCTACCACGCGATCGTCGGCACCGTGCTACAGGGCATCGTGTGTTCGCTGATCTCCATTCCGATCGGCGTGATGGTGGGCGTCTATCTGGTCGAGTACGGCGGTGGTACCCGGCTGGGCAAGGTCACCACCTTCATGGTGGACATCCTCACCGGTGTGCCCTCGATCGTCGCCGCGCTGTTCATCTACGCGTTGTGGGTGGCCACGCTCGGATTCGGCCGGTCGGGGTTCGCGGTGTCACTGTCGTTGGTGCTGTTGATGATTCCGGTGATCGTCCGGGCCACCGAGGAGATGCTGCGCATCGTCCCGATGGATCTGCGCGAGGCGAGTTATGCGCTGGGTGTGCCGAAGTGGAAGACCATCGTCCGAATCGTGATCCCGACGGCCGTGTCGGGCATCGTCACCGGAATCATGCTGTCACTGGCCCGCGTGATGGGCGAGACCGCGCCGCTGCTGATCCTTGTCGGCTACGCCCAGGCGATGAACTTCGACATGTTCGGCGGGTTCATGGGATCGCTGCCGGGCATGATGTACGACCAGATCTCGGCGGGGGCAGGCGCCAACCCGGTGCCCACCGACCGGCTGTGGGGCGCGGCGTTGACGCTGATCCTGCTGATCGCCCTGCTCAATGTCGGCGCTCGCGCGGTCGCCAAACTCTTTTCCCCCAAGAAGGTGTAGGAGCTATCCATGGCCAAGCGGCTGGATCTCAAGGACGTCAACATCTACTACGGCGCGTTCCATGCCGTTTCAGAGGTTTCGCTGTCGGTGCAGCCGCGCAGCGTGATGGCTTTCATCGGCCCGTCGGGTTGCGGTAAATCGACGGTGCTGCGGACGCTGAACCGCATGCACGAGGTGATCCCTGGGGCCCGTGTCGAGGGCTCCGTGCTGCTTGACGGTGAGGACATCTACGGCGCCGGCGTGGACCCGGTGGGTGTGCGCAAGACCATCGGCATGGTGTTCCAGCGTCCGAACCCGTTCCCCACCATGTCGATTCGCGACAATGTGGTGGCCGGGCTGAAGCTGCAGGGCGTGCGCAACAAGAAGACCCTGGACGAGGTGGCGGAGCGCTCGCTGCGCGGCGCCAACCTGTGGAACGAGGTCAAGGATCGGCTGGACAAGCCCGGTGGTGGCTTGTCGGGCGGTCAGCAGCAGCGGCTGTGCATCGCCCGCGCCATCGCAGTGCAGCCCGATGTGCTGCTGATGGATGAGCCCTGCTCGGCGCTCGACCCGATCTCGACGCTGGCAATCGAAGATCTGATCTCCACGCTCAAGCAGGATTTCACGATCGTCATCGTCACGCACAACATGCAGCAGGCCGCCCGGGTGAGCGATCAGACCGCGTTCTTCAATCTGGAGGCCACCGGTAAGCCCGGCAAGCTGATCGAGATTGACGACACCGAGAAGATCTTCTCCAACCCCACTCAGAAGGCGACCGAGGATTACATCTCCGGTCGCTTCGGCTGAGTTTCTCCCGCATTTTCTCCGCGAGCAGACGTGTACGTACCCCAATTCGGGGGTTCCCGGGTACCTACGCGTCTGCTCGTGCAAGGGGGCGCGACTCGGTCAGGGCGTGAGCACGACGCGTGTCCCCGAGGGTTCAGCACCGGCCCAGGCCTCGGCGACGTCCGCCAATGGCCTTGCCTGGGTGCGTAATTCGAGCTGTCCGTCGGCGACCATCTGAAACAACTTCGGCAATGCCGCGGTGCGCGCCTGCGTCAGCACCTCGGGCGGGACACTGCCGATGCCGACGCCGCACAGGGTGATCCCGGTACCGCGCAGCACCCCGGCATCCAGGGGCAGCGTCGGCCCCGTCATCGACCCTATCTGCACGAACCGGGTCGGATGGTAGTGCGCGGCCGGATGGCTGGCCGCCAGCACGGTGAGCACCTGGGCGGCGGGCTCGCCCCACAGGTAATCGAGTACCGCGTCGAACGGTCGCCGGGCATGCATTTCGGCGACTTGGGCGCCCAGGTCCTGCTCTCCGAGGGAGATGGTGTCGTGCGCGCCGGCCGACTGTAGCCACGCCAGCCGTTCGGTGTTGCGACCGGCGGCCACCACCTTTTCGGCACCGAACATTGCGGTGGCCAATTGCACTGCCATCGAACCGGTTACGCCGGTGGCCCCCAGCACCAGCACGTGATCGCCGGGCTTGACCGCTGCGGCGTACGACAGGGCGGTCCAGGCCGAGACGCCTGGGTTGGGCAGGGCGGCGGCGGTCACTGAGTCGACGTGGGCGGGGATCTCGACGCCTGCGCGGGAGTCGACGAGTGCGCGCTGCGCCATCATTCCCGAGTATCCGAGGGCTCCGGTGTAAATGCGTCGGCCGTCGGCGAGACGGGCGACGCCGTCGACCCCGGGAATGGCCGGCAGCGCAATCTCCTTGCTGGCGTAGTGTTTTCCCGACACCAGTCCCCGGGTGATGTTGGTGAGGGCCGATGCTTCGACGACGGCCACCTCGGCTCCGTCGCGCGACTGGGGCTCGGGTACGTCGGTGTAGACGGGATGCCTGCCCCATTCGGTGACCAGTGCGGCCTTCATGGCGACTCCTTCGAGGGTCTGTTTCCAGAGATATGGTTTCTGCGGAAACAATCTACTGAGCACTGCCGCGGATGGCAAGATGGTTTCTGTGAAAACCAAACTCGAGCTGATCGACGCCATCACCGGACTCATGGCCACGGTGGGCGATCGGCTCGGGAATGACGGGGAGGGCGACGCGGAACGCGACTTCATGGCCGCCGAATGCCCACAGCGGTTGCAGGCCGCCGTGCGGGGGCTGCCGACGTCGGCGATGCACCTGCTGGCGGAGATCGGCGACGGTCCGGTCAGCGTGGTCGGGCTGGCGGCACGGACCGGCCGGCTCAAGGGCACGGTGTCCAAGCACGTACAGCGGCTGGTCGAGGCCGGGCTCGCGGTTCGTACGCCGGTACCCGGCAACCGCAAGGAGATCGAACTCGGCCTGACCGCCGACGGCGAACTCGTCGTCGAATTGCACCGGCAACTGCACGAGGAGATGAACCGCGGGGCCCGCGAATTCCTGCTGCGCTACAGCGGCGCGGACCTGCAGGTGCTGGTGAAGATCCTGGGGGACCTGGCCGGCGCACACAAGGACGGGGTCCGTCTCGTGCCGCCGGACAGCCGGTCCTGAGCCCTACTTCGAGGGAACCGATTCGTCGTCCGGGTAGGAACCGGTGACCTGGAAGATGACCCGCCGGGCCACCTCGACGGCGTGGTCGGCGAAGCGCTCGTAGAAGCGGCTCAACAACGTCACGTCGACGGCAGCGGTCACACCGTGCTTCCACTCCCGGTCCATCAGCACAGAGAACAGGTGGCGATGCAGGTCATCCATCGCATCGTCTTCCTCCTGGATCCGGGCAGCCTTCTCCGGATCCTGGGTGAGCAGCACCTCACGGGCGGCGTGCCCCAGCTCGACGGCGACCCGGCCCATCTCGGCGAAGTACCCGTTCACTTCCTCGGGCAGCACATGCTGGGGGTGGCGGCGGCGCGCGATCTTCGCCACATGCAGCGCCAGCGCGCCCATCCGGTCCACGTCGGCGACGATCTGAATCGACCCCACCACCGATCGCAGATCACCGGCCACAGGCGCCTGCAGCGCCAGCAACACGAACGCAGACTCCTCGGCTTGGGTGCTCAGCGTGCTCATTTGATCGTGATCGCTGATGACCTGTTCAGCGAGAGCCAGATCGGCCTGCAGCAGCGCCTGGGTGGCGCGCTCCATTGCGGTACCCGCCAACTCGCACATCGCACCGAGTTGGTCCGTGAGTGAATGCAACTTCTCGTGGTATTGGGTACGCATCCTGCAAGATTAGGCGGTCGGTGGCCGTGTCGTCACGATGCAACGATGAACTAACGGTGAATGCCGTCCACCCGGGTCGCCGGACTATTCGCAGGTCGTGTCGGCGGCGTTGGTGACGGTCAGATCCTCGGGGAGGTGCGTCGGGCTGGCGCCGGTGCCCTTGAGTACATGCACCTGCACTTCTGACCCGCTCGGGGTCGGGGCGCCCACCGAGTAGAAATCGGAACCCAGCACGACCTGGATAACGTTGCCCATGCCCGTCACCCGTTCGATGGTCGGGTTGGTGAAAGAGCTGGCCACGGTCGCGGCCGCCTCCTCGTTGCCGGGGGAGAAGAACACCGTGGTCGCCGGGAGCGTGCTCGGGTAGTCATCGGGGGTGTTGACGTTGAAGCCGTGTTCCTGCAGTTCGGTGGCCGCGGTGGAGGCCAGGCCGCTCTGGCCCGTCGAGTTCGACACCTGCACCGTCACCTGCTGCGGTTCGGTGGTGATGGCGTTGACCATCTCACCGCTGTCCGTCGCGGCCGGCGCGGGCGCCGGTGCTGTGGACTGGGGTGTCTCTGAGGGCGCGGCAGCCTGGACGGACGACGTCGCCGATTCCGGGGTGCCGGGCACCGGAGTGTTGTCCGGATTCTTCTCGCCCGGCAGAGGGTCGTCGTTGATGATCGCGTCGAACAGGGAATGCATGTCGTCGGTGCGCGGGACTTCGTTGCCGTATTCGTCGGCGTAACCCACGGTCGGCACCGTCACGAAGGTGATCCGGCCCGCGTTCACACCCTGGACGGACTGTCCGAGGTCGACGAGGTCCTTGGTCCTGATGTTGTCGACAAAGCTGTCGCTGATGAACATGTTGACCACGTTGTTCAGCTTGTTCAGCGAGAAGAAGGTGTCGCGGGAGATCAGGGTGCGCAGCAGTGAAGAGAGGAACAGCTGCTGTCGTTTGATGCGGCCGTAGTCCCCGTTGTACTCGGTGGTGACCTGGCGGGCCCGCACGTAGTTCAGCGCGGTGTGGCCGTCGATCGTCTGACGACCGGCGTTGGCCAGCACGGTGCCCAACTCGTAGTCCTCGAGCGGGGTGGTGCTGCACACCTCTATCCCGCCGACTGCGTCGACCATCTTCGAGAAGCCGGAGAAGTCGACGGCCATGAACCGGTTGATGGACAGGCCCGACAGCTTCTGGATCACCTTCACCAGGCATTTCGGGCCGCCGAAAGCGAAGGCCGAGTTCAGCTTGGTCTCGGTGTAGATCTCGTCCGGGCCGTAGGTCTCGGTCTCTTCGTCGTACAGCGGGCCGTAGGTCGCCGACTCCGGATTCCAGGGCTCGCACTTCATCGGGGTGATCGACAGGTCACGCGGGAACGACACGGCGACGACACGTCGCCGGTCGGCCGGGATGTTCACCAGCATGATGGTGTCGGACCGGGCTCCGCCTGCGTCCTCGGTGCCACCGGCGCCCATACCTCCGTTTTCGCCGAGCCGGCTGTCGGTGCCGACGATCAGGAAGTTCTCGTCACCGAACTGGGAGTTGGGGTCGACGATGTCGCGCGAATTGAGGTCGAGCGCCGCCACTTTGTTGAGGCTGTTGTTCTTCGAGCTCTGCCACTGCCAGGCCCCGCCGGTCAGCACGAGGGTGAGGACCGCGAGCATTGCCGCGGCGGCCCGGCCGGCCAGCATCACCCGGCGGTTGATCGCCGGCCGCACCTTCTCGATCTCATCGGTGTCGGCGCGCTCGTGCTCGGAATCGTGCTCGTCCTCCGGCGTCTGGCGGACCCGCCATGACGTACGTCCCTTGGGCAAGTCGTATTCGTAGATCGGCAGAGCCGGCAATACGTCGGTGTTCGCGGCGTCGATGTCGCGGTGATCCGGTGAGTCCGCGAATGGCTCCTCGAAAGATTCCGGGAACTCCTCGACCTCGAGGGCATCCTGGGGTTCATCGATCTCAGGGGCGATCCGCACCGCTTCGATCACGTCGGTCGGGTCGGGTACCGGCGGGCGGACATACGCCGGTGCATACGCCGGCACGGGTTCGGGCTCCGGCAGTGGCTCTGGCTGCGGCTCAGGTTCTGGGTCCCACGCGTGGGCCGGCTCAGGCTCTGGTTCGGGCTCCGGGTCGTCGGGTGCCAACCGGTGGCGGTTCGGTGTGAATCCGGTCCCGGCGACCTTGGCGATCAGATCGGCGACAGTTACTCCGCCGGCGTGACTGCCGGTGGGCTCATCGAGGGGTGAATCGTCGGGTAACAGCGCATCCTGGCGTTCCCACGGCGCGGCGCCTGGCAAAGGCTCCCGGGATCGGGTAATCCATTGGTTGTCCGACGAATCGTCCGCAGAGCGGTGCCGACGGCCGGGAGTGGCGTTACTACCGTCACTCATGTCCTTACCGGCCTCCGACTCTTCGAGCTCGCGCGTGCGCGTCGGTGCGCATCGTTCCCGCGGGTGCTGCTGGGCGCTGCTGAGGTATTTCTCCTCATCTCTTCTAGCAGCACGGTGCCGGGCTGGCTACTTGAGCCGGCCGCGGCAAGGTCCTCATCGTACTGAGGCATCCTGGGACTGAGCTAGACCCAACCCGGTGACGGAGCCGTCTCGATGTCATCTCAGGCGAGTACAGCTCAGCCTCCGGAATGCATCACATCGGCCCCGACCGGCACCGCGCAGTCGTCGGGATCATCGAGCCACCCCTCGGGCAACGACACCGAGGCGGCCGAGCCCTGGCGCCCGCGCGGACCGGTGGCCGCAGGCGGGAACGGGGCGTGGCCGTCGAGTTGGTCGAGCAGTGCGTCGAGTTCGGCACGGGTCTTGACCAGGGCCAGCCCACGCCGCAGGTCGGCGCCGGCCGGGAACCCGTGCATGTACCAGGCCACGTGCTTGCGGATTTCGCGCATTGCCTTGTCTTCGCCGAAATGTTCGCTGAGCAGTTCGCCGTGGCGGCGCACGATGTCAGCGACCTCGCCCAGGTTCGGTGGGGTGGCAGCGGGGCGACCGTTGAAGGCGGCCGAGAGCTCGGCGAAAAGCCACGGCCGGCCCAGGCAGCCCCGGCCGATCACCACGCCGTCGCAGCCGGTCGCGGCCATCATCGCAAGCGCGTCGTCGGCCTCGAAGATGTCGCCGTTGCCCAACACCGGGATGCCGGTGACATGAGCCTTCAGCGCAGCGATCTGATCCCAGTCGGCCGTGCCGGAGTAGCGCTGTGCCGCAGTGCGCGCATGCAGCGCCACGGCTGCCGCCCCCTCCTCGGCAGCGATCCGCCCGGCGTCCAGGTGCGTGTGATGGGTGTCGTCGACGCCGATCCGGAACTTCACGGTCACCGGAATGTCGGTGCCCGCGACGCCCCGCACCGCAGCCGCCACGATCTGGCCGAACAGGCGGCGCTTGTAGGGCAGTGCAGATCCGCCGCCACGCTTGGTGACCTTGGGCACCGGGCAGCCGAAATTCATGTCGATGTGGTCGGCCATGCCCTCGTCGGCGATCATCTTGGCCGCGAGGTAGGTGGTTTCCGGGTCCACGGTGTAGAGCTGCAGCGACCGCGGAGATTCGTCGGGGCCGAAGGTCGTCATGTGCAGGGTGACCGGATGGCGCTCGACCAGGGCCCGCGCGGTGACCATCTCGCACACGTAGAGGCCGCTGACGGTGCCGGCACGGGCGATCTCGAGTTCGCGGCACAGTGTGCGGAATGCCACATTCGTCACCCCGGCCATGGGAGCCAGGACGACGGGACTGGGCAATGCGAACGGCCCGATCCGCAGCTGGGATCGGGCCGACGCTGCAGTTGCAGGGGGCGTTGCGGTCAGAGTCATGAAGACGAAGAGGACACCAACAGGTTCTTCATGGCCTTCTTCTCGGCGACCTTGCGCTCGCGCTCGAGGCGACGCTCCTTGGCGACCTCGAACTTGTCGCAGGCGTCTTCGAGCTCTTCGACGATGCGGCCGATGTCGTCACGCAGTCGGGCGCCCTCGCCGGTGAAGTCTTCACGCTCGAAGATGCGCCACTTGCGCAGGATCGGCATCACCACGTCGTCGAGGTGGATCCGCGGGTCGTAGACGCCGCCGACGGCGATGATGACGGCCTTGCGGCGGAAGTCGGGCACGGTGTAGCCGGGCATCTTGAAGTTGTCCAACACGCGGTGCAGCGACGCCATGCCCTGATTGGGCGCGATGTCCAGACCGGCTGCCGAGACATCCCGGTAGAAGATCATGTGCAGATTCTCGTCAGCCGAGATGCGCTGCAGCAGTTGGTCGGCGATCGGGTCGTCGCAGGCCTTGCCGGTGTTGCGGTGGCTGACGCGGGTGGCCAGCTCCTGGAACGACACGTACATCACCGAGTCGAACAGGCTCTCGGCGAACAGGTCGCCCTGCTGGTTCTGGCCGGGGGAGAAGCCGCGGGTGACCTGCTCGACACGCAGCTCTTCCAGCTCGACGGGGTCGATGGCACGGGTCACCACGAGGTAGTCGCGCAACGCGATGCCGTGCCGGTTCTCTTCGGCGGTCCAGCGGTTGACCCAGTTGCCCCAAGCGCCGTCCATGCCCATGTTCATCGCGATCTCGCGGTGATACGAGGGCAGGTTGTCCTCGGTGAGCAGGTTCTGGATCATCGCGGTCTTGGCGACCTCGGACAGCTTGGACTGCCCGGGCTCCCAGTCCTGTCCGCCGAGTGCGTAGTAGTTCTTGCCGTCCGACCACGGGATGAAGTCGTGCGGGTTCCAGTCCTTACGCATCCGCATATGGCGGTTGATGCTGGACTCAACGACAGGCTCGAGTTCGTGCAGAAGCTGCAGGTCTGTGTATTCCTGCGACATGTGCCCTCGTCCTCCTCGCGTCCCTGGGACGCTCAGTTATCTGTACCTGTTGGTAGCAGTCAATATATCTGTGTAACTCGGTGACATCAAGTTGCCCCGCCCGTATTTGACGAGCCCTGCGCCGTGCGGATAACGACGGTACGATCCGCACGAACATCTGTCGGATACCACGCTCGGAGGTTGGGCACACGTGAAAAAGCTTGTTGTCGGTGCCGGAGCCGCTGTTGCCACCGGTGCGGCCGTGTCCCTGCTGTTCGGTGCCGGCGTCGCAGCCGCCGCGCCTGACGTGGTGGGGCAGACCTACTCGGACGCCTCGGGCGCGATCGAGGATAGCGGTTCCAGTGCCAAGGTCGCGGTCACTGTGGGCAGCAAGCTGTCCCAGGGTGATTGCATCGTCACCAACGCGTGGGATGCCCCGTTCGTGCGGGACGGAAGTCACGCGTCCGGCGAGGTCATGGTGGCCCTGAACTGTGACGGTGACCATGCCACCGCCAACCACCCGGGCGCCTCGGTCGCCAGCCCGGCCGGCCGGGAGGCCAAGGCCGCCGACGATGAGGCCGCCGCCAAGCAGGAGGCGCGGCTCGCCGCAGCCCAGGCCGCTGCGGAAGAGGAAGCGCAGCTCGCCGAGGTCAGCACGCCCGACGAGTAAGGCGTGCTTGTCCTGGTCATGAGCCCTGACGCCGACTAAAATCCGGGTCAGCTCCCAAAGAGTGTTTGCCGTGACACCTGGTCACGGACCGCGGGGTTGCTGACACGAACGGCCGAAAGCGCCGCCGCCCCACCTCTCCGGGAGAGATCGCCGGACGGGGAAGGTCGGGCCAGATGAAGATCGCGATCGGGTGCGGAAGCGTTATCGCTATGTCCGCGGCGGGTTTTGCGTCCGTGATCGGTGCGGGGGCGGCCCATGCGGCGCCGGACGTCGTGGGGCAGACATACAGCGACGCGGTCAGCGCCATCGAGGACGGCGGCGGCACGGCGCATGTTGCTGTGAGCGTCGGCAGTCGTTTGCCGCGTGACGAGTGCATCGTCACCAACGCCTGGACCGTCCGTCAGTTGGTGCCGCAGAAGTCCGACACCTACTTCGAGTACGCCGAAGACGTTACGCAGGTGGCGCTCAACTGCGACGGTGACCACGCCACCGAGACTCACCCTGGCGCGTCGATCGCCACCCCGGCCGGACGTGAGGCAAAGGCCGCCGAAGATGAGGCCGCCGCTGCCGAGCAGGAGCCAATCGCCGAGGCCAGTACTCCCGACGAGTAGCGGGGACTCCGGCAGTCTGCTCAGAAACTGCCGATGCGCCCGAGCAGCATGTCGACGCAGTAGTCGGTGAACTGTTCGCGGCTGGCCGGCAGCCGCTCGTCGAGGTAGGCACTGAACAACGCGGTCAATGCTCCGATCAGGCTGGTGGCGACCATGGCCTGGCGTACCGGGTCGGCGATGCGGGTCAGTTTGCGCTGCAGCAGGCCGATGAAGTCGGGCATCCACTCCGCGCCCGAGCGGGTGAGCACCGGTTCGGATTCGGGGGCCAGTAACAGCACACGGCCCTGGGTGGGATTGTCCACCATCAGTGCGACGAATCGTTCGACCGCGTCGCGGGGGGTAGCCGCCGTGGTCAAGGCCGACATCGCCCGGCCGCAGACGTCGTCGTAGACGGCCCGGACGAACGTGTCACGGTCGGTGAAGCTCTCGTAGAAGTATCGTTCGGTGAGTTCGGCCGCCCGGCACACCGCACGGACTGTGAGAGCTGGGCCCTCGGCTTTGCCCAGCAGGACGACCCCTGCTGCGATCAGTTCGTCGCGACGACGGGCCGCCCGTTCCTGTAGCGGAACGCCCGACCATCGGCCGCGTCGTTGACCGGATGGCACATCTACTCCTAAGCTTTGATGACAACGTATGTAGTCACAATTGAAACAGGATCATCGTTCTGCCGGCAGAAAGCGCACCTGTGACACAAGATACTTCTGAGACATGCCCGGTGACCAGCGGTTCCGCCGCCGTGACGGCGGGCTGCCCAGCCGCCCCGGGCGGGTATGAGGCCCCGCCTACACCGCTCGGGCCGGATTCGCTGACGTGGAAGTACTTCGGTGACTGGCGCGGCATGCTGCAAGGTCCGTGGGCCGGCTCCATGCAGAACATGCACCCGCAACTCGGTGCGGCCGTCGAGGAGCACTCGATCTTCTTTCAGGAGCGCTGGCCCCGCTTGCTGCGCTCGCTGTACCCGATCGGCGGCGTCGTGTTCGACGGCGACCGTGCGCCGGCGACCGGTGCCGAGGTACGCGACTACCACGTCAACATCAAAGGTGTTGACGCTCAGGGGCGCCGGTACCACGCGTTGAATCCCGAGGTCTTCTACTGGGCGCATTCGACGTTTTTCGTCGGCACGATCATCGTGGCCGACCGGCTCGCGGGTGGGATCTCCGAGGCCGACAAGCGGCGGCTGTTCGAGGAACACAAGCAGTGGTACTCGATGTACGGGATGAGTATGCGCCCCGTGCCGGAAACCTGGGAGGACTTCCAGGTCTACTGGGATCACATGTGCCGCAACGTGTTGGAGAACAACCAGGCGGTCCGTGACGTGTTGGATCTGTCCGAGCTGCCCAAGCCCCCGTTCGCGTCGAAGATGCCGAACTGGATGTGGGCGCTGCAGCGCAAGTATGTAGTGCACCCGTTGTTCGTGTGGTTCACCGTCGGCCTGTACCACCCAGCGGTGCGCGAGCTGATGGGCTACACCTGGTCTGAGCGCGACGAGAAGGTACATCGCCTGTTGGGCAAGGTGATTGGCAGGGTATTCACGATGGTGCCGCGTCGTCGCCGCATGCATCCGCGGGCGCGCACCGCGTGGGATCGCGCCACCGGCCGTCTCCCGGCGGACGCACCCTTGGTGCACACCCCGGCCCGCAACCTGCCGCCAATTGGGCACCGCGACAACGGGATGCACTACTGCCCGAAGGTCTGAACGGACCGCCTCAGCGCCCGACGAACGGGGCGTTCTGCGGGCAGTAGACCTTGACCGCACCCCGGACCAGGTTCGCGGCCTGATGTTTGTCGATGCCTGCCTGGTTCCTCAGCTGGCTGATGACTCCCCGCACCGTGCGCGCGGGCTCGATCTTGCCCTTCGTGAGCGCGTCACAGACTCCGCGCCCGACCTGGCCGGCCTCCTCGGCCGAGGTGGTCGGGATGTTCAGGTCCTTGACGATGGTGAAGAACTGGTCGTCCTGAGCGTCGGCGTGAGCTGGCGCGACCCCGAATGCGGCGCTGGCGGCCAGCGCGGCAGCACCGACCGCGGTGGCCATGGCTCGAGTGCTCAAGCGCCGGGAGAACATGCTGCTGACTCCTTCGTGCTGTCGACTTCATGCTGTCGACCCCGAACGTGAACTTGATGGCGAGAATTCTCCACAATCTCGCCATCTACTTCACGTTGGGCCGTCCGACCCCGCGTACAACGATAAACGGCTGTGGTCCGTGGTGCGCCGGCCTGTGGTGTGAAGCGTCGCACCGTGAGGTGGCCGTAGCGGATCGGCTACGCGTTCGAAATTGGGTGGCAACGACGTCGGGCGAGGCTGGCGCCATGACGACCATCTATGACCAGATCGGCGGGACCGAGGCACTCGAGACCGTCGTTGAAGACTTCTATCGGCGGGTACTGGCGGACGACGAACTCGCGGGTTTCTTCACCGGAACCAATATGGCCAGGCTCAAGGGCAAGCAGGTCGAGTTCTTCGCCGCGGCATTGGGCGGGCCCGTGCAGTACAGCGGTGCACCGATGCGTCAGGTCCATCAGGGCCGCGGCATCGCCCTGCATCACTTCAACCTGGTGGCCGGCCACCTCTCCGACAGCCTGGCCGATGCCGGGGTGCCCGAGCCGATCGTCGGGCAGATCATCGCCGCGATTGCTCCGCTGGCCGACGAGATCGCGACCGCGCGGAGCGCGTGAACCGCACCGTGGACCCGCCTTGCGGCGGGTGTTTGGTGCCCCCAGTAGGGCTCGAACCTACGACCTGCGGATTAAAAGTCCGTAGCTCTACCAACTGAGCTATAGGGGCGCGAGAAGACAGGGTACAAGATGATTGAAATTGGTGTTGCGACCACCGGGTTTGAAGATTTGGGCACCGGTACCCTAAGCTATCGAAGCTCCCAACGAACGAGGTTGATGAGTACCCCGGAGAGATTCGGATTAGGCCCCCATCGTCTAGTGGCCTAGGACGCCGCCCTTTCACGGCGGTAGCACGGGTTCGAATCCCGTTGGGGGTACGCAACGCGGCAACGCGGAGCATGCTGGAAAGTAAGGCCCTGTGGCGCAGTTGGTTAGCGCGCCGCCCTGTCACGGCGGAGGTCGCGGGTTCGAGTCCCGTCAGGGTCGCCATCACGGCGAGGCACTTCGGTCTAGAGGCCGACGGCCTTCCGGCCAGGTAGCTCAGTTGGTACGAGCGTCCGCCTGAAAAGCGGAAGGTCGCCGGTTCGATCCCGGCCCTGGCCACCATTCTTTACCTGCATCGACACGGGTCTTGCACTCAGTTGTCAGTTTTCTTTGTCCGGTTCTTGTCCGGTCTTCGGTGTATGAATCTCGGTCGCGTGGAGTTGATCGAGGTTCGTTGCCACCTGGTCCAGCTCATCGGAGTAGAGGTCGCTGTAGATGTTCGCGGTGACAGTCGGCGTCGAATGCCCCATAGTTTTCTGCACGTAGCGCAGGTCCGCGCCGGACTTGCGCGCCAGGCTGGCGTAGGTATGGCGCAGATCATGAATGGTCAGTGGGGCTAGATCGGTCCTGTTGAGCGCTTTATTCCAGTGCGTGTGCCTGCGCCAGTTGTTCGATCGCAGCATCGCTCCGTTGGGTGAGGTGACAGCGGGTTCGTCAGGTGCGCGGCCGCTGAGACGCCGTTTGAAGATGTCGACGACGACTTGCGGCAGCGGGACGGTTCGGATGCCGGCACGGGTCTTCGGAGGGCCGACGATGATACGGCCCTCGACTTCTGGCGCTGCCCGTCGGACGTAGAGGCGGCGGGCCACGAGGTCGACGTCCTTGACGCGGAGGCCGACGAGTTCGGACCAACGCAAGCCGGTGTACGCGAGGATGGTCACGACGTCGCCCTGGTCGCCGCACGCGATAGCGAGCGTCTGGACTTCCTGGGCGGTCAGATAGCGGTGTCGTTCCCGTTCAGGAATGCGACCTGCTGAGACGCCGATGGCAGGATTGCGGTGGATGCGGCCGTCCTGGTGGGCCACGTCGAGGATCGACCGCAGGAGTCGCAGCGTTGATACCTTCGCCCACGGTCCGATCGTCAGGACGTCGACGAACGCCTGGATGTCGGCGCGGGTGATTTCGTCGACGGGCAGATGGCCGAAGCGCGGTGCGATACGCAGTTCCCAGTGCTGGGTGTAGCCGCTCCACGTCTTCGGAGACACCGCCGGTTTCTTGGAACCGGAGAACTGGGTCCATACCCGGCTCAGCGGTGTGCGGCCGAGGCGCGGGTCGAATCGGCGTGCGCCGATCGCGGCTTCGTTGTCGCGTTCGGATTTGAATGCCTTCGCCTCGCGCAGGGTGGGGAAGGTGGCGGAGGTTTCGCCCCAGCCTGACGGTGCGTCGGGGTCTCGGATCAGGTAGCGGACTTGGTATCGGGATTCTCCGGCTGCGTTGAGTCGTTTCCGGATGCCGCGAGGTGTGTTTCCGGCCATTATCGACGCACCTGCTTGAGCCAGGACCGGACTTCCGCGCAGTCCCAACGGCGTACCCGCTCCGACAGGGTGTAGCACGGTGGGCCGATCTGCTCACCGGTCGTTTCGCGGAGCGCGGCCCAGCGGTTGAGTGTCGCGGCCGAGACACCGAGCAGCGCTGAGACCTGCTCTGCGGTCAACAGTTCGGGGAAGTTGCCCGCAGCGACGAGCGCCTCCCTGAGGCCATGAGTGACCATCGCTTCACCTCGCTGCACGGATCGAGTCGAACCAGGCACGCGTGCGCTGCAATCCACGGTCGACGTCGGACTGACCGCCGGTGATTCCCCACAGTTCGAATGCCCACCGTTCCATCGAGGAGGTCGTTGTCTCACCGCAGCGCTGGAGTTCGGCGTTGTCACCCAGGACCAGGGCGGTGCCGATGACTTCGCCGCGCGACCAGACCCGCAGGTAATGATCCCATCCGTCTCTGCGGACGAGGTTGGAGCGGAGGATCAGATCATCGGCATGCCGCGCCAGCTGATCCTGATCGGGTGGTTCGAAGATGGACCAGTCGTCATTCATTGCGCTGTCCTCCGACAGTGCGGGGCCGTCCGTATTGCTCTGCAGTGGAGCGGATTTGTTCATCGGACCAGAAGTCGGATCGCACCTTGGTCGCTTGGCCGTCCTCGGCGATGACGTAGCCGGTTCCCGGTCTGTCTGGGCTGATCCGGTGTGCGAGTGCGGAATCTGCCATTCCGTCGCCGAGAACCATGGCGACTTCATCGCGGGAACGCAGTCGAAGCGCGATGGTCTGGGTGAACAGTCCCCGCATCGGTAGGATTTCTTTGCGTGGGTCTTGCAGGAACGCCACCACGACGATTCCCAGGGCACGGCCTTTGGTGAGAATCCGCGACAACGAGGCGGCGGCTGCTTTGCGCAGGGCCGGATCGCTCATGTACGCGGTGACTCCGGCCAGTTCGTCGATCAGCAACACCACGAGTGGTGATGCTTTGGTCGGACTGTGCTCACGCGTGCGGCCGGCCATCTCATTCCCGCGCTTGTTCATCAACTTTTCCAGCGCGGCAAGGGTTTCCACGGCATCGATCTCTGTGGTGGCGATCTTGGAGAACAAAGGAGCGCCGACTGACAATTCGATGCCGTACTTCAGGTCGATTCCCACCAGGCGAACCACACCGGCGGCAACAGCGGGGCCGAGCCCCCCCTGCGATACCCCAGAAGACGGAACCTTTGCCTGCGCCTGAGCAGCCCACGGTCAAGGTGTGTCGGCCGCTCAAGGGTATGGTCCACGCCGAGCCGTTCTCGCAGCGACCGATCATGACGCGCGCTGTCGCTACTGCGGTCGGCGGCGCGGCGCTGCCTACCGTCGACAACCGTTCCCGCATGACCAGTTCGATCCAAACCGTGCCAGGAGAGACCACGACCGACCGCGCTGAGTGTGCGCCCGCAGCGTCCCGGATCGCTGGAACAGCCCGCTCCAGGTCCTCGACGGTCTGTCCCATCCTTGCTCGCACTGTCAGATGCAGGCAGGAGTGGGAGACGGCCGTTCCCAAGAGCTTTGGATGAAACCAACGCGTCGACGTGACTTGTCGTCCTTCGTTGTCGCGGCGCGTCACCCGTTCGGAGGCCGATAGGCCGCAGCGCTTGCATAGCCGTTGCCATGAGACGTGTGCCCAGAGCCGCCAGCGCACGAGCCGGGCAGGTGCTGCAAACCGTTCCTCGTAGGTTTGCGGTGAGCGCAGTCGCCAATAGATGAGCGCAGCGCCGATGACGACCATGACGGCCGCCAGGCACAGGGCAATACTGGTCAGCAGGTGCACCAGGTGGTCGAACCGCAATGGGGTACCGGGACCGACCGGCGCGAACGGGTCAGGGTTCATTCCGACGCCCGACCCGTGTTCGATGCTGCGGACGGCTTGCCCGCTGCTGTCATGCCCGAGGCGCGGAACGACCACGCGATCCGTGAGAAATCGCCCGTCCGCTCGATGTACGGCAGCGCTGTCAGGCCTTCGAAAACTACAGGGGTGAAGGGTGTTCCGCTGGAATTGGTGGGCGCAATGGGTTGCATCGGTGCGGCGAACTTCACCGTCACCGTGCGGCTGCGCTTCGGTGCTGTCGGATCTCCGTCGAGTACTTCGACCTGCCACATCGGTACACCCGTATCGCGGTCCCTCGCCTGGACGCGGTTCTCGCCCGAGGACTTGTCGAAGTCGATCATCGGCGTCACCTCCGAAACGATGAACGCGCCGCACGAAAACACCTGGTCGTGCCCTATCTGGAGCCATTTGGGGATGGACATTGCTGAACCTTTCGATCGTCTGGCTGCCATGGGCCTGTCTATGTCTACTCACTGTATAGACAAAAACTAGACAAAAGCAATCATCGATCTATGTAGTTGGCACTCCGATGAAGGTGATGACGCCGGTGTGACATCTAGGGGTAGAGGTTTCTGCTGGTCACAACCCAATCGGCGCGCTCAGTTTGGGTCTGAGCTTTTGCGATCGCCAGGCGAGTACTCTGGCTAGCTATTGGCTAGACGTATCGATCGAGTGGCAGGTGGTCTGTGTTAAATCTTGGTCAGATCGACCGGGACAATGGTGTGCCTCCTTATGAACAGATCGCGCAGTTCCTTCGGGTGGCTATCACGTCCCGTCAGTTAGCTCCTGGCGAGCGGCTACCGGCGGAAACAAAGCTTGCCAAACATTTTGGCGTCGCGAGGATGACCGTCAGGCGGGCTGTGCAAGAACTCCGCGGTCAAGGTCTTCTTGTGCCGGCCTCTGGCCGCGGATTGGCGGTTAGGTCAGCAGCGTCGATCAGGGAACTGTGGCCTCAGGAACCTGGCTACCCAACCGAGGCGGTCATTCCTGACTTCATCACCTGGGGGGATGCAGCACCGTTGATCGCCCAGGCGGAGAACATACGGACGCGAATGTACGTCTTGGATGGGGATCTGCGGGAAATTGGACTGTCTGCGGGCGATCCGGCAGTGGTCAACAAGCTCCTTGGAACGCTTGCTGGCATAGGAATGGCCGAGGCTGACGTGCTCGGAGCATTGGCCATTCGTCTCAATATCTACGCTGCTGACTACGAGCATGCAAACGAGATCTTCAACGCGATGAAGGTAGCTCAACGGGCGTTCGCCGACGCCTGCGGTGCGGTGCAGTTTGCTGCAAAAACGTTGCAGGACAACACATTAGCTAATCCCAGTTCCCCGTCGACCGTGGCGGCGGAGCCGCAATCCAGTGGTGTTGAGGACTAGTGTGACGCGTGGAAGTGGTCGCCTCTGTTGTGAAGGTGACGGGCCGTCATTCTCTGAATTTCAGAGCCCGTAGAGCTTCAGCCCGACATGATCGACGATGAAGCGCTCACCTTCGGAATCCATTGCAAAGTAGACGCGACCGACCTCGTTCGGTGATGTGTTGTCACCCAACTTAAGGTGCGGGAGTCGACTGTGCGATTTGCCGTCGAATTCGAACGAATCGAGCCGATGCTTGCTCATGTACTGGTCCGTCGAGGCGAGATTGAGTTCCCACTCATGCTTGAACCAGTCGTCCGGAGCCATACCGAGCTGGCATCCGAGACGCCGATACTCGGTGGCTGCCTTGGTGAGTGCGATGAGGGCCTCACGCATGAGGTCGACATGTGGATAAGCGTCACGCTTCCATGACTGGTGCGCGTTCCGAGTGAAAACTATGGCGCCGTGCCCCTGCTTCTCGAGGTATGAGGCCAGATCGGCAAGGTCGGTCGGGTCGAGCTCTGGTGCCTCCGCCCAGTCAGCCACGCGCACCCCGCTCGACTGGCGGGCGCGTTCGGCTTCTTGTTTCCAATACGCGGCTTGTACCGCTTGCGCCTTGTATCGGTCCCGTTCTTCCTCGACTTGCTTAAACCACGAGTCGTATTGGCTGATCTCGTCCTGCAACTCTCCGATGGCTATAGCCTGTGCCTCAAGTTCTTTGGAATTGTCGCCTTGGGATTTTGCGGCGGCGAGATCGGCTGCGATCTGTGCGTTGCGCGCGGTCCTTCGAGCCCCCTCAGCCCTGCGAAGCAACTGATTCACACCGCGAACCGTTACAGAGACGGAACTCAACATCCGCAAGAGACGGCCCGGCGCGAACGCCACCTGATCCGCCGCGAATGCCGGGTGCCTCAGCGACAGTTCGGGCCAGACGAGACGCGCACCGCCCCGGGGAATAGATGCGTCAATCTGGTCCAACCTGTCGGCGAGCAGTCGTTGTGACCGTGCATCGACCGCGAGGACGGGTGCGAGCCCGATCAGTTCGCCGGCGGCCTTGCGCGCCAGTTGCGCGCCAACGTCCTCGCTCCCGTCGACGAGCAGGATCGGCAGGAGGCGTCCCTCTGCGGACAGCGCCTCCCACACAAAGTCCGCGTGTTGCGGGTTCACCCAGTTGAACCGCCCGTCAACCCGACTGGGTCCGGACCAGTACTGCAGGTCGCGGTCTCGAAGAAGCAAGACAAGGAGATACGGCCGGCGAAAAAAGTCGATGCCTGTCGGCGCAAGGACGCCGTCCAGCGACTCGCGCCCCAACTCAATCCTCACGGCAGTCCCGTCGCCTTCCGTGAAAACCGTAACCACACAAATGAAGTCCGCTCGGCCACTACGACTGATCTCGGTTCTCACCGCGACGACTAACGCTGTTACGTCAGGAGTGCCTTCGGTGGACCAGGAGACGCGGCTGTCGTTCCGGTCCTTGTGGTCGCTGACGAGAGTGATCGTTCCGTCGGTTTGGAGAGCCTCGGCATCCAGCGTCGGAGTGTGCTCGAAACTCAGCCACTCCGCGAGGTGGCGCTTAACGCGGTTACGAACATCCGTCGGCGTCAGGTCGGAACCTTCGCTGGGACGTATATCGACCTCAACGACGTACAGGAGTTCCACTACCCTGCCCTTTCCCGAATCTCCAACCAGGCGTTAGCGGGGAGCTCCAACAACTCCGCGGAAATCATCCGCGTACCTCCCTGGTTGGGCTTGATGCTTCCAGCTCGCGCCAGCCGGGGACGAGCGCAGTCATCATCGCGGTGAAGGCTTTTCCGTGGGAGCGGTAGCGCAAGTGGAGCAGTTCATGGACGACGACGTAGTCCTGGAAAGCAGCTGGCGTGTCAACGAGGTCTTCCGCCAACGTGATCGTGCCGTCTGGCGCACATGAGCCCCACTTCGTCGTTAGCTCGGCGATCACGATGCGCGAGGGATTCACTCGAACCTTGGTTGCCCATGTCATCGCCTTGCGGGTGAGCAATTGGTCGGCGGTGAGTGGCATCTTTGGCTTCGCCATCAGACCTTCTCCAGCACGTTCATGACATTGTCGATGATCTCGCCGCAGGACTTGGCAGGGACGTGGCTATCCAGCAGCGGTTTGTAGAGCCCACTGCGTAGGCGGCGCCGCTCATCGGGATTCTGGCGCCAGTGGGGGAACTGATCCACCGCCACATCGATGTTCACCGCGACCCACTGGATGTCGACCTTCAGCTCACTCAAGGAACGCTCGGTACTCAAAGCCGAGTAAATGCCGAAGGCGCGATCCGACAGCCCGCTCGCTTTGGCAAACTCACGCAGGCGGTCCTTCTCCTCTGCGATGGCCTTGAGCTCATCGAGCGCGGCCAGACCGTTGATCTTGCGCTGTTCGAGATTCTCAATGACGCGGTCGGCCTTCTCCCTGATGCTCTGCAGCGCCACCGCGGCGACCGGATTATCTTCCATCTCCTTGCGTAAGCCGCGCAGCAGGTTGTAGACCTTCTCCTCGGGCGGTCCGTTGTCCCTACCCAGTGCCTCCAATGTTGGGACATCGAACGTGGCAACCTTAGTGAACCGACCTAGGCCTTCCTGAGTTGCGGTTTCCTCGATCAGGCGCTTCGTCTTGTGCTCCAGATCGGCGGTGAAGGTGGTTGCCTCCGAGTAGGCGTTTCGCACGGCCGCGTAAAGAACAGATAGGCGCTTGTATGTCGTGATGTGATCGCGCAACTCTGCTGATGGCGAGAGGATCTCCCACAACGACTCGATGTCGCGGTAGTCGTCGAAGAACTTCTTACGCTCATCCTCCGAAATGAACTTGCCGTAGACGATGCCCTCCAACTGCTGGTCAGCATCTTTGCTACCCGTGACCTGCAGGTACTCGGTGGAAGCGGCGTCGATCTTTACCAACAGGTCCGCCATCAAAACATCGAGGTCTTCGAGTGCCCCTTCGACGTCGGCGGAATCGAACCGCAGTGCCTTATGAAGCTCCTTCAGGATGCCAACGAAGTCGACGACGAGACCGACCTTCTTCTGCACACCATCGCCGTCAACATACGGTCGGTTCACGCGCGCGAGCGCCTGGAGGAGGACGTGATCACGCATCGGCTTGTCGAGGTACAAAGCGTACAAAATCGGCGCGTCGTAGCCGGTCAGCAACTTGTCGGTGACGATTAGGATCTTGGGCCGCTGATCGGCCTTCTTGAACTGCCGCCGCACCTCTTTCTCGCGGTCATCGGAAAGCTGGAGATGATGTACGTCGGGACGGTCGACGACATCGCTCGCATTCTTGCTGTACACCACCTCGGACCAATCGGACGGCAGCAACTCATCGAGCGCGCGCTTGTACTTCGCGCACGTCTCCCGGTCGACCGCGACCAGAAACGCCTTGTACCCCAGCGGATTTACGTTCTCCTCGAAGTGGTTCGCGACGAACTCAGCCACCTGCTTCACGCGGCTATCAGAGCCCAGGAAGGTACGCAGTCCGACTGCTCGCTGCAGTACCTTGTTGAGTTCATCGATGTCGGTGACAGCCTCATCGGACGCCAGGGCGTAAAACTGGTCGTCCAAGTCCTCTGGTGCCATGGACATCGACGACGGTGCCAGCATGTATTTGATCGGCAGAGTGGTCTCGTCGTCGATCGACTCGATGATCGAATACTTGTGTAGATAGCCCTTTTCGTCCTGTGATCCGAAGATCTGGAACGAACCTGAGCCGCCACCTTGCGTCCCTCCGACCGGCGTGCCCGTGAAGCCGATGATCGTCGAGTTCGGTACCGCCGCCATGAGGTACGAGCCCAGGTCGGCGGCAACTGAACGGTGTGCCTCGTCGATGAAGACGAAGACGTTGTCCCGATTCGAGCTGTCCTTCCGGATCGCCTCGAACTTGTGGATCATTGACACGACCAGCCCACGGAAATCGGAATCGAAGATGTCCTGAAGGTCGCCCCTGCTGTTGGCACGCCGAACCGGGATGTCATTGGCCTGCATCTCGCCGAGCAACCTGTCGACCCACTCCTTGAGTTGTCCCTCAAGCTCGGTGCGGTCAACAACGAGGATGACCGTTGCATTCTTGAAGCGGTCCTTCTGGCTGAGGATCAGCTGCGCAGCCGTCAACAGGGTGAAAGTCTTACCGGAGCCTTGCGTGTGCCAGATCAGCCCCCGGTTCTTTGCTGGGTCGGCGCACCGTTCGACCACCGCATCGACTGCGCCGCGCTGGTGCTCGCGGAGGACAGACTTCTTAGTCTCGCCATCTTCGACGTAGAAGAGCACCCACTCGCGCAAAGTGCGCAGGAAGTCACGCGGCTCGAAGAACGCCTGCACGGCATCGCGGTAGGATTCGTCGCTCGTGTGCTTCCACCTAAAGAGCATGCGGCGGTTGATGTTCCATGTCACGCCATACCAGTAGTCGATCAGGTGGGTCTCGTTGTGGAGCTGGGCCTGAGCCAAGAGCTCTGGCGTCTCCACCTCGTAACGCCGGAGCTGGGTCACCGCTTTGGTCAGAGCGTCGCGGTCCTTCGGGTTCTTGTGCTCGACGATGGTGACGGGGATGCCGTTGACGACGAACATGACGTCCGCGCGGTTCCCCTTTGTCCGCGCCGGCGGCTCGACCTTCCACTCCCACGTGACGTGCAGCGCGTTCTCGTGGGGTAGATCGAAATCGACAACCTGGACCGGGCGTTGGCGCTGTTCGTTATCGTCGTGCCACTGACGTTCGCCTCGGAGCCAACGCAGCACCTCTCGGTTGCCCTCGATCGTGGCGGGCAGCGCTTCAATGCTCTCGATGATCGCGCGGGCCTGATCCTCGGTGAGCCACGGGTTGAACTGCCGGAGTTTGTTCTCCAGCACCTCGGGGAACAGCATGTTCGCCCGACCACGACGCCTGCCGTCGGCTTCCTCCGGCGCGAGTTGCTCCCAGCCGACGCCTGAGGCGTGCTTCACCATCGGGAACTGCACAGACTTGGCCTCAGAGATCTTGATCTGGCTCACGCTGCACTCCCATCGATTGACGGCAGAGCACTTAGGTCGAGGTCGTCCACCGAAATCTCGCCGGTCATCAGCTTGTGTAGCAACGACTTGAAGAGCTGGTCGAGTACCCGACGCTTACGGGTGTGCAAGTCGATCTTGCGGTCGAGGGCATCCAGCACCTCGACGATCTCCTGTTGCTCGCTAATAGTAGGCGGCTGCGGCACCATCATTCTCCGGAGAAAGCCGCACGTCAGCGCACCCTTCGTACTACCTCCGCCGGAAGCGACCGCACGTAGGTGGTCGTACTGAGTCTCAAGGTATGCGCGGATGAACTTTGGTTCAGCCTTCTGAAGATCCGTCTGAAGGTAGGCGAGGTGTTGGTTGATTGTTGCGCGGATGCTCAGGACCGCTGCATTGCCAAGGGTCTTGCCTTGCCCAGTGATAGCCACCAGCACTGCTCCCGGCTCAAGTACGGGCAGATGGCACTCCTTCAACGCAACGTCGGTGACGAATTGCTCTGCGTTCCGAATGTCACCGTCGTAGACCTTCGCGCTGTTGAGCCAGGGGAAAGTTCCACCGTCCCAGTAAGCGTCAGTCGCTCTTTTCGGGGTCGAACCATTCCCGATTCGACCGAGGTCACCCAATGGGAGGAGTTCCCAACTCTGAGGGATCGGACCGATCTCGGTCTCCTTCTGAGCTTCCTGCCGAAGCCCTCGCGTGAACAATTGGCGCATTGTCGCTGACTTCATCTCTATTGCCACCGCCATGGCTTGCTCCTCGACCATGGCCGTGAACTGGACGAGTTCCAGCGCATCCGCTAGGCGCGCTTGTGTTTTCGGGTCGAAGTCAGGCATGGGGAGGTCGAGCAGTAGTCGTTCTGGAACTCGTTGGCGACCGGTTGAACCCTCCATTCGCTCCGCGACGTGGTGACGTACGTCGGGATGAAGGAGGTAGAAAAACAGCAGGCGAGGGTCGGAATCCGCAGTCAGCGCATGCAGAGGTATTACCTCCGTGGTCGCGTAGCCGAAAGCCTGCGTCAACGAGCGAACGAGTGCCTGCTTCCCATTCTCGAACGAGGGTGTGATCTTGGCGACCAACACGTCACCGCGCTCGAAGTAGGTGCCGCTGGTGATCTCGCCCGGGGTCTTCGTCACAGCGGAGGCGGGCTCGTAGGTGCCACCTTGGGGTATTGCCTCCATCGGAAAGAAGGACACGGCGTCGCTCCTGGAGACAACGAGCCCACGAGGCTTCTTCGTCACGCCAAAGCGGTCGCCGATACGAGTCCATGGGCGACCATCCTCGAATGCTCGGTCAAGCAGGCTCATCGCAGACCCCCGCCAACAGGTCCGACAGCGCGCTGACCAAGCGATGGCTCTCGTTATCCAGGGCTTCCAGTTCGCTGACGAGGATGCTCACAGGCCGCACCTGCGTCTCGCTGGACCTGCTCGCCCACTCGCTGGGGTTGAGCTTGTAGTCCTTAGCTGCGGCCTGTGCGTTGTCAATGATGGCTACTTCACCGTCGGCAGCCTCGCCCGCGTTGTAGAGCTTTGCGAGTTCAACGACGTCGTCGTCGGCGAGGTGGTTCTTGGGCTTGCCCTTGGTGGCCCGCTTGCTCGCGTTGAGCAGGATGATCTTGCCCTTCTTGGACTCAGGCTTGCGCTTGTTGAGCACGACGATGATGCCCGCGGCGGTCGTGTTGTAGAAGAGGTTGTCGGGCAGCAGGATGACGCCCTCGATGAGGTCGTGGTCGACGAACCACTTGCGGATGTTGCGTTCTTTGTCCTCGTTCTTCGAGCCCGAGCCGCGAGTCACGGCACCGGTGTCGAGGACGACAGCCGCACGGCCGGTGTCCTTGAGTACCGAGAGCGTCTGCTGGAGCCAGGCCCAGTCACCCCTGCCTGACGTTGCGCCACCGTGTCTGATGAACCGGTCGTACGGGTCGTCCTCGAAAATGCTCGGGTCAAAAGGCTGGTTCCACATCGGATTAGCGACGACAAGATCGAATTGGTCGAGCGATCCCGACGACGTGCGGAACTTGGGATTGATCATGGTGTCGCCCCGGCGCAGGTCGACATCCATATCGTGGATGATGGCGTTCATCCGGGCGACGGCGTAACTCTCGGCCTGGAGCTCTTGGCCAAACAGCTTGAGCGGAACTTTCGCGGTCGGGTCCAGCTCACGTGCGATGAGCTGGAGCTTGATGAGCAGGCCGGCGGAACCGCAAGCGTAGTCATGGCAGGTCTGTCCTGGCTTCGGCCTCAGGATGCGCGCCATGAGGAATCCGACCTCGGTTGGAGTGAAGAACTCGCCCGCACTCTGGCCCGAGCCTTCTGCGAACTTCCGGAGGAGATATTCGTATGCGCGGCCAAGGAAGTCGGGCTGCACGTCGGCGAGGCCCAGACGGTAACGCGGGTCGGAAAAGGTCTCGACGACGGCATTGAGCTTGGCGGGGTTGATATCCCGCTCACCGTTGCGTTCAGCCGCGAAGTCCACGACGTCGATGACTCCAGCGAGACTCGGGTTGAATCGGACGACGGCTCGCACTGCCTTGGTGAGGTGCTCACCGATGTCGCGTGGTCGTGTAGACCGACCGCGCTCGTCGTCAGGCCAGTCGTACTGCGCGCGTCCACTGATGACGGCCCAACGCGCCTCGATTGGCAGGTAGAAGCGGAGCAGGCCGTGATCGTTGTCCGCGATCTCCAGCGCGACATGACGGTCGCCGTACTCCTCGGCGAGTCGGTCAATCTCGTCGTCAAAGACATCGGAAAGGCGCTTAAGGAAGAGCAGCGGCAGCAGGTAGTCCTTGAACTTCGGCGCGTCCTTCTCACCTCTAATCGAGCAGGCGGCGTCCCACAGCATCTGTTCCATCGGCTTGGTGGTCGGGGTCGCCGGCCTAGCTTGGCGGCCACGGCGGCGGGTGACTACTGCTCCTCCGGCAAGCGGGGCATCGCTGGCGTCGACGCCAGCATCCTCGGCCAGAGCGTTGATCTTGGCGAGCTGGGCTCGCTGCGGCTTGCTGGAACCGGCTTCCCACCTGTTCACCGTGGCAAACGAAACGCCGAGCCGCTCCGCCAGCTCGCCTTGGGTCAGATCTAGCGCAGCACGGATGGCCTGAAGGAGCGCGGCGAGGGTCGAGGATTCCGTCATGTATGTTATGTTTGCATAGTGATATAACAAATGCAACCCGCGTTTGGCCGGTTGACCAGGTAACCCGGAAACCGGCGCGCCGCCAGCGATCGTTCAAGGAGAGGAGGCGTATGGCAGAGTCAACGGAAGAGACTTCAGCAGCGGAAGGCAGCCCCGAACTGTTGCTCGCGCAAGTCCGTGAGTTGTACGGACGCGCTGCGTACACGCACAAAACTCACGAGAAGCAGGCAGATATCTGCTACCGAAAGTATTGGTGGCAGCGCCGTGGGGTTGTGGCCATGA
This sequence comes from Mycobacterium sp. DL440, assembly GCF_011745145.1. NCBI lineage: Bacteria > Bacillati > Actinomycetota > Actinomycetes > Mycobacteriales > Mycobacteriaceae > Mycobacterium > Mycobacterium sp. DL440. Next base: position 4,319,785 of record NZ_CP050191.1, on the reverse strand, counting down.
CAGCCGTTAGCTCGACCACGTTCGTGGCGTCGCTCCTCGGCCTGGCAAACGGGGAGCAGTGGGCGCCACTGGTCATCTCGTTCATCGCGTTGGTCGTCACCACGATGAATCTTGGCAGCAAGAACTTCAAGCACGGCGAGGAGATGCAGCAGCACCGTGACACGGCGGCAAAGGTGTGGGATGTCCGCGAGTCCTACCTGTCGCTCATCGTTGACCTTCAAGCGGGAGCGTGTTCGATGCAGGAGGGAATCGCACGACGCAACGATTTGCAGAAACGGTACTTCGCCATCCTCGGTGATGCTCCCCGCACAACCCCAAAAGCCTACGAGGCTGCGCAGGACGGTTTGAAGAACCGCGAAGACTTGACGTTCTCGGAGAGTGAGATCGACCAGATGCTGCCAATCCAGCTTCGACAGGGAAAGCCAGCAGCCGATGAAGGCAAGTGAGATTTTCGAGGGACTGCTCACGAACCTACAAGTCGACAATGCCGGCACCATCAGTGCACGCCGCGATGAAATCACCAAGGTTCTGAACAAGGAGTTCCGGAACCTCGACAGCTCCAAGGACCATCAGCTCATGGTGGGCTCCTACGGGCGCTTCACGGCAATTCGCGGCATTTCGGACCTTGACATGCTCTACGTCCTGCCGTCGTCGCTATGGGACAAGTACCAAGGAGAGGACGGACCCTCGGATGTCTTGTCGCGCACACGCGCCGCTGTACAAGCGCGCTACCCGACTTCCAGCGTGAAGGTTGACAGTCCGGTGGTCGTCGTGACGTTCCAGAATTTCATGTTTGAGGTACAACCCGTCTTCGAGCAAGAGGACGGTTCGTTCAAGTACCCCCATACGAAATCGAAGTCCTGGAAGGTCACCAAGCCGCGCGAAGAGATCAACGAGACCCGAGACTTCGACAGCATGACCAATCGCAATTTCCGCAAACTATGCAAGTTGGCGCGAGCGTGGAAGAACAAGCACGGCGTAGTCATGGGTGGGCTGTTGATGGATACCTTGGCGTACAACTTCCTTCAGAAGAACACCGAGCACCATTCCGCGACCACGACGACTTATGCCTTCATGGTCCGCGACTTCTTTGAGTTTCTGTCCGAGGAGGATGACCACGACCACTACCAGGCGCTGGGAAGTAAGCAGGATGTAAAGGTAAAGAAGAGGTTCCAGCGCAAGGCAAAGACTGCGAACGACTTGTGTCTCAAAGCGATTGACGCTGAGGGTAAGACGACGGTCAACGCGAAATGGAGGAAGGTCTTCGGCAAGCCCGTTCCTGCAGCCGACACCACCGCGAAGACTGCGAGCGCGTATCCGTTCGACAACACCGAAGAGTTCATCGAGGATGATTTTCCCGTGGATGTTCGGTACAACCTGACCATCGACTGCACCGTGACCCAAAGCGGCTTCCGCCCAGACACACTGCGCAGCATGCTTGCCCGACGGGTCTGGCTCAGACCACAGAAGACGTTGGACTTCAAAGTCGCGGAATGCGATGTGCCACAACCGTACAAGTTCAAGTGGAAAGTCTTGAATCGCGGCGAAGAGGCTGAGAAGCGAAACGAGATTCGTGGCCAAATCATCAATGAAGACAGTCGAACACACCGCGAGGCGACAAAGTTCCGGGGTGAGCACTACGTCGAGTGTTACGCCATCAAGAACGGCGTGATCGTTGCGCGAGACCATATCGAGGTGCCAATCACAACCGCCCCGTAAAACGAAAGGTAAGCCCTTCGCTCATCACCGCGTCGTGGTCACGACCAAACGCTGGGATCACTTGTGACACTTTGCGACGATCGCAGAGCGTCCGTCGTCGCTGAGCCCGGAGATGCTCTACGACGCCAGTTTCATGGCAAATGCGGGGGACCGGCCGTGTGGCGGTGCGCGGCACCACGGCCGTGGGGTAGCTGGGGGACGAAACACTCCATCGCTAGCGACATTCCGACGCGGAAAGACTGCTAGTGTAATGACAAGTCGTTCTCACGTGACCGAAACTCTTAGCGTTCAAGCCTTGTGCCGGGCAGCCCGTCGCTGCCAGGTGCCGCCGGTCAGCTCGGTCGCCGGCTTTCTTTCTCCAGCAGTGGGAGCAGGATCTCGGCGACCTCAGTCATGTTGTGCCGTGTCACCAGCAGCTTGAGGATCTGCTCCGGGGTCTGCGGCGGGTTGGTTCGGCGATTTGACATCTCTCTTGCAACGCACGCACGCCTGCATGCGGTGCGCTGACACTGTGTTGGCGGCGAACTGATGTGGGCGCATGACGGCGGGCGGGACGACCAGCGTCATGTACGCCGCATCGCCTCTTGGCGACATTGCACAACGAACGGCTCGCGGGTAAGGGCGCCCGGCCCTACGTGGACACCGGGGCGGGACGCACCCTCGGACGGCACAAGCAAGACCTCTGTGAGATGGCCCGGAGGCTGATCGATCAGGGAACTGGCTGATGGCGACGTGCGATCCGCGCCGCTACCTCGGGAGCTGACTCCACCGCGCGCTGCAGTCGGGGCACTGAGGTAGGCCGTCGGGTGTCTGCGTGTTCACGAAGAACACGCCACACATCGCCCGCATCGCGGTCCCTTCCACGACACTCTCGGCGATGTGCTCGCGGTGCAAGTAGTGGGCGACCCGTCCCGGTTCAGACTCTGCAAGGGCCCGGCGTCGCACCAGTTCATCAAGGTCAGTCACCCGTGCGGACCAGTGACCGGGCTCAGCGATGTTGCTGTAGGAGTCCTTGTATCGATCCCATCCTTGTTGCGGCGGATTGAGCGTGGTCAGCACCCTTACGGTGGCCTGCCAGAACAGCTGACTCCCTCCGTGGCGTGACTCCGGAATGATGTCAACGACGATCTCGTCCGCTTCGTAACCGTCGTCCCGTACCTCAACGACGGTGATGGTCACGGTCGCTATCGCTCCCTGCTGTGAGGCCGGATGCGGAAGCTCGAATTCCGTCTCTCCACCTCGCTGCACTTCGCATAGCGCGCCCGCAAGCTGCTGTTGAATCTCGAGCTCCCACTCGGTCAGCCGCAGCGCCGCTCGCTCGCGCTTCAGGAGACGTACGTCAGCCTCTGTTGGCATCCAACGCGACGGGTCGGAGTTGTCACGCGCGACGCATTGGTAGAAGTCGTCATGGTCCTCATGGCCACCTTTGGCCAGCCCAGCCACGAGGACCCAACACACGTCCAACTCGCGGTCGTGCCACACCCCACCTCGCCACTGGCCGGCCTTGATCTCCAGCAACGGCAGGTTGGTACTGGAGGCGATTGGACCGACGTAGTTGTCGTCTGCCGGATCATCGCCGAACGACGAAACAGCCTTGGCGAGAATAGGGTGCGGCAACTCCGACAGTGGGTGCAACGACGTCAATTCGCCCGTTTGCAAAAATCGCCGCGGGTGAGGTGACTCCCAGTCGGAACTGAGGTCCTCACGCAGCAGGCGGATCGTGGGACGGGCTCTGCGGAGTTGCACCAGGCCATGATGCCGCAGCGGGGACCGCGACGAGACCAGCTACAGCAGATCGGCGAGTTCGTCGATCGCACCTTCGCGAGTCTTGCTCTGCGATGCGAAACGCTCGGCGAGTTCACGACGGTCACGCTGGCGGCGCTCCTCGAAAACGATGAGATCACGCAGCAGTATGCGGCGATCGCGGCCGACGCGGTGGGACCCGATTTCACCTTGGTCGAGGAGCTTGTAGAGGTGGGTGCGACTCATTCCGAGACGCTCCGCGGCCTGGCTCGGACGGAGCACAGTCAGCGGGGAAACAGCGGCGAGGTCATCGCCGGCTCGCACGCAATCGATCACGCTTTGCAGGAGATCACGCATCTCGGGACCGACGCCGGTAGCGGCGAACTCGTCGAGCGCGTCGATCTGCTCAGCGGGGATTCCGTCGGTGGGGATGGTCTTCATGCGTCTGATCCTTTCACATCTAGATGGCACAAATGCGCTAGATGTCACAGATGAAACTACTCTCGAACGGGTGGATTGACAACTGAGATCCGCTATGGCGGTCGTCACTGGTGCTCTCCCTGGTAGTTCTGTGTCTGTGAAGCAAGACAGCGTCGAGACAGACAACGCCATCCGCAGCGATCTGGAGCGGGTGCTTGAGATCGGCGCACTCGTCGTGGCGATGCCCGATCATCATGCCGAGCCGAAGAGCGACCTTGCTGCGGACGAGGCCCGGTTCCCCGACATCTGGGCTGCGACCGTCGCCCGCCGTGGGCTGGTGTACGCCGTCGAGAACATCGAGGCCGCCTGCACGCTCGTGCTCAACGACCCGTGGACGACACCGCAGTTCGCACTCCTACGGGCCGCCTACGAATCAGTCGGCACCGCGGTCTGGCTGCTCGAACCGGACCAAGTCGACACGCGTCTCGCTCGGCTCATCTGGCAGCACCGCGAGTCATGGCGGTACTCGGCGAAGGCGTACAGCGGCACCTTACTCGACGACGGCGGTGAGCACGAGGAACGGCAGCGGTGGTCAGACGACGCCGCTGCCCGGCTCGGTATCGACATGGCGGCCGGGAGATCCGGCGGGTTCGAGAAGCTGATCGAGTCGATCGACGACCTGCCGGGGCACCCGGAGTCTCTGCTCACCGCGTGGCGGATCTGCTCCGGCGTCAGCCACGCGAAGACATGGGCGCTTAACACGTTGACCACCGAAGTGGACAGCAAGCCGATCTACGAGCACGGTCGGATGAGCGCACGCATACCGAACACCGGTCTGTTCCTCACCGACCTCGGCGTCGCTCGACGGGTAGTGCAGCAGGCGTGGTGCCTGTACCGGATACGCACCACGGCACGGCCGCATGGGATGACATTGGCGCTCGAACTTCGGGACCGCGACGGGAACGTGGTGCAGGCCGAGCGGCAGTGAAGTCCGGCCACAGCCGGCGATCAACTAAGCATCGCGCGTTCGCGTAGCCACTCGTCGCGCCACCGGTGAAACTCGACGGCGAACGCCGAGCAGCGTTCCAGCTCTGCAAGGACATTGTCCCGTTGCTTCTTCGAAGCGTGCTTCGCTACCGACGACGGCCCGCACAGCACAGCCATCGACTTCGGGTACGCCTTCCACTTGAGCACCAGTCGCTTGCTCATGAACGTGAGCAATTCCGACGCCACCGCACCCGAGTTCTCCGACTCCGGTTCCGATGGAGTACGTCCGGAATGGATCACGCTGTTGCGGACATCGACGATGTGCTCTCGCCAGCGACCCACCGGACCGTCACCGTCGACGTGCCAACTGCCTCCGAGACGGCGCGCGTACAGCGACTTGACCCGTCCCGTGATCGAACTCGTGTCGGCCCATACCTGCGCGGCGTCTGAGGGCGTTTGACCTTCTTCCCAGAGCATCGCGGCCAGGGTTCCGTCGAGCATCAACTCACACGTGACGGCAAGACTGAGGACCGACGCGCGGCGGTCACCAGCGGAGTGTTCGGCGTACGCGCGAGCGAAGTGATCACGAACCAGCGCGCTGATGCTACCGCGAGTGAGTTGTCCAAAGATCCTGCCGGTCACAGCTGGGTCGATCGGCGTCGGCGAAGCAAGCCTTGCGGGGAGGTGGTCCAGCAGAATCACGGTCTGTTCCTCATCGAAGTTAACCTGTCCGCCTTCACCGACCGCTCCGAACGTGGCGGGAACGATCGGGTTCAGTGCTCGGTAGTGCAGCTCCGGGATCGGCGCCATGGAGGCTATCCGTGACGACCGCGCGGCGTCGGCGATCAGCCAGTGCGCGAGCGTCAGCGGATCCACTTTGCCGTCGTGCGGTGGGGTGAGGGCGGCAGCGCGGCTCTTGACGGGGATGAAAACGACCACAGCTGAGCGTTTTCGTCCGTAGTCGTCGCTAGGCGGTGGAGCGGGCTGAGGCTCCTGCCCGGTGATGTGGGCCAGCGCGGCGGATGCCACCGTCGTGTCCTCGATGACGGGGTTGGTTTCGTCAGTCGCCACCGACCAGATCATCAAGCAGCTGAGCGGCATCTGCATCCAGGCGTGGTCGAACTCGGCCGGCGTCACGCCGCGGATTCGTAGGTACTCGTCGTCGACGCCGATCGGTATCGCCTGCGGTTCCAGCGGAAGTAGGAATGGAAGCACGAACGAGAACGCGACCACGCCTTCGAACCGCTCCGGGTCATCCCAGTCCGGGTGGGCCGGTTGTTCAGGTGGAGCAGCGTCGCGAGTCACGATCGCCAGCGTCGCACGGCGGGGTGACACCGCCAGCCGTACAGACCTTTTCCGCCGCAAGCAAAGTACTGCGGCGGCAAGTACGCGACTGGCGCCTAGGCGATTGCGTGCGCGAGCTGGGAAGCGAATGCAGGCCCGTCATTCACAAGGGCATATCCTCCAGCCAAACCTCCCAAATGGCAGAGCGCTCGCCGCCGCCGCACCCGCCGACAGGTGACAACTCCGGTAACGCGGTCGACGCGCGGGACCTGCCGTATGGCCGTACGCGGCACCACGGCTGTGGGGAAGCGGCTGTCGGAATCGCTGTACACCGCCTGGCTGCGCGACCATCGCCGCACGATCCGGCGAGCCGTCAGGTACGCGTTCTGAGCTACTTCGACGACAGTAATAGCCTTCTTGAGTCCGTATACGCCCCAGAACCTGCCGGGGCCACGCCCGGGCCGCCGCCACAGTTCGGGAACGATGTGTTGGTATTCCTTGTCGCCGTTCAGGTTTGGTGATGAGTGCTTGGCGAAGTAGATGGCCAGCCGCTTCGGATCGCAGGCTTTCAACCCGTCGCGCACGTCGATGGCGGTGCCGGCCAGTCGGTGCCGCGCCTGCTGCTCGGCGTCGGGATGGTCAACAACCTGAGCCCATGTCTCGGACAACCACTGAGCGAAGCCGCGACCCGAGCGGCCGGGCGAGATCGGTGGTGCCATCCAGAGGTGAATGTGCGGCGCACCGCGTCGCTGGAATTCCAGTTTCCAGATGTAGCGGGCTGGTTCACCGTACTCACGTTGAAAACGTTTGCGCCACAACACCATATGCCGCTTTGCGCTGGCACCATCCGGGGCCACGGCTTCCCAGTCGCCCGGATAGGTCAGGGTGACCATCGCGGGTACGCGGCCCGACTCCACCAGTGGGCTGTAGTCGAGTTCGGCGAAGGTGCGGCACATCGCCGACCGTGATTTGCGGGACCACTCGGTGATGACTCTGCCAGTACTGCACGGGTCGACTTCCGTAGGACTCCGTCGTGTCGAAGACACGACGGCCTGATCATCGTCCCCAGCATTGCGTTCGAGGTCATTCCTGACATGCAACTTCGCGTCATCAACGTCACGTTGGTGATGGCCGACGGATCGTTCGGCGGCTTGCGCGGCCCGTACGGGATTGGTCCACCCGAGTCGTACGACGCCAGGGCCGATGGTGATACGAAACCGTCCGGATTCCGGCTCGGTACCGCGGCGGCCAGGACTACGTGCCCACGGTGCCGCCGGTTCGAACAGGGCCGCAGCCGCGGTGACCATCTCGGGGCTCGGGAATCGCAGCCCCAATGCGTCGATCGCCCGCAGCTCGCCGGTCGCGGTCCCGTCGTCAACCGGGTCGCGGACATTTTCGGCACATATAACAAGCCCGCCGGCCGCGGCCGGGTTGAGACCGCCGGGTGCCTCGGTCGACGTACGGCCGACCACCTTCGCTCTCGCGCCCTGCGGCCTGGCGGCCTCGGGCGCTCGCGGCCTCCCGTCAACCGAGGCTCCGGTAGAACCGTGCCTGAATGGCGGGCTGTCGGGTGCGGATGTCGAGCCTGCCGTCGAGGGTGTCGAGACGGTGCCTGATGATGCGACGCTGGGCATCGGGGTGCCTGCTCCCCGGAGCCCCCGATGCTGGCCACAACGCAAGCGGCAGCGCGAAAGCTCCTGGACGGGAGTGCAAGCACCGTGTCCGGTTTATGTCCGTTCGTCGGACAGGCTGAATACGTCAGCGCTGCTCAATGCGGCGCATACGACGCATACGATCAGATAAACCGCAGGTCAGTGGCTATCTCGTCCGCCTGAAAAGCGGAAGGTCGCCGGTTCGATCCCGGCCCTGGCCACTGAGAGAACCCACTGGCGACAGTGGGTTTTTCTGTATCTGGCGCACGTGCCCGGAAGTCCGAATCTGGCACATCTGACGCTCGATGACGTGAAGGATGGTCGACGATGAGCGGCAGGCCTTCCGATAAGCGGACCCGATCGACCGAGGGGCACCTCGCCGTTGGCGTGATCGACGACGTGATCGAGGACAGCCCAGGCGAGGTGCAGGGACCCGACACGCTCGTCATCACCGCCCAGGTTCCGGGACACGGGAGCCTTCACCGAAGGGTTACCTGCCCACTGTCGATGCCCGGAAGCGCTCGCGGCCTGGTCGGGCAGACCATCGGGTTCCGCCACCTGAGGCTCGATTCCGACGACGTGGACGATGTGTTCGTCGTCAGGTGGCCGGCCGAGGTGAGCAGAGCCCTCGAACCGTTTCGTCCCGAGGGGCCCGGAGCGCTGCGTGCACGGGCATGGAGATTCCTGGCCCAGTGCTGTGCCGTGGTCGCGGTGGGCGGGATCCTGCTGACGATGGTGATGCTGATAGGCGTGGTCTTCGCTGTCGGTGAGCTGTTCGCTGATCTCCCCACGTGGTTCCGACCCGGCCTGGTATTGATCGCGAGCGTGTGCGCGACGGTGCTGGGGCTGTTCGGGTTCAGCGCCTGCGACGCATGTGTGTGGCGTGCTCTGTCGGACGGACGGCGGCCCCGACTCTGAGCGCTGCGGCTTAGGGTCTGGTGGGGCAACCGAGGGGCGGATGCCCGATGCCGGGTACGCGGCCTAGGACTCACGCCGGTGCAGATTTCGGATGGAGGCTACTGGTGGAACCAGCACAGCGGTCGATACCGCCGGTGACCGTCGAGTGGGTCGCTGGTGATGGAGATGCCCGGCGCGCGACGATCTCGGCGTTCCAGCATCCGCGGGCGTGGTTGCGAGTGAGTGTCGGCTCGTTGATTGCCGCCGCCGTCGTCGCTGCCATCGTTGCCAGCGCAGGTTCGGGCTGGGTCATTGCGGCCATTGTGTTTGTGGGGATGTTCGTCGCGTACGTGGTGCTGCTGCAACTGATTTCCCTCGCGCAGGTATACCGCCTCAACCGACGCATCTGCGTGCCCGGATCGCATTGGGCCTCCGGTACCGACGATGGGGTGCTGCGGTTCGACTGCCCGGACCGGACTCTCGTGCTGGATCGGGACGCGGTGCGGTCCACGCGGCGCTCGGGCACGGTGGTGGTGTTTCGGATGCGCACAGGTGACGCGATCGCCGTCCCGGCGGCGCTGCTGCCCGACGCCACACACCAGCGCAGAATCAGTGCGTGATTCCTGGCTGGCCCTGATCGGCTACGAGGAGGTATGACGGTGGCTTACATGGTGGGACAGCTGGTGTTCTTAGCGATCGTCGCAGCGCTGATCGCCGGCGTCATCTGGGCGGTGGTGGTGATGCGCAAGCCGCGCCCGCCGCTCGAGGATGACGACGACGATTTCGACGTGTGACCGCTGCGGGACTCAGATCTGCCAATCGTTGGAGCCGTCGTGCCGGGTGTAGGTGCCCGTCGAGTTCTGAACGATGATGGGGTCGCCGGCGTTGAAGTTGTCGAAGAACCACTTCGCATTGGCGGGGCTGATGTTGATGCAGCCGTGACTGACGTTGCGCTTGCCCTGATCAGCCACCGACCAGGGGGCGCTGTGCACGAAGTCGCCGCTGTCGTCGAACCGGACGGCCAGATCGACGGTCAGCTTGTATCCGTTCGGCGAGTTGACCGGGACGCCATAGGTCGACGAATCCATCACCACCGAGGGCATCTTCTCTTGGACGTAGAAGGTGCCGTTCGGAGTCTGGTGGCCGCCGGATGCCATGCCCATCGACATCGGGATGGTTTTCTCGACGGTCCCGTTGCGGGTGACGGTCAGTTGGTGGGTGGCGTCGTTGGCCGTGGCCACCAACGCGTCCCCGATGTTGAAGTTGGACACCGTGCCGCCGGCGTCGACGGTGACCGTGGTGTGGGCGGGCCAGAAGCTCAGTGGACGCCAGCGCAGTTGTGTGGGGGTGATCCAGTAGAACTTGCCGGGCACTTCGGGGACCGACGAGATGTGGATGGCGTTTTCGGTGGCACCGGCATCGTCGACGGGGCCGGGGAAGTTGATGATGACCGGCTGGGCCACGCCGACGGTCGCCCCGTCGGCCGGCACGAGCCTCGGCGGCTCGAACGGAGCCGGATCTGCCTGCGCGGCACCGGCGCCCAACACCAGCGCACAGCCCACCATCGAAGCCGCTCCGGCCGCCCTCAAGGCGCCGAAAAGTCTTCCCCTCGTCCAGTCACTCATCGGACCATCGTGTCACGCTGTCCGGACTGTCCGGTATTTCAGCGTCACACCGACCACCACCGGCGCCGCCGAGGGGCGACGACCGAGTGCGCGTCGCGTTTGTGACGACACACCTCGCCTGCCGCGGCCACGGCCGCCGGATCGAAGCCGGGCGGTACCGGTCCATTGGCCACCAATGCCCACACCAGGGCTTCCTGCCGCTGAGCCAGGCTTTCGCTCATGCCCACACCTTTCGTGCGCAGGGGGTGATCGACGCGGCTCCCGCGGCCGTGGCGATCGCGTCCAGTTCGTCGAACAGTTCCGCCGCCGGCGGGTACCGCCCGTCGCGCTCGAGCATGAACGGGGTGTCCACCCGCTCACGCAGTACGGTGACCAGGTCCAGCACCTCCGGTGGCGTCCGTTCGGCGTGGGTGTCGTGATAGAAGTCGTCACCCTGGCGGCCACCCGCGACGTGGCTGTAGGCGACCCGCTCGACCGGGAGCCGGGCGAGCTCGCGTTGCGGGTCGAGACCCCGATTCCGGGCATTGGCATAGACATTCGCCACGTCGAGCACCAGCAGCACGTCGGTGCGCTCCACCAGCTCGGTGAGGAACTCCGACTCGCTGAGGTCCGACTCCGGCCACTCCACGAACGAGGCGATGTTCTCCACCGCCAGTGGTACGGGCAGCTGCGCGGAGGTGCGGATAATGTTGTGCACCAATACATCCAGTGCCTCCCGGGTGCGGGGCACCGGCAGTAGGTGCCCCGCCTCGATCCCACCGGCCCGCACGAAGGCGATGTGCTCGCTGACCAAAGGGGATCCCAGTGCCTCGGCGCAGGCCGCCAACCGACGGACCCGGGCCGGCTGCACCGGTTCCACACCGCCCAGGGAGAGGGCGACCCCGTGCGGGATCACCGGGACCCCGGCGGCCGCGAGCCCGGCGAGCATCGGATCGGGCCGGGCCCGGCGGCGCCGTATCGGCACCGCCTCGGCGATCGCCTCGCAGAAGCCGGGCGTGAGGTCGGCTATCAGCCCGGCGATCTCGCGGCGCCACCCCAACCCCACGTCGCCCAGCGCGGGCACGGTGCGGGTCGCGGTGGTCATCCGCCGCACCCTCCGCAGCCGCCGCACCCACCACATCCGCTTCCGCAACCACCCCCGCCGCCGCCGCAGGAGGCGCCGCAGCCGCCACCGTCAGCGCCGCCGCCGGAGGAATCCCCGGCCAGTTGCACCGAACTGGAGTAGTCGGAGTCCACCGCCCACAGCGCTGCGGTGCCGAACAACGCCACCGAAAGGGCCACCGCTGCCGGCCCATACGTTTCGTACGCCGGGCGTTCCGCCGGATTGAGGTAGGCCAGGCGCCCCTGCTCGGCGGCGAGGCGTTGCCGGCCCGCTCGCGTCAGCCGGTCGACGGTGAGCAGGCGAGGCAGGACCACCGCGGTGTAGAGAACGGTCGCCAGGATTGATACAACCAATGGCACCACGTAGCTCGCATTGTTGTCGACGTGGGTCGCCAGGTACACGCAGTAGGCGATGCCGATCGCCAGCACGAGAAATGACGGTGCCGCGCCCCATCGCATCCGGGTCCGCTCGGACTGGCTGCGGAGCAGGCCACGTTCGGCCAGCTGTTCTTCCAGCGCGGCCAGATCGGCCTGGGAATCGGTGAACAGGCCCGGCACGGTGTGCCCTGGATCGGCGGCGACCCGGGCCAGGGTCTGTTCGGTGAACCGGTCGTCGTCCGGGCCGGCGGGCACTGCGCGGTCCACCCGTCCGTTGCCGGTGATCCGTCCACTGGCGCGCAGCCCGGCCAGGGCAGCGACCACCGGGGCGACCTCCGATCGCAGCAGTGCGAGCTCGGTCGGGCTGATGGGTTCCTGGCTTGCCGGTCGCCGTGGGGCAGTGGCGGTCCGCCAGAGAATTGCGAAGACCGCCGCTGCGACCAGTGCGGCCAAATACCATTTCGCCTCTGCGGTCGGGGCTGACGCGTAAAAATCAAGCACTTCGTGGATCGACATCACAGTCACCTCCTGGTGTTCGGTTCAGATCACCGTGCCGGGGTTGTGCGCGTTACCGGTCACAACTTTCAGTCGGATCGCTGTGGCGCACGGCCCGGCTGAACCAGCCAGCGTGCACGGCGGGGGACAGGAGTTGGTGAGGGCTCATTGGCCGTTGAATGAGGAAAATCCGTTGCGTCAGCGGGTGTTCCGAAGCCCGTGATTTCGGGCGCGGAAGTGCCGGAATACCGGGAAAGTCACAGTAGGCACACTGCGCCTCACGGACCATATCTGTAACATCGCCCTCAGAGGCATCGATAATCACGCGTGTCGCAAATTTTTCGGGGGTGAACCTGTGCGCCGAGGGTTGGCGGCAACTGTCCTGGCCGTGACGATGCTGTTCGGCGGGCTGAGCGCGCCCGTCGCCCAAGCAGTCCCGCCGGTGGCCGGCAAGGATTTCACCAAGCCCGCGATCGTCATCCTGGGCTACGGGCTGAAGCCGGACGGGTCGATGCGGGCCATCCTGTATCACCGCGTGCTCACGGGGCTGGCGATCGCCCAGTCGTTCCCGCAGTCGCCCGTCATCGTCACCGGCGGCAACCCGCAGAACGGTCAGACCGAGGCGGCTCAGATGCGCAATCTGCTTCTCATGCTGGGTTTCCCGGCCAACCGGATCATCGTCGAGGACAAGGCCAACAGCACCGTGCAGAACGCGCAGTTCTCGGTGCCGCTGGCCAAGAAGGCCGGCGCCACCGGGATCATCGTGGTGACCTCTTCGACGCATCAGGGCCGCGCGGATCAGAACTTCGCGGACGCCGGCGGCACTGTGCTGGCCACGGTGAGCTTCCCGGACGGAAACCCGTCGGTGAACATCGCGCAGTTCGTGCGCGATGTCCTGAGCCCGGCGACGCCGATCGGCTGACCAGCGGGGTTACGCTGCGGGTATGAGAAGGGTCGTCTTGGGTGTTTTCGCGTTGGCGGTGGTGCTCGCGCCGTCCGCCACCGCTGAGCCGGCCGCCCTGGATCCGACCGGGAACCGTTCTGGCGGGCCCGTGCCGACCGTCAACGGTGTGCCGTGTGTGGGCGGCAATCTCGGCGTCTGTCTGAGCTTCCGGCAGAACCGGCCACCATCCGCCAGTCCGGGTGCGCGGTCCAGCGTCGGGCATAGCCCCACCGTGCGTCGCTGACCGGCACTACCATGGCAGCCCGAGATGAACAGTCCTACGACGTCGGTTGAGGCCGACAAGAGCGCGTTCCGGTCGCGGCTGCTCGATGCCATGATTCAGTCGGTCGTCGAGGACGGCTATCAGAACACCACCGTCGCCGACATCGTGCGCCGGGCCAAGACGTCGCGCCGTACCTTCTACGAGCATTTCGCCAGCCGTGAGGAGTGTTTCGTTGCGCTGCTGACCACGGTCAACACCAAGCATGTGCGGGAGATCGCCCGGGTGGTCGACACGCAGGCGCCGTGGCAGGCTCAGGTCCGCCAGGCGGTTGAGGCGTGGATCGGCTCCTATCAGGCCCACCCCGAGTTGATGCTGGCCTGGATTCGCGATCTGCCGACCATGGGAACCGCGGCGCGGGCGCTGCAACGCGAGTCGATGGAGAACTTCGTCGCAATGGTGGAGGTGATGACGAGCTCCGAGGCTTTCCGCGCGGCCGGAGTGTCGATCTCACGGGGCCGCACCATCATGATGATCGGCGGGTTGCGTGAGCTCACCGCGATGACCGTCGAGAGCGGTGGCGAGGTGGGAGAGATCATCGAGGACGCGGTGCTGGCCTGCACCGCGATATTGACCCCACTCAGCTGACCGCGACCTCGGCCTGCTGGTGGCGGCGCTGCCGTTCGATGGTGGCGAAGTAGAAGGCGAACGCGAACGCGAAGCTGGTGAACAGGCTGGTCACGAAGAACAGCCAGGGGTGGCGGATGCCACGTCGTAGCCCGTCGATGATCGTAAACAGCGGTAGCAGGATGACATTCGCGATGGTGTAATCGGCGCTGGCCGAGCCCGCGGCGGGGTTGGTGTACCCGAGTGCGATGAACTCTTGCCAACTTCCCGGCCCCCAGATCGGGTTGCCACTCGGTACGGCGTATTGCGCGACGAACCGCATGTTGAAGTACCAGCAGATCGGGATCGAGGCGAGGCCGACGACGTAGAAAGCCAGCTCCGTCGCAGAGAACGCGGGCCCGGGTGGGCGGGAGAAGATCTGCGGGTTCAACCGCACGATGAGTGCGACGACGGCGATACCCAGTACCGCGTGAACGATGAGAGACACCATTTCGTGAGCACACTCGTCGACCGCGGTTTTGTCAATATTGACATTAGGACGGTACGACTTGTGGATGCGGTAACTTCACCGGCATGGCCAGGCCCGCGCAGACCGCGCGCAGTGAACGGACTCGGGAGGCGCTGCGGCAGGCCGCGTTGGTGCGCTTCCTGGCTCAGGGGGTCGAGGACACGTCAGCCGAACAGATCGCCGCCGACGCCGGGGTCTCCCTGCGCACGTTCTACCGGCACTTCGCGTCCAAGCACGATCTGCTGTTTGCCGATTACGACGCCGGCCTGCATTGGTTCCGTGCCGCGCTGGCCGAACGGCCGGCGTCCGAATCAATCCTCGACTCGGTGCAGTCGGCCATCCTGGCCTTCCCGTATGACGTCGACGCGGTGACCAAGATCGCCAGCATGCGCGCCGCGGAACTCGACCCGGACCGGATCGTGCGCCACATCCGCCAGGTTGAATCCGACTTCGCCGACGCGATCGCCGATCTGCTGGTCGCCCGCCACGGTGGTGGACTGCAGGGTGATGAACGATTGCGGATCGTGGTCACCGCCAGGTGCGTCGCGGCCTCGGTCTTCGGTGCCATGGAGTTGTGGATGGTGGGTAACGACGCGGGTGAGCGGTCGCTGCCGGAGTTGGCGCGGCTGTGCCGGGCTGCGCTGGAAGCGCTGCGGTCGGGCTTCGCTTGATCTGTTTTGTCATTATTGACAAAACATCGGGGTCGGTGTCAGCCTCAAGCGATGGCGGACTACGACGTGATCGTGATCGGCGCCGGGCACAACGGGCTGGCCGCGGCGGCCCTGTTGGCGCGGGCGGGAATGCGCACCCTGTGCCTGGAGGCCAAGCGATATGCCGGCGGGATGGCCTCGACCGTGGAGCTGTTCGACGGCTACCGCTTCGAGATCGCCGGGTCGTTGCAGTTCCCCACCTCGGCCGTGGTCAGTGCCGAGCTCGGTCTGGACACCTTGCCGACGGTGGACCTGGAGGTCATGTCGGTTTCGCTGCGCGGAATCGGTGATCCGCCGGTGGTCTACTACGCCGACCCGATGAAGATGCTGGGCCACCTCGGCGAGGTTCACGGCGCCGACGCAGTGGCAGGCATGGCGGGCCTGATGGCCTGGAGTCTGGCGCCCACCCGGGCGCTCGGCCGGTTCGACGCGGGCCGCCTGCCCCGCACGCTCGACGAGATGTATGCCTGCGCGGCAACAGAATCCGAACGCGCCGCCATCGATGACCTGCTGTTCGGATCGGTCAGCGATGTCCTGGACCGCTACCTGCCGGACAAGGACAAGCACGGTGCGCTTCGCGGCATGCTGGCCTTCCTTGCGGTCAACACCACATACCGCGGGCCCGAGACACCGGGCAGCGCGGCCGCCCTGGCCTACGGCCTGGCGGTGCCAGACGCGAACGCCGTGCTGATGAAGAAACTGGCGGGCGGGATCGGCGCCCTCACCGAACATCTGCACGCCCTGCTCACCGCCGCCGGGGGTGAGCTGCGGTTGCGCAGCAGCGTCGACCGGATATCGGTCGACGACGGCCGGATCACCGGAGTGCGACTGGCCGACGGAACCACCATCACTGCGCCCGTCGTGGTGTCGGCGATCGCCCCGGACACCACGGTCACCAAGCTTGTCGATCCTGAGGCGCTGCCCGCCGAGGTGCGCGAACGGTTCATCCGCATCGACCATCGCGGCAGCTATCTGCAGATGCATTTCGCTCTCGACGGAGCCCCCACCTTCGAGGCCCCCTACGAAATGCTCAACGACCCTGGAATGCAAGCTGCGATCGGCCTTTTCAGCACTCCGGAAGAACTGCAGCAGCAGTGGCAGGATGCCCGCCGCGGGATCGTGCCCGCCGATCCCGCGATCGCCTTCCAGATCCCGTCGGCCCATGATTCGACGCTGGCCCCGGAAGGCAAACATGCCGCCTCGGCGTTCGCGCTGTGGTTCCCGGTCGAGGAGTCGGCATCCGGTTACGGCGAGCTCAAGGAGGAGATGGGCCGACGGGTCATCGAGAAGATCGCCCGGCTGGCACCGGATTTCGAGCGGCGGATCCTCCGGCACACCACCTTCACGCCGCGCCACATGGGCACGATGTTCGGTGCGCCGGGCGGCGACTACTGCCACGGCCTGATCCATCCGGAGCAGATGGGTCCCAACCGCCCCGGACCCAAAGGGTATGTCGGTCAATCGATTCCCATTGACGGTCTGTATCTGGCCAGCGCGGGCTGCCACGGTGGCCCGGGAATCACCTTCATCCCCGGCTATAACGCCGCCATGGCGGTGCTGGGCGACTAACGGTTGTTCAGCTGATGGACCCAGTCCTTGGGCACCTGCCCCTTCGGCCCCGGTGCCGGCTGGTCTTCCGGATGATGCTGTGGCGGGGCAAGCTCGGGCCCGTCGTAGTACTGGTTGGTCTCGAAGTCCCAGAACCAGTCCTCGCCCGGCTCGAAGGAGCGGATGATCGGATGCCCGGTCTCGCGCCAATGCGCCGACGCGTGACGGGCCAACGAATCATCACAGCAACCGATATGCCCGCATGCCGCACAGCGCCGCAGATGGACCCACCAGCCACCAGCGGCGGTGCACTCCGCGCATCCGGTGCCGCTGGGGAGGGCGGTCGGATCGACCGGATTACTCATATCGGTGAGCCTAGCCCCGGGTAATCTCGCCGCATGGCAACCAGCGATTCCCGTGAAGTAGTGATCGAGGCGACCCCACAGGAGATCCTCGACGTCGTCGCCGATGTCGAGGCGACGCCCACCTGGTCGCCCCAATACCAGCGCGCGGAGATCCTCGAGTCCTACGACGACGGCCGGCCCAAGCAGGTGAAGATGACGGTCAAGGCCGCCGGGCTGACCGATGAGCAGGTGATCGAGTACACCTGGAGCGAGAACAAGGTCAGCTGGACGTTGGTGCGGGCCGGCCAGCTCAAGGCCCAGGACGCCAGCTACACGCTGACCCCCGACGGTGACAAGACCAAGGTCCGGTTCGACATCTCCATCGATCTGTCGGTGCCGCTGCCGGGCTTCATCCTCAAGCGGACCATGAAGGGCGGCGTCGAGACAGCCACCGAAGGCCTGCGCAAGCAGGTGCTCAAGGTCAAGAAGGGCTAGCCCTCAGCTTGAGTTGGCGTCCGACGCGGACTGCGCCAACTCGGTCAGCAGCGGCGGGATGTCCATCCGGCCCAGCATCACCTCGACGAACACCATGCGGTCCGGAGTGGCCGCCGCGGCTGTCAACGCATCGTCGAGTTCGCCGTAGGTGCTGACCCGGAAAGTGAGCGCATCGGGGACGCCGAGCGCGGCGGGCAGCTCTGTCCAGCGCCAACCGGTGATGTCGTTGTATTCGGCTGTGACACCGTGGATTGCGCGTTCGACGGTGTAGCCGTCGTTGTTGACCACCACCACGACCGGGGCCAGGCCCTCACGACCGAACGCTCCGAGTTCCTGGACGGTCAGCTGCGCGGCGCCGTCGCCGATCAGCAGTACCGTGCGCCGGTCCCGGTCGGCGAGTCCGGCGCCGACTGCGGCAGGCAGGGTGTAGCCGATCGAACCCCACAGTGGTTGGCCGATGAACGTCACTCCCGAAGCCAATCGGTGTCCGGCCATCCCGTAGAACGACGTGCCCTGATCGGCAAGTACCACATTGCCGGGGGTGAGGGCCTCAGAAAGCCTGTCCCACAAGGTTTCCTGGGTCAACGCGGCATCGCGTCCGGGTGGGTCGGTGTGCGTCCGAATGGGGAGCGGGGGCAGCGCCGGTGAGGTGATGCCGCGCTCGGTAAGGATCGCGGTGACGGCGCCGAGCGCGGCCGACATGTCGAGCGGGGCGTAGACCTGCCCGGCCACCACACTCTGGTTGACGCCGATGTCGATGGTGCGGGCCGGGTCGATGCGTTGGCTGAAGAATCCGCTGACCATGTCGGTGAACAACACGCCCGCGGTCACCAGCACCGGGGCGCCCTCGATCGCCTCGCGCACCGAATCCTCGCTGGCCGCACCGGCATAGATACCCAGATAGCTAGGTGAGCTCTCGTCGACCAGGCTCTTGCCCCACATCAACGTGGCGTGCCCGACCGTGTCGGCCGCCAGTAGCGCATTGAGCTCGTCGACGCAGTCCAGGCGGTGTACCAGGAAATCGGCGAGCACGGTGAGCCGGTGGTCTGCGATCATCTCGGCGGCCGCCGCGGTGAACATCGACAGTGCGCGCGGGCTGGTGCCGCCGGTGTAGCGGGGCAGCGGTGCGGCGGGAGGCTCGGTGGGGAACCGGGCCACATCGGTCGCGATCAGCAGGTAGCCGGGCCGCTTCTGTTCGCGGACCTCTGAGAGCACCCGGTCGATCTCGCGTGTCGCCGTCGCGGGCACCAGATTCGCCTGGGCGCAGGTGATCTCGCGACTGATCCGCAGAAAGTGATCGAAGTCCCCGTCGCCCAAGGTGTGGTGCACGATCCGACGTGCCGCCTGGGAATCCTTGGACGGCGCGCCGACGATGTGCACCACCGGCACATGTTCGGCGTAACTGCCGGCGATCGCATTCGCCGCCGACAACTCACCGACCCCGAATGTGGTGACCAGGGCGGCCATGCCGCGTAGCCGACCGTAGCCATCGGCGGCATAGCCGGCGTTGAGCTCGTTGGCGCCACCCACCCAGCGGAGTGTGGGGTGGGTGAGGATGTGGTCGAGGAACTCCAGCTGATAGTCGCCGGGGACGCCGAATACCTCGGTCACCCCCAGTTCGGCGAGCCGGTCCAGCAGGTAGTCGCCGACGGTGTAGCCGTTTTCGCCCATGCCTTAGTGTGCCTCGCATGACCAACACCGGACCGCTCGCCGGAGTGCGAGTTATCGAACTCGGGGGCATCGGCCCCGGACCGCACGCCGCGATGATGCTCTCGGACCTGGGTGCCGACGTGGTGCGGGTCCGCCGTCCCGGTGGCCTGACCATGCCTGCCGAGAACGTCGACCTGATGCACCGCGGCAAGCGCATCGTGGACCTGGACGTCAAGTCCGAGCCCGGCAAGCTGTTGGACCTGGTCGCCAAAGCCGATGTGCTGCTGGACTGTTTCCGTCCCGGCACCTGCGAACGTCTCGGTATCGGGCCGGCCGAGTGTGAGGCCGTCAACCCACGGCTGATCTTCGCCCGGATCACCGGCTGGGGCCAGGACGGGCCGCTGGCCACCACGGCGGGCCACGACATCAACTACCTGTCGCAGACCGGCGCGCTGAGCGCGATCGGCTACCGCGACCGCCCGCCGGTGGCACCGCTCAACCTGGTTGCCGATTTCGGTGGTGGCTCGATGCTGGTGTTGATCGGCATCGTCGCCGCGCTGTACGAACGGGAACGCTCCGGAAAGGGGCAGGTGATCGATGCCGCGATGGTCGATGGGGTCAGCATGCTGGCGCAGATGATGTGGACGATGCGGGCCACCGGATCGTTGCGCGACGAACGCGAGTCGTTCCTGCTGGACGGCGGCGCCCCGTACTACCGGACCTACGAGACGTCCGACGGTGGCTACATGGCCGTCGGTTCGATCGAGCCGCAGTTCTTCGCGCAGCTGGTGGCCGGTCTCGGTTTGGAAGCCGCCGAGATCCCCGGGCAGTTCGAACTGGCCCGGTATGACGAGATGCGGGCCATCTTCACCGAGCGGTTCGCCACCAAGACCCGCGACGAGTGGACCAAGATCTTCGCGGGTACCGACGCGTGTGTGACGCCGGTGCTCACCTGGGGTGAGGCTGCCGAGGGCGAGCATCTGCTGGCCCGGTCGACCCTGGTCACCGTGGACGGTGTAGCCCAGGCGGCCCCGGCCCCGCGGTTCTCGCGGACCTCGCCGGGAACGCCCGGCCGGCCGCCCCAGTCGAGCACCGACATCACCGACATCGGCTGGGCCTGACCGGCACCTAGGGCCTTTGTGCCCTGGCGATCGGGCGCGGAAGCAGCCACGATGAGGGTGTGACTTCCTCGGACGCACCAGTAGTAGTCGGAATCAACGGCAGCGACGCCGCACTCGACGCGGCTCGCTGGGCCGGCGCGGTCGCCGCGCGGCTCGGCGCGCCGCTGCGCATCGTGCACGCCCTGCCGTCCATCGGCCGCAATCTGACCCAGACCGCGGCCGCCCTGACCGCGGCGATGATGTCGTATCAGCGCGACATGGCAGAAGCGTTCCTCAAGGCCGCGGATGAGGCCGTGCGCGCCGATCATCCCGAGCTGTCGGTGTCCACGGTCTCGTTCAACGAACCCGCCGACCAGGTGCTGATCGAGGCCAGCCGGGAGGCGCGGCTCGTCGTCCTCGGCAGTAAGACGGTGACACCGGCGGCGGCCCTGTTGATCGGGTCGACGGCACTGGCCGTGGCGACGCGGGCCGCGTGCCCGGTGGTCGCCTTCCGCGGGGACCGGGTCGCCCCGGCGGACGGCCCGGTCGTCGTCGGGGTCGACGACAGTCCCGCCGCGCAGGCCGCGCTGAGCACGGCGTTCGAATTCGCGGAGCGGTTCGGACTGGCGCTCACGGCGGTGCGGTCGCTGTCGCTGGCCGCCCCGGCCGAGACCGGTGTCACCATCCCACTGCTGATCGACTGGGACGGCGTGGAGTCCGCCGAACTGGCGGCGCTGACCGAGACCGTCGATGTCCACTACAAACGACACCCCGCCGTCGTCGCCAAGTGCTTCATCGAGCCGGACTCACCCGCCAAAGCGCTGTTGAAGCACGTCGCGGACTCGGGGCTGGTGGTGGTCGGGTCTCGCGGGCGCAATGCGCTGGCCGGCGTGCTGCTCGGCTCGACGAGTCTGAACTTGCTGCACCACAGCCCGGTGCCGGTGATGATCTGCCGGGCACAAGGAGATTCGCATGAGTGAACACGACGCCCGGCACGGCATCGTCGTCGGGGTTGACGGGTCGCCGGCATCGGACAACGCTGTGGCGTGGGCTGCGCGGGATGCGGCCTTGCGGGGCGTGGAGCTCACATTGGTGCACGCACTGCCGGGTGCCATGTCGCCGATCTGGTTGGATGTGGCTCTGCCCCAAGAATATTGGGATTATCAGGACCAGCTGGGTCAGGACGTCCTCGATGCCGCCCAACGGGTCGCCGTGGAGGCTGCTGGAGCACATCCTCTTCACGTCGTCGCGAAAGCTGTTCCGGGGCATGCGGTTGCCACGCTGATCGAGTACTCCCGACGTGCCGATCTGGTGGTGGTCGGTTCCCGCGGCCTCAGCAAATGGGGACGCCGGTTGCTCGGATCGGTGAGCTCAAGCCTGGCGCACCACGCCCACGGTCCGGTAGCGGTGATTCCCGAGAACGAACGCCCGCCGACGGCGCCCGTGGTGGTCGGCGTCGACGGGTCACCCGCATCTGAGCTCGCCACCGCGATCGCGTTCGACGAGGCGGCACGGCGCGGTGTGGAGCTCGTGGTCCTTCACACCTGGACGGACCTGAACTTCGAATTCCCCGCGGTCAAGTGGGAGGATCTGAGCAGCGAGGCCGAGCGTGCGCTGGCCGAACAGCTGGCCGGGTGGGGTGAGCGGTATCCCGACGTCGCGGTCCGGCGGGTGGTCATGCCCGATGAGCCGGCCCGCCAACTGCTGGCCCAGGCCGAAACCGCACAGCTCGTGGTGGTCGGTAACCGGGGTCGGGGTGGATTCGCCGGGATGCTGCTGGGCTCGGTCAGTTCCGCAGTAGTGCATTCCTCCACCGCGCCGGTGATCGTTGCGCGGCAACCCAACTGATTGTTGGCGGTCCTCAAAGCGAAGAACCGCAGCATTGGGCGGGATACTTCGCTAGATTTGGGGGCGTGGCCGTACAGGCATCACGCGAGGCGGTCTTCGAGGCCTCGCCGGAGGCGATCATGGAGGTGCTCGCCGACGTCGACGCGCTGCCGTCCTGGTCTGCGGTGCACCGTCGCATCAAGGTCATCGACCGATATCCCGACGGCAGGCCCCACCACGTCAAGACCACGATGCGGTTGATGGGCATCACGGACATAGAGCTGCTCGAGTTCCACTGGGGCGACAACTGGATGGTCTGGGATGCCGAACCCAACCTGCAGCAGCGCGGTCAGCACGTCGAATACAACCTGACGCCCGAGGTGGACAGGACGCGGGTGCGGTTCGACATCATCGTCGACCTCGCGATGCCGATCCCGGAGTTCCTCATCAAGCGCGCCAAGACACTCGTTCTCGACGTCGCCATTGAACGGTTGCAGCGGCGCGTCATGATTTATTCACGGCGTCGGTAATTTTCGCCCAGTCGAATTCGTAACTCGCCAGAGTCCGGCGCATCGTGATCGGAACGGAATAGGTCCGACTGCCCCGCCGGTTGGTGGGAGTATGCCGACCGGAGTCATCCTCGCCCTGAACCCTTCCGCCCCCAATGTCGTCGATGCCGCGATCTCAGAGGCCCGCACCGCGTATGCGGCGGGGGTCCGTCAGATCTGGGTGGCCCAGCAATTCGACATCGACGCCATCACCCTGGCCGCGTTGATCGGGTCCGCGGTACCTGGTCTCGGCGTCGGCACGTCAGTGGTGCCGCTGAATCCCCGTCACCCTCTCGTGGTGGCGTCCGCGGCGCAGACCGCGCAGGCCGGCACGCACGGCAATTTCACTCTGGGACTCGGCTTGGGTTCGCACCCGCCCGAGCACCGGGCATTCGGCACGGTGTGGCCGGATCCGGTGGGCCGGTTGCGGGAACACCTGGAGGTGCTCCGCGCGATCCTCCACGACGGCGCGGTCGACTTCCACGGCACTGAGTTCACCGCGAGCCCGGAGTTGCCCGTGCACGTGCCCGGTGGTGCCCCGGTCCCCGTATACGTGGCCGCGATGGGGCCGAAGGCCCTTCGGGTGACCGGTGAATTGGCCGATGGCACACTGCCGTACCTCGCCGGGCTGCGCACCGTGGGGGAGTTCATCGTGCCGACGATCACCGCGGCGGCTACGGCGGTGGGCCGGCCGCAACCGCGGGTGGTGGCCATGGTGCCGGCACTCGTCGCCGACGACGTCGATGCTGCCCGGGCTGCCGCAGCGGAACGGCTCGCGTTCTATGAGACCATTCCGTCGTATCAGAAAGTTATTGCCCGCGAACAGGTTTCCGACATCACGGAGCTGGCGGCGGTCGGGTCGGCGGAGCAGGTGCGTGCACACTTGCAGCGCTACCTCGACGCCGGTGCCACCGACGTGGTGCTCAGCCCGATCCGGACCGAGCCGGAGGATCTGGCCGCGCTGTGGGCGGTGGCCGCCGCACTGCACTAGTCGGTGGGGATCCGCTCCCGCATCGCGTAGGCGACGGCGACGGCGCGCGAAGGATCTTTCGCGCCGCACAGATCGACCGCGATGACGATGTTCGACTTGGCGGCCAGGGCTTGTGTGCAGTCCGGGGTCGCGCTCGACGATGCCGAATCAGGCGTGGACAGAATGCCTTCCTGTAGTCCGGGTGCGCCGAGAATGCGGGGCTGGGCCTCATCGTGCCGGTTCACCGCGACCGTCTTGCCCACGCAGTAGCCCCAGTGATCCTGGACGCGGGCCATGAAATCCGAGGCCTCGGCGGGGTTGGTGAACGTCAGGGCCCGTTGCCGCAACCACATCCGGCCGCCAGTGCCGACGCCGATGATCTCGCGCTCTCGCGTCGCCGGCACAGCGGCCGGATACGGCGGTAGGGCTGCCGGGGCCGCAGATGGATCACCAACGGGCGCACAACCGTTCGGCGGGACGGAATCGCCGGTGGCAGATGCGGCGTCGGTAGCGGTGTCGGGGCTGCCTGCGGTGAGGCCCAGGGCGCCGACGATCGACTGTGCGTCCTCGGGCCCGATCAGCATGGGTTCGAGATCTGACGGCTGGAAAGTACGAACCAGCTCCGGGCACTGCCAGAACGGGTCGACATTGGGTCCCGCCGCAACGGGAGTCGAGTTCACGACTCCGGTGATGCGGTGTGTCGCATCGGGCGTCACGGTAATGGCGTAGCCACGCTCGCGCGACCATCTGGCCGGCACAAGCACATAGCGCCCACCGTGCGCTTCGAGGACGCGCAGGCATTGGTAGCGGTAGAGCGGTGGGGCCGGCAGCCCTTGGGCAGGGAGGACCGTCGTCCTGACCAGGGTGCCCGGCAGGTTCAGCGCCTCGGTGGTGTCTAGTTGCACTGCCGTGTAATCGCCGTCGGCAGCCCACAATTTGCTTGCGGTGTATGCGCCGTCGCCCTTGCCCTGCTCGACGGCGTAAAGGTCGGTGACCCAGAACAACGCCACCACCAGGCCCGTGACCGCCAGTGCGAGCAAGGTCCGCTCGGCCAGTTTGGGTAGCCGGCCCGGCCCGCCGGTGCCGCCGGTGATGGCCAGCGCCCAGTAGCCCGCGGTGAGGAGCGCGATAGCGGCTGCGATCGTGCCCGCCATGTACGTGGCTGGGGCACCTTTGACGACCTTGTCGATCAGGCTGTACCCGGATGCCAGCCAGATCGCGACGGTCGCCAGGCCCACCGCGCCCAAGCCCGCCAACGACCATGCGATGGTGCGTAGCAAGGTGATTCGGCGCCCGGTGGTCACCCAGTGCCGAATGGCCACCGCGAGCACTGCCAGCACCGCGAGGACGATCAGTACGCGCAGGGCTGCGAAGAAGAACAGCCCCACGGTGGTGACGGCGTAGTCGGCCGACGTGTAGCCGAGAGCCGACGGATCCACGCCGAAGTACTTCAACTTGTTCCGGATGAAGAGCAGGCCGAAGAAGTAACACAACCCGGTGATCAACGAAGTCGGCGCCACGACCAGGGCCGCCAGGCTCAGCCACCGCTCCGCGGACTGGGTGAGCGACTTTGCGTCGTCGCTCACGCCGGTGGCGCCTGCGAGGACGGGACCGGCGGCGCCGTGGTCGTGGTCGTGGTTGGGGACGGCAACGTCGTCGTAGTCAATGTCGTGGTCTCGGTCGGGACTGGAAGCGTCGTCGTGGTCGAGGACGTCGTGCGGGTGTACCCACCGGTGCCGTAGCCCGTGGTCGTCGGGTCCGAATGCGTGCTCGACACCGAGCTGCTCGACGTCGATGACGGCAGCGACGCACTCGCGCTCGTCGGCGCCTGTGGCGTCACCTCGGTGTGGGGCTGCCCGCTACAGGCCACCGTCAGCACTACCGAAGCGGCGACCGCCGTGAGCCCGGCAGTCCGCCCAAGCGTTGTTGATCCGAGCTTCATCCCACCTCCCACCAGTGTCTTTACGATGGTGGCAAATTCGCTGAGGTTGCGCGCGAGTATCGGACTACTCGAATCGCAGAAGTCCCCGGGCGGAGCCCCGGCGTACCACTCGATGGCCCTCAGCGTGCCGGAATTGGGCAGCAAAGTGTCGCGATCTGCGGTCGATTCCTTACATGGTGACAACGTGGTGCCTCCGGCTGGGCTGGCAGCATGGCAGGCCACACACCACTTCCCTCAAAGGAGTGAACGCCTTGTCCCGCACGCTTTTCGACAGCGCGTCGCCGCCGGAACTCGTTGCGCGTCCAGCGATCCCGATCTACCGCTCACCCCGCAACCTGCCGCCGCCCGCGCTCGATGAGTGGAGTTGGCAGCTGCACGGTCTCTGTCGGGACCATCCGGCTGAGGTGTTCTTCCCTGAGGAGGTTCGAGGCCGCCCACTGCGCAGGCGGGAGGACGCGGCCAGGGCGATCTGCCGGGCCTGTCCGGTGCTGGACCGGTGCCGCGCGCATGCCCTCTCCGCTCCCGAGCCCTATGGCATCTGGGGTGCGATGACCGCCCGTGAGCGCGCCATCAAGCTGAGCGACGAAGGCTAGGCCCGCAGCACACCGAGCCGACGGATGGCCTCTTCCATGGTGTCGTCGCGCTTACAGAAGGCGAAGCGCACCAAGTGATTCCACAGTTCGGCGTGCGGAGCCTCAGCATCGCAGAACGCCGACATCGGGATAGCCGCCACCCCCGCCTTGTGCGGCAGCTCGGCGCAGAACTGCGCGCTGTCCGAATAGCCCAGTGGCCGTGGGTCGGCGCACAGGAAATAGGTGCCGTGGCTGTCGTGCACCTCGAACCCGATGTCGGCCAGTGCGTTACCCAGCCGATCCCGCTTGGCCTGGAACGACTCTCGCAGGTCGGCCACCCAGCCATCCTCGCGGTTGAGCGCGTGGGCCACCGCGGGCTGGAACGGGCCTCCGCCCACATAGCTCAGGTATTGCTTGGCGGCGCGCACCCCGGCGATCAGGTCGGCAGGCCCACAGGCCCAGCCGATCTTCCAGCCGGTGACGTTGAACATCTTGGCCGCGCTGGAAATGGTCACGGTGCGCTCGGCCATACCGGGATAGCCGGCCAGCGGCAGGTGCTCGACGCCGAACACCAACTGCTCATACACCTCATCGGTGATCACCAGCAGGTCATGTTCGATGGCCAGCGTGGCGACGGCGCGCAACTCGGCATCGGAAGCGACAGCGCCGGTGGGATTGTGCGGGGAGTTGAGGATCAGCGCGCGGGTCTTGGGTGTCACGGCAGCACGGAGACCTTGTATGTCGATCCCGAAGCCGGCGCCATCGGCGATCAGAGGCACGGCAGTGCGCACACACCCGGCCATCGCGATCACGGGGGAATACGAGTCGTAGAACGGCTCGATCACCAGGACCTCCGAGCCCGGCTCGACCAGGCCGAGGACCGATGCGGCGATTGCCTCGGTGGCGCCGACGGTCACCAGCACCTCGGTGTCTGGGTCGTAGTCGATGCCGAAGTGGCGTTTGCGCTGCGCGGCGATCGCGGCGCGCAACTCGGGGATGCCGAGGCCCGGCGGGTACTGGTTGTGGCCTTCGGCGATCGCGTTCTGCGCCACTTTGAGCATCGCGGCCGGGCCGTCCTCGTCCGGGAAACCCTGGCCCAGGTTGACCGCGCCGAGGCGGCTGGCCAGCGCAGACATCTCCGCGAAGATCGTGACGGCGAAGGGCCGCAGCCGTGTGACAGTCATGTTGCTAGAGGCTAATGCGGGAATGATCCGGATGCCCCGGGCGCTTTAGACCGGCGTGAGCTACAAACTGAACGCCGATGCCGCACTGCTTCAGCCGATCCAGGTCGGCGACACCGCCGCCACCAACCGTCTGTTCATGGCACCGCTGACGCGTTCGCGTGCCGACGCTGACGGCACCCCGTCGCCGCTGGCGGCCCAGTACTACTCGCAACGTGCCGGTGCCGGCGTGATCATCAGTGAGGCCACCGCTGTGGCCGAGACCGCCAACGGCGCCTACCTGAACACCCCGGGCATCTACACCGACCGCCATCAGTACGGCTGGGCCGAGATCGCGGATTCGGTGCATGGTGCCGGCGGCAAGATGTTCGTTCAGTTGTGGCACGTCGGCCGGATGGCCCACCCCGACATCAGCGGGTTCGAACCCGTCGCGCCGTCGGCGATCGCCGCCGAGCTGGTCACCCACACGCCGACCGGCAAGAAGCCGCTGCAGACACCGCGGGCACTCGACACCGCTGAGATCCCGGTGATCGTCGAGCAGTTCCGCGCCGCCGCGCGCCGGGCAATCGACGCCGGTATGGACGGCGTGGAGATCCACGGCGCCAACGGCTACCTGCTGCACCAGTTCGCCTCCGATGTGGTCAACCAGCGCACCGACGCTTACGGCGGGTCGCCGGAGAACCGGGCCCGGCTGACCGCCGAGGTGGTCGAGGCCGTCGTCGACGAGCTCGGCGCGGGCCGCGTCGGGTTGCGCATCTCACCCGGAAATACCGCCGGTGACATGCGGGAAAACGACACCGTCGCCACCTATGAGGCATTGCTGGCGCGGATTGCCCCGCTGGGCCTGGCCTACCTGCACGTGCTCATCGACCCGGCTGAACACGTCTTCGGCGTCATCCGCGCCTTGTGGTCGGGGGTGTTCGTCCTCAACACCGGGCGCGGCACCGGCACCGACTTCTCTGCGCTGGAGGGCTATGCGGAGTGGGGCGCGATCAGCGCAGCCGCGGTGGGGCGGGCATTCCTGGCCAACCCGGACCTGATCGACCGGCTGATCCTGGGTGCCGAACTCAACGAGCCCGACGTGTCGACCTTCTATGCGCCGGGGCCGATCGGCTACACCGACTACCCGACGCTGATGGCCATCGAGGAGCCCCGCTCGGCCTGACGCGGGGTTCTGGTCAGGTGCCAGGCTCCTCGCTGCGTTCGGAGAGGTGGGCAGCCATGGTGGTGTGCAGATCGATCACCAAGGACTCGAAACTCTTGAGCAGTTCAGGCGGATAGCGCGACATCGTCTTGTCGAACTGCTGGGCCAGCGTCGCGAAGAATTCGTCCGCGCGGTCGTGGACCTGCTGACCGCTTCGCAGGGTGACGATGCGTCGATCGCTGCTTTCCCGGCTGCGCACCACATGCCCGGCGTCCTCGAGGCGGTTGAGCAGCGAGGTGGTGGCACCTGACGACAACCCGATGCGGGTGGCCAGACGGGCCGGCGACAGTGGGGCGCCGTGGTCCTCGGCGTAGACGATCTCCAGGAGTGCCTCGGCGTCAGTGGAGTACAGCCCGAGCCAGCTCGCGAACAGCCGGCTGAACTGGTTGTACGTCGAGCCGTAGATCCTGAGCTCTTCCATCAGGCGAACGCGTTGTTCGGCGACGTCCGCGGCGGTCGGATCGTCCATGGTTATCGCTCACCTGCCTCTGTCGTTGTGTGCCCGGCGGCTTTGACAACCTACCGCCCGCTAGATATCTTCATAATAAAGTAACTTGATTATGGAGGTTTATCAAAGGTGCCGGATCCGCACTACGACGGGGATTACATGGCTGACCAGCTCCCCGACGCCCAAACGATCAAGGCGTTCAACAAGTCCGTCATCGACGAGTTCCGCGCCAACGATGGCAAGGTGGGCGGTCCGTTCGAAGGCGCCGACCTGATCTTGCTCACGACAAAAGGCGCCAGGACGGGTCAGCCACGGACGGTTGTGCTGACCCCGGTGCGGATCGACGGGAAGCTCCTCATTGTCGGTTCCCTGGCCGGTGCTGACATCGACCCGGCCTGGGTGCACAACCTGCGGGCCAACCCGCAAGCGCGCATCGAGGTAGGCACGGATTCCCGCGACGTCGTCGCGCGGGAACTGCCGGACGCCGAACGCGAGGCAACCTTCCCGACAGTCGCCGCCATGGAGCCCACGTACGCCGAATACCAGGCGAAGACCACCCGGGCGATTCCGCTGTTTGAGCTGCAGCGGGTCTAGTCCATTGAATATTTCCACGTCCACGCGGCGCTGGCTCGGTTTGATCGCGATCGCGTTGGGAGTGGCGTTGATCGTGGTCGACACCACCATCGTCAACGTCATCGTCCCGTCGATCATCGCGGACCTGAACGTCAGTTCTGTTCAGGCCCAATGGATTCAGGAGTCATACGCAATCATCTTGGCGGCGCTGCTGCTCCTGGTCGGTCGCATCGCCGACATCGTCGGTGCCCGCCGCATCTTCCTCACCGGCGTTGTGGTTTTCGGTGCGTCGAGTCTGCTGGCCGGTCTGGCGTCCACCGGCGAGCTGCTGATCGTCGCGCGCTTCGTCCAGGGTGCGGGCGCGGCGATGATCCTGCCGACCTCGTTGTCCCTGTTGAACGCCTCCTTCACCGGAAAGGCCCGCGGCCAGGCGTTTGCCGTATGGGGTTCCACGATCGGGGCCGCGGCAGCCTTGGGTCCGCTGCTGGGCGGCTGGTTGTCGGAGCACGTTTCGTGGCGGTGGGCCTTCGGCATCAACATTCCCCTGGCCTGTCTCATCTTCGTGGCGTCCCTGGTATTCCTGGATCGCTCACCCAAGGTTGCCGGCCGGGTGGACGTGTTCGGGGCATTGTTGTCGATCGTCGGTCTGGGCTTTCTCGCGTTCGGTCTGATCGAGGGCCGCAGGTACGGATGGCTGACGGTGCAGGAGCCGTTGACGGTGTTCGGTTTCACCTGGGCCGGCGGCCCGTCGCCCGTCGCGGTGACACTTGTTCTCGCAGTCGCGGCCTTGGTGGGTTTCGCAGTGCGCCAGACGGTTCTGGCTCGCGGCTCGGATCCGGGTCGCGCGTTGATGGATGTCCGGTTGTTCTCGATCGGATCATTTCGCAACGGCAACATCGCCACGCTGATCATCGGTGTCGGCGAGTTCGGCATCGTGGCGGTGCTCCCGCTGTGGATGCAGTTCACCCTGGGTTACAGCGCCGTGCAGGCCGGACTGGCCCTGGTGCCGATCGCCATCGGCAGCTTCGTCGCCAGCGGCGCGAGCTTCGGGTTGGCCGCGAAGGCCTCGCCCCTCGATCTGGTGCGGCTGGGACTGTTGCTTGAGGCAGTCGGGCTGGCCGGCCTGGCTTACGTTGCTGCGGTCGACGCCCCGTGGTGGCATCTCGCGGGGATGCTGTTCTGCTACGGCATCGGTGTCGGTTTCGCGACCGCGCAGGTCACCAATGTCGTGCTGGGTGACATTCCGGAGCGGAGCTCAGGACAGGCCTCGGGTATCCAGAGCGCATTCCGTCAGCTCGGGTCGGCGCTGGGCATCGCGGTCCTGACCACAACCTTCTTCAGTGCGCTCAGCTCGCGGTTGAACGCCACGCTCGCTGAGGCGGGAGTGCCTCCGCAGCAGGTCGACGGCTTCGCGCACGCCGTCACCAACAGTGCCGGCGCTGCGATCAGGGGCCTCGGCGCCCAGCCTCAGACGCAGTGGGTGGCGGATGCCGCACGCGACGCGATGACCCACAGTGTCTCCATGGTCGGGTACATCGCGGCAGGCGTCATCGTGCTCGGGCTGATCGCCACGGCGTTCATCCGCGGCGAAACCGTCGCCCCGGACGTTACGCACGCAGCCGCGCCGGAACCGGTCTGACGGCTTCCAGTGGCCACACTCGCGTTGCGGCGGAAGCGAGATGCTGAGCACAGGCCCAACCAACGGGTTGGGCGAGGCTGATACGCTGCCGTTCAGAGGACTGCCCACATTCGCTGGGCGGTTCCACAACCCGACCTGAACCTGGACGCCGATACGGCAGGGGAGCAGACATGTCCGAAGAAGCCTTCATCTACGAGGCGATCCGCACGCCCCGTGGCAAGCAGCGCGGCGGCGCACTCAACGAGATCAAGCCGGTCAACCTGGTTGTCGGCCTGATCCAGGAGATCCGCAGCCGGTACCCCGACCTGGACGAGACGCTGATCAGCGACGTCATCTTGGGCGTGGTGTCCCCGGTCGGCGATCAGGGTGGCGACATCGCCCGTACCGCCGGCCTGGTGGCCAAGCTGCCGGAAACCACCGGTGGTTTCCAGCTCAACCGCTTCTGCGCCTCGGGCCTCGAGGCCGTCAACCTGGCTGCCCAGAAGGTCCGCTCCGGCTGGGACGACCTGGTCCTGGCCGGTGGTGTCGAGTCGATGAGCCGCGTTCCGATGGGTTCCGACGGCGGCGCCTGGGCTTCTGACCCGGAGACCAACTACCGCATCGGCTTCGTGCCGCAGGGCATCGGTGCCGACCTGATCGCCACCATCGAGGGCTTCTCCCGCGAGGACGTCGACGCCTACGCGGCCCGGTCGCAGGAGCGTGCTGCGGCGGCCTGGTCCGGCGGTTACTTCGCGAAGTCCGTCGTCCCGGTCCGCGACCAGAACGGCCTCGTCGT
This sequence comes from Mycobacterium sp. DL440, assembly GCF_011745145.1. NCBI lineage: Bacteria > Bacillati > Actinomycetota > Actinomycetes > Mycobacteriales > Mycobacteriaceae > Mycobacterium > Mycobacterium sp. DL440. Next base: position 4,287,660 of record NZ_CP050191.1, on the reverse strand, counting down.
CCTCGACAACGATGAGCACATGCGTCCCGGCTCTACCGTGGAGAGCCTGGGCAAGCTCAAGACCGCGTTCGACGGTGTCGGCGCGATGGGCGGCTTCGACGACGTGGCGCTGCAGAAGTACCACTACGTCGAGAAGATCAACCACGTCCACACCGGTGGCAACAGCTCGGGCATCGTCGACGGTGCCGGCCTGCTGCTGATCGGTTCAGAAAAGGTGGGGAGTGCACAAAATCTCACCCCGCGGGCGCGCATCGTGGCCACCGCCACCAGCGGTGCCGACCCGGTCATCATGCTCACCGGCCCGACCCCGGCCACCAAAAAGGTGCTCGACCGGGCCGGCCTGACCGTCGATGACATCGATCTGTTCGAGCTCAACGAGGCCTTCGCCTCCGTCGTCCTGAAGTTCCAGAAGGACCTCAACATCCCGGACGAGAAGCTCAACGTCAACGGTGGCGCCATCGCGATGGGCCACCCGCTGGGCGCCACCGGCGCCATGATCACCGGAACCATGGTCGACGAGCTCGAGCGTCGTGGCGCTCGGCGTGCCCTGATCACGCTGTGTATCGGCGGCGGCATGGGCGTGGCCACCATCATCGAGCGCGTCTAAAGAGCGGAAGCCTGAGAAAAATGACAGTTGAGAACACCATTCAGTGGGACAAGGATGCCGACGGCATCGTCACCCTGACGCTGGACGACCCGACCGGTTCGGCCAACGTGATGAACGAGCACTACAAGGAATCCATGCATGCTGCGGTGGAACGCCTTGTGGCCGAGCAGGATTCGATCACCGGTGTGGTCATCACCAGTGCGAAGAAGACCTTCTTCGCCGGCGGTGACCTCAAGGGCATGATGAACGTCGGACCCGACGACGCCGCCGCGTCGTTCGCCGAGGTCGAGTTCATCAAGGCCGACCTGCGCAAGCTGGAGACCCTGCCCAAGCCCGTCGTCGCCGCCATCAACGGAGCGGCGCTCGGCGGTGGCCTGGAGATCGCGCTGGCGACCAACCACCGCATCGCCGCGGACGTCAAGGGCAGCCAGATCGGTCTGCCCGAGGTCACCCTGGGCCTGCTGCCCGGCGGTGGCGGCGTGGCCCGTACCGTGCGCATGTTCGGTATCCAGAAGGCCTTCATGGAGATCCTGAGCCAGGGCACGCGCTTCAGCCCGGCCAAGGCCAAGGACACCGGTCTCGTTGACGAACTCGTCGGCTCGGTTGAGGAACTTGTTCCCGCCGCCAAGGCCTGGATCAAGGCCAACCCCGAGGCCCACGCCCAGCCGTGGGACGTCAAGGGCTACAAGATCCCCGGCGGCACCCCGTCCAGTCCGGCGCTCGCCGCGATCCTGCCGTCCTTCCCGGCTCTGCTCAAGAAGCAGCTCAAGGGCGCCCCGATGCCGGCACCGCGGGCCATCCTGGATGCCGCGGTCGAGGGTGCGCAGGTCGACTTCGACACCGCCACCCGCATCGAGAGCCGCTACTTCGTCTCGCTGGTCACCGGCCAGACCGCCAAGAACATGATTCAGGCGTTCTTCCTGGACTTGCAGGCCATCAACGGCGGCGCGTCGCGGCCCGAGGGCATCGCCAAGCAGGAGATCAAGAAGATCGGTGTGCTGGGCGCGGGCATGATGGGCGCCGGTATCGCCTACGTGTCGGCCAAGGCCGGCTACGACGTCGTCCTCAAGGATGTCACGCAGGAAGCCGCTGACAAGGGCAAGGCGTACTCGGAGGGCATCGAGGCCAAGGCACTCAAGCGGGGCAAGACCACCGAAGAGAAGTCGGCGGCGCTGCTCGCCAAGATCACCCCGACTGCCGATCCGCAGGATCTCAAGGGCGTCGACTTCGTGATCGAGGCCGTGTTCGAGAACCAGGAACTCAAGCACAAGGTGTTCCAGGAGATCGAGGACATCGTCGAGCCCAACGCACTGCTCGGCTCGAACACCTCCACGCTGCCGATCACCGGTCTGGCGACCGGTGTGAAGCGCCAAGAGGACTTCATCGGCATCCACTTCTTCTCCCCGGTCGACAAGATGCCGCTGGTGGAGATCATCAAGGGCGAGAAGACCTCTGACGAGGCGCTGGCCCGGGTGTTCGACTACACCCTGGCGATCCGCAAGACCCCGATCGTGGTCAACGACAGCCGCGGCTTCTTCACCTCCCGCGTGATCGGCACCTTCGTCAACGAGGCGCTGGCCATGCTGGGCGAGGGCGTAGAGCCCGCGTCGATCGAGCAGGCGGGTTCGCAGGCCGGTTACCCGGCGGCGCCGCTGCAGCTGTCGGATGAGCTGAACCTGGAGCTCATGCACAAGATCGCGGTTGCCACCAAGGAAGGCATCGAAGCCGCCGGCGGCACCTACGAGAAGCAGATGAACGAGGTCGTCGTCGAGAAGATGATCGAGCTCGGCCGCCCGTCGCGCCTGAAGGGTGCGGGCTTCTACGAGTACGTCGACGGCAAGCGGACGCAGCTGTGGCCGGGGCTGAAGGAGACCTTCAACTCGGGTTCGGTCGAGCTGCCGCTGCAGGACATGATCGACCGCATGCTGTTCGCCGAGGCACTGGAGACCCAGAAGTGCATCGACGAGGGTGTTTTGACGTCTACCGCTGACGCGAACATCGGCTCGATCATGGGTATCGGCTTCCCGCCGTACACCGGTGGTTCGGCCCAGTTCATCGTCGGCTACGAGGGTGCCGGTGGAGTTGGCCAGGCGGCCTTCGTCGCCCGCGCCAAGGAACTGGCCGCCAAGTACGGCGACCGCTTCCTGCCCCCGGCCTCGCTGGAGTCGTAAGCACGAAATGTCAAAGGCCCCCGGCGCAAGTCGGGGGCTTTTGCGTGCGCGGGCACCGAGATTGCGCTCAGGGCTGTTGATTTCGCGACTTCACGACCCCTGTGTGCCAACTCGATCTCAGCCGGGGTTCGAGTAAACCCGCGCGGGGGTGATCAGCACCGCGGCGCGACGCTCCTCGCGCATGACGCGGTCGTAGGTGTCCCAGTCGTCGTGGGTGCCGCCGGCAGCCTCGAACACCGCGCGCAAGAGCAGACGCAAACCCTCTGCATCGGTGCCGGGATCAGGATCGTCGGGCCCGATGATCTCCGCGGTTCCCTCGACCGTCACCCACTGCCAGCCGGCGCGGGCGACGACAGTGGCCCGAGGATCGGCGCGTAGGTGCTGGAGCTTTCGCGCCCCGCCGATCGCCACGAGGGCGACGACCGGTTCACCGGTGCGTGGGTGCGCCATCACGCCGGCGTTCACCACCGACGACTGGATGCTCCCGTCGCGACGTAGGGTGCTCAGCACGCAGAGCCCGTGATCGCGGGACAACATGTCGGCGAACTGGGAAACATCGGGAACGACCCCCATCACGCCACCTCAATCCGCCAGGTTGAACGCGGCATTGACTTTCGTCGGTTTCACTCGCACCACGAGTTCGCCCGGGACGCCGTTGCGCCGGCCGAATTCCTCGGCGCGGTCGGCACCCATATAGCGGCCGCCGGCGCGGGTGGCAATGGCCAGCGCCTCGTCGGGATCCTCACTGATGGACGCTGTGCCCTGAACTTGGACGAATGAAAACGGCGGATTGTCGTCGTGGATGCACAGCACCACCCGCGGGTCGCGGGCCAGGGCCCGGCCTTTGCCGGTGGTCTTACCGGTGTTGAAGACGAGTTCTCCGTCGTCCACCACAAACCACACCGGCGCGGCCAACGGTCGGCCGTCCGTTGCCACCCAGCTCAGCACCGCGGTGCGGGTGCCTTCGGACAGGAACGCGATCACATCGTCGGAAAGTTCGCCCATGCGGCCACGCTACGCCCGCATGCACGTGCTCATCTGGTCAACGAGGACGGCCAGGCAGGCAGCGGCATCGTGTCGTACAGCCGCACACCCTTGGCGTTGAGCCGAGCGAGTGACTGGGTCACGCCCAGCGGCAGGAGCGAGATCACCTGCCCGGCACCCACCAGTGCGCGAATGCCCCAACCACTCATGGGCACCACCGTTTTCGCGTTGACGGCCGCCAACTTTCGGCTGCCTTGGACGGGTGCCAACATGGTGCGTTCATACGCGGCGAACGCCGCGGCGTAATCGTCACCCGCGCGGACCATCTCGGCAGCCAGGACATAGGCGCCATACACCGCGAGGCTGGTGCTGCCGCCGACGGCGGGTCCGGGGCAGTAGCCCGCATCCCCGACGAGGGTCACCCGGTCGCGCGACCACGTCGTCATCTCCAGCTGCGTGATGGCATCGAAGTAGAACGTCGGCGTCCACGGCACCTCGTCGAGCCAGCGGTCCACTTCGGAACTCATGTGCTCGAACGCGGCGCGTAGTTGCGCCTTTTGGCGGTCCGCATCGCGGTAGTCGTAATCCAGCGGTTGGCTCGGGCGGAAGATGAACACCGCGCGGGCGTCGTCGAGATGGTCGGCGGTGTAGATGCCGGCCATGTGGCCCGGTTTGAAGTAGCCGGTCATCTCACCGTCACGGGCCAGGGCCTTCGGCACTGAGACCACCGAGAGGTATCCGCCGAGGAAGTTCTCGGAAACGTTGTCGCCGAACGTCAGACGGCGCACCCCGGAGTGCAGCCCGTCGGCTCCCACCACCACGTCGAAGCGTCGGGGTGCGTTGCGCTCGAACCTCACGTCCCCGTCGGGCGAGATCGAGGTGATGGTGTCCCCGAACAGGTACTCGACGTCGTCTCGGCCTGCCTGGTAGTAGATCTCGCTGAGGTCATCCCGCATGATCTCGACGTGCCGGTCGGACATGGCGCCGATGATCTTGAGGTAGTCGAGGCGCGCGGGGCGCGACGTGCCGGGTCGATGGATGAGCATCTCGGTGGTGCCGGTGGCATGCGCCTCGATGTCGGACAGCACGCCCATGCGCTCGGAGATCTCCATGGCGGGCCGGAACAGGTCGACGGCGTGGCCACCGGTTTTGCGGAGCGCGGGCGAGCGTTCCACCACGGTGACGTCGAACTCGTGCCGAGACAGCCAGTAGGCGAGTACCGGCCCGGCGATGCTGGCGCCGGAGATGAGTACCTTCATGTTGCCCCCTTACTTAACGGTCGGTAAGTACTTCGTTCGTCAGCTTACCTATCGTTAAGTAAGTTAGGGTGGTTACGTGGCCAAGCCTGCATTGGATACCCGGCAACGCATCCAGGATGTGGCGCGCGAACTGTTCGCCGAGAAGGGCGTGGTCCGCACCAGTCTGCAGGACATCGCCGACCGCCTCGGCATCACCAAACCCGCGTTGTACTACCACTTCCGGTCACGCGAGGAGCTGGTCCGCAGCATTCTGCAACCCCTCATCGAGGAGGGCGAGGCCTTCATCGCGGAGCAGGAACGCAAACGCGGCACAGCCCGGGCCTCAGCCCGGGAACTTCTGGAGGGCTACTTCGACTTTCATTACCGGCACCGCGCCGATCTCATCCTGATCGTTTCCGAGCTGACCACGTTGGTCGATCTGGGGTTGATCGACCAACTGCTGGCCTGGCGCGCCAGACTCGGCGTGCTGGTGTTCGGCCGCGCGCCGACCCTCGAACAATCCACCCGCGCCGTTATCGCCTTCGGCGGCCTGCAGGACTGCTGCCTGCAATTCCCCGACGTTCCCGGCGAGCAGTTGCGCACCGCCACAGTCGACGGAGCGATGGCCGCCTTGGGGATGTGAATCAGCCCCGAGCCCGCCTCCGGGTATAGCGCTGCGAATGGGTTCCCGCCGGCAGCGCGGGTCGGCATGATGGACGGCACACCGAACGAGGGGGCGGAATGTCAGGTGAGCTGGGAGACGTGAAACTCATCCCGCTGGAAGCCCTGCTGGGCAATCCGGAGCGGGCGGCGGTACAGATATCGCCCGATGGCACCCGGTTGTCGTTCGTCGCCCCCGTCGACGGTGTGCTCAACGTGTTCGTCGGTGACGCCGGTGCGGGCAACGAGAGCGCGGTCACCCACGACACCGACCGTGGAATACAGGGCTATTTCTGGGCGCACGACAACCGTCATGTCATGTACGTGCGGGACAAGGACGGCAGCGAGAACTTTCGGCTGTTCGATGTCGATCTGGAGACCGGGGTCGAGCGTGACCTGACGCCGATAGACGACGTGCAGTGTCGAATCATCGCCCACTACAAGCGATTTCCGAACGAGGTGCTGCTCGGAATCAACAAGGACAATCCGCAGTTGCACGATGTGTATCACCTCGATCTGACGACGGGGGAACTGCGCAAGATCGTGGAGAACCCCGGCTATCTCGGCTGGGTGGTCGACTACGCCCTGGCGGTGCGGGGCGCGGCCACCCCCACCGCCGACGGTGGGATGGTGATCCTGGTGCGTGATGACGAGACCTCCGAGTGGCGGACGCTGCTGGAGGTCGGACCCGAAGACGCCGAAACCACGGGCCCCGTCGGCTTCACACAAGACGGCACGGCAATGTATCTGCTGTCCTCGGTCGGCTCCAATACGGCTCGGCTGGTCCGGATGGACCTCAAGTCCGGTGAGACAGAGGTGATCGCTGAAGATCCGGTCTCGAGAACGATCCACGGGTGAAGCGGGCGGAGTCCGAGCAGATCGTGGCAGCCATGGCAGAACACGGCCTCGACCACGAGTATGCGATGTACGAGAACGAGGGACACGGCTTCGTCAAGCCCGCCAATCGGCTCGACTTCTACCATCGGGCCGATCGGTTCCTCGCCAGACATCTCGGCGGCCGGGCCGAATGACGGTGGGCGCGAAATCCTATGCGGTGCGCTGGAACAGATAGAACCGTGCCGCGTTCGCCCCGTTCTGGTCCATCGCGGGCTCATCCCCGCTGGACAGCAGCGTCCAGCCGTCTTTGAAGCGTCGTTGTACCTCTTCGAACCCGATGCCGGGCACACCCATCGACGAACCGGGGATGAACGCCACGATCAGCAGTTGTGCGCCGGGGGCGGCCACTGCGCTGACTTCCCGGACATAGCCGTCACGGTCGTCGGCGTTCATGCCATGCAGGCAGCCACTGTCGATGATGAGATCGAAGCCGGCCCCGATGCCCGACAAACTCAGTTGTGTCACATCGGCTTTGGCGAAGATTGCGGGCAGCCCGGCGGCCTTGGCACGCGCTTTCTTCAGCGGTTTGGCCACGTAGTCCACACCGGTGACCCGCCAGCCGTGTCTGGCCAGGTACACCGCGTTGTCCCCGGTACCGCAACCCACGTCGAGCGCGGTCCCCGGGGGCAGCGACGAGTTGCGGGCGCCCTCGACAAGCTCTGTCAGGCTGTGCGCCAACGGGTGGCCGTCCCAGGGGGTGAACCCCAGGCGGTAGAGCCACCGGAACAAACGTTGGCGCGAACTCATGGAGCTAGAGCGCCCCCAGATCGGAGGACAGCCAATGTTCGGGCTTGAGGAACACGGCCACGCTGTCGCCCTGCTCGCGGCGGGCGAACTCCAGATACGGCTCCACCTTCTCGGGGGCCAGGTAGCGCTTGGTCATCTCGACGAGTTGTTCATCTGTGCCCGGCTCGATGCGATCCACCGCGCCGTCGACGGCCACGTAGCGCACCGTCGGCTCCAGCCGTTCGACCATCAACGACAGATGCCCGGCTGCCTCGATCAACCGGTGCTTGCGTGACCCCGTCCCGGTCAGCAGCCACGGCTGGCCACCGGGGGTGTACTGGTACCAGATCGGGACGGTCAGCGGTCCACGTTTGTCGCCGGCGTAAACCGACAGTGCGGCGATGTGCGGTTCGGCCAGAAATTGTTCGCGTTCTTCCTTGGAAAGGGGCATGGTGACAGCCTAGACCCGGTTTGAAAAAACTTGCCGGGCAACGGTTTCAGCTCATAGCTGACGTCGAGTGGCCAGTTCTTTGCACTGTCCAAGGGCCAATTGCGTGTGACATCTGGCCACTGGGCGCCTGGAGTCGTAAAGTCGGGGTCCATGCGCTTTGGACTCTTCATCCCGCAGGGCTGGCGCCTTGACCTCGTCGACATTCCCACCGAAAACCACTGGTCGGTGATGCGTGACCTGGCGTCCTATGCCGACGCAGGTGCCTGGGACTCGCTGTGGGTTTACGACCACTTCCACACCGTTCCGGTGCCGACCGACGAGGCCACCCATGAGGCCTGGTCGCTGATGGCCGCCTACGCGGCGACGACGTCGCGCATCAAACTCGGCCAGATGTGCACCGCGATGAGCTACCGCAACCCTGCCTATCTGGCGAAGATCGCCGCCACCACCGACATCATCTCGGGGGGCCGCGTACAGATGGGTATCGGTGGGGGCTGGTACGAGCACGAGTGGCGTGCCTACGGCTACGGATTCCCATCGGCCGGCGTGCGGCTGGGCCGACTCGACGAGGGCGTGCAGATCATGCGCGACGCCTGGCGCGACGGGCGGGTCAGCTTCGACGGCAAGCACTATCAGGTCGACGGCGCCATCGTGGCCCCGAAGCCACTGCAGCACAATGGTATTCCGATGTGGATCGCCGGCGGCGGGGAGAAGGTCACGCTGCGCATCGCGGCCAAGTATGCGCAGTACACCAACTTCACCTCCGAGCCCGAGGGATTCGCGCACAAGTCGGACGTTCTCGCCGGGCACTGCCGTGACGTCGGCACCGACTACGACGCGATCGTGCGGTCGGCCAACTTCAACGCCGTCATCGGTGAATCCGAGGCCGACGTCGCCGAGCGCGTCGGACGGTTGCGGGCCCGGCAGGCGCCGGTGGCCGGGGCGGCCGCCGTCGACGCCATGCTGGCCAACGTCACCGCACCCGAATCGGCAAGCGGCACACCCGAACAGGTCATCGAAAAGCTCAAGCGGTTGCGCGACCTGGGGTGCGAGTACGCCATTCTGTACTTTCCCGAGGCCGCGTACGACCGGTCCGGTATCGAGTTGTTCGAGCGCGAGGTCATCCCGGCACTGGGCTGACCTGAAGAACGCGATCTGCCGGCACACCGTTGGCGGCGCTGCCACTCGCCCGGTGGGGTTCCGTCGATGACCCGGCCCGGCATTGCGCCCCTGGGCATTGATGGCCCCGCATAGAAAAAGCCGTCAAACGTACATCTCGTGTCTGGCAGGTGACCGTAAGAGGTTATGTCGGGTGAAACGTGCGGTGGATTGGCACCGCGATGTGCTCCATGATCCCCACGTGACGCTGATATCACGGGAATTCGGGATCGGAAACGTCTCTGCCCCGACAGTCGGGGCCGATGTGGCCACGGTGTTCAACCCCCTGCCGCGCACGGCTTCTCGCGCGGCCGCCCCGGTTGACTGTTCCAGGCCCGTGCACAGCGCTGACATCGCCCAATCGCGGCTGTTCGAGGACATTCTGATCGGCGAAATCGCCGAGCTGCGGAATCTTCTTGCCGCCACCGAACTCCGGTGGCGGCGGCTTCGGGAACGCAGCCGAGTGGCCGACGCACCGATGCCCGAAGCGCTGGTCCGGCTGCACAGCCGCATCGCCGAGGCCGAACGATTGCTCGTCCAACTGCGGGCCCGGTTCGGTTACGAGGGAGATTCACCCCGGGTGATTTAATCTTCGGACCCTCTTGGGCATCGTGGTGATGCCCAAGAGGCCCGTCGATATCGCTCATGCGCCCGACCGGGTGCAGCGCCGGCACGAATGCGTGGGTCTCCGGCGTATGCATCGGGGTGCGGATGGTGCCCAACGCGACGACGTTGGCCCGGATGCCACTCGATGCGTACTCGATGGTCAGGGCCTTGGTAGCGGCGTTCAGCCCTCCCTTGGTCAAGGCGGCGAGCACCGGGGATGGCGGCGCGGGTCAGTTCGAAGAACCCGCGCTGGTTGACTCCGGCGACGGCGTCGTAGTCGTCATCGGTGAAGCGCACTCCGGCGTAGCGTTGCCGATATCGACCACGGTTCGCAGACTGGAGGTGGCACGATTCTGGGTATGGAGAAGATCTCGCTCACCGCGATTGCACGTCAGCAGTTGGCCGCAGCCCGCACAGCCAGTAGTGGACGCAGTGCCCACACGGTCTACGGCGGCCATGAGCACCAGCTGCGCCAGACCCTGATCGCACTGACCGAGGGCAACGGGTTGGACGAGCACGAGAGCCCGGGCGAGGCGACACTGCAGGTGATCGAGGGCAGGGTGAAACTGGCCAACGCCGAAGCCAGCTGGGAAGGGTCGCCGGGCGATCACATCGTCATCCCGCGCAGCCGGCACAGCCTTCAGGCCCTCGCTGATTCGGTGGTGCTGCTCACCGTCGTCAAGGCCATGGGGCCGCACACCTAGCGCCCAGCCGCTTAGTGCTGAAGATTGCGGTCACCAGGTGGCCGCAATCTTCAGCGTAAGCAGTTGTCCACGTCAGGCCGCGAGATCGAGGCGGCCGAATTCGCATGCCGGACCGCAGGCGTCGCCGCTCACTGTGATCCCGTGCCGGCGCATCACCTGGGTGATCTTCGCGGCGGTCCGGCACGGTCGGTCGAAACGCAGCCGTGGCGGCCCGACGTGCCAGAGCACCCGCTCCTGCAGGTGTGCGACATGGTGGATGCGCACCCCGTATGGTTCGGCCAGCACGCCCCGGTCGCGGGAGACTGCGACATGGATCACCGCACCCTCGTCGGTCAACGCCGATTCCAGGCACAACGCCGCCGGAGCCGCGTAAAGCACTGCGGCCCAGGCTCGTTGCCACCAGGTCAACGGTCCGGTGTGATTCACATAGATGCCGTCGTGGACCGGCGCCCATTCGTTGCGTCTGAGCAACCGACGAATGTCGTGGGAGCGCATGCCCGCATCGAGGGCTTGTCGACGCGCAATGACCCCCGACTGCTGGCGAAGCCCTTGGTCGACATCCACACCGTCATGGTCGTACACCCGGAACCGCGCTCGCCAGACCTGTTCGCGTACCTGTGGATAACTCGCTGTGCTGAAGATTGTGGTCACCGGATGACCACAAACTTCAGCGTTGACGGACCTGGCTAGATCGCCGGGCCCAGCAGGTCGTCGGCGTCCTTGATGACGTAGCCGTAGCCCTGCTCGGCCAGGAAGCGCTGGCGGTGGGCGGCGTACTCCGCGTCCAACGAATCGCGCGAGACCACCGAGTAGAACACTGCACCGCCGCCGCTGGCCTTGGGCCGCAGCAACCGGCCCAACCGCTGCGCCTCTTCCTGGCGGGACCCGAAAGTGCCTGAAACCTGAACGGCCACAGAGGCCTCCGGTAGGTCGATGGAGAAGTTCGCCACCTTGCTGACCACCAGCGTGGAGATCTCGCCGCGGCGGAACGCGTCGAAGAGAGCCTCGCGCTCGGAGTTCTTCGTCGACCCCTGGATCACCGGGGCATCCAGTTCCTCGCCGAGTTCTTCCAGCTGGTCCAGGTAGGCGCCGATCACCAGGGTCGGTTCGCCGGGATGGCGTTCCAGGATCGAGCGGACCACCGCGATCTTGGTGTGCACCGTCGAGCACAGCTTGTAGCGTTCCTCGGGCTCGGCGGTGGCGTAGAGCATGCGCTCGTTGTCGGTCATCGTCACCCGCACCTCGATGCACTCGGCGGGGGCGATCCAACCCTGGGCCTCGATGTCCTTCCACGGCGCGTCGTAGCGCTTCGGCCCGATCAGTGAGAACACGTCACCTTCGCGGCCGTCTTCGCGGATCAGCGTCGCCGTCAGGCCCAGCCGCCGCCGGGACTGCAGATCGGCGGTCATCCGGAACACCGGTGCCGGCAGCAGGTGCACCTCGTCGTAGATGATCAGGCCCCAGTCCCGGGTGTCGAAGATCTCCAGGTGCTTGTACTCGCCTTTGGTCCGTCGCGTGATCACCTGGTACGTCGCGATGGTGACGGGCCGGATCTCTTTCTTCTCGCCCGAGTACTCACCGATCTCGTCCTCGGTCAGTGAGGTGCGGGCCACCAGTTCGCGTTTCCACTGCCGCCCGGCCACGGTGTTGGTGACCAGGATCAGCGTTGTCGCGCCGGCCTTGGCCATCGCAGCCGCACCGACCAGGGTCTTGCCCGCACCGCATGGCAGCACCACCACACCGGAGCCGCCCGCCCAGAACGAATCGGTGGCCATCTGCTGGTAGTCGCGCAGCTCCCAGCCGTCCTGGGCCAGCTCGATCGGATGGGCCTCACCGTCGACGTAGCCGGCCAGGTCCTCGGCCGGCCAGCCGATCTTGAGCAGCATCTGCTTGATGTGGCCACGCTCGCTGGCGTGCACGATCACGGTGTCGTCGTCGATGCGCGCGCCCAGCATCGGGGAGATCTTCTTGTGCCGCAGCACCTCCGTGAGCACTGCGCGATCCAGGCTCACCAGGACCAGGCCGTGCACGGGACTTTTCACCAACTGCAGACGGCCGTACCGGCCCATGGTGTCGACGATGTCGACCAGCAGCGGCTGCGGTACCGGGTAGCGCGAGAAGCTGACCAGCGC